>JBDTQM010000328.1:0-3423 GCA_039932175.1 Specibacter sp.
CGAAGTCGAGCAGCGACGTGAGCTCCTCCGTCATCATCTCCTTCGTGCAGAAGATGTGGGCGTCGTCCTGTGTCATGCCGCGCACGCGGGTCAGGCCGTGGACCACGCCGGACTTCTCGTAGCGGTAGACGGAGCCGAACTCGAACAGGCGCAACGGCAGTTCACGGTAGGAGCGTCCGCGGGAGCGGAAGATCAGGTTGTGCATGGGGCAGTTCATGGGCTTGAGGTAGTAGTCCTGGCCGGGCTTGCGCACAGTGCCGTCTTCGTTCAGCTCAGCATCAACGTGCATGGGCGGGAACATGCCGTCCCGGTACCAGTCCAGGTGGCCGGAGACCTCGTACAGGTTCGCCTTGGTGATGTGCGGGGTGTAGACAAAGTCGTAGCCTGCCTCGACATGGCGCTTGCGCGAGTAGTCTTCCATCTCCTTGCGGATGATCCCGCCCTTGGGGTGGAACACGGGCAGGCCTGAGCCCAACTCATCCGGGAAGGAGAACAGGTCAAGTTCCACACCGAGCTTGCGGTGGTCGCGGCGCTCTGCCTCGGCAATGCGCTCCTGGTAGGCCTTCAGGGCTTCCTTGGTGGGCCATGCCGTGCCGTAGATGCGCTGCAGCTGTTGGTTGTTCTGGTTGCCCAGCCAGTAGGCGGCGGAGGTGCGGGTCAGGGCGAACGCGTTGGAGATCAGCTTGGTGTTTTGCAGGTGCGGGCCGCGGCACAAATCGCACCATACGGCTTCGCCGCTCTTTCGGTCAACGTTTTCGTAGATGGTGATCTCACCGGCGCCCACCTCAACGTTCACGCCTTCGGCGGAGTCGCCGTCGTTCTTCTTGCCCAGGAGCTCCAGTTTGTAGGGCTCGTTGGCCATGGCAACGCGGGCCTCGTCCTCGGAAACCACGCGGCGGGCAAACTTTTGGTTTTGGTTGACGATCTTGAGCATCATCTTCTCAAGGATCTTCAGATCCTCGGGCGTGAAGGGCTCGGCAACGTCAAAGTCGAAGTAGAAACCGTCGGTGATGTACGGCCCAATGCCCAACTTGGCATCGGGGCGCAACGCCTGCACGGCCTGGGCCATGACGTGGGCTGTTGAGTGGCGCAAAACGTCAAGCCCGTCGGGGGAATCGATGGCCACGGGCTCCACGGAAGCATCTGCCTCCAGGACGGCGGACAGGTCCTTCAAAACCCCGTCCACGCGCATGACAACTACTTCGCGGCGTTCAAAGAACAGCTCCGCGCCGGTGGTGCCGGTGGCCACCGAAGTCGCGACGCCCTCGACATTGATGGTGATTTGTGTATCCACTGGCACGTTTAACTCCTTGATTTGTCCTGTGTGGCTCCATGTCTAAGCAACATACGGGGGTTGCTGTGAGCCTCTTTGATGGTATCGGGTTGGCGGGACGCCTTCCAACACGGGCGGTTCCGGGAGCAATGCGGTGTTTTGCAAATCCCAGGCCTCCAACGCCTGAACGGTGATTCCGCGCGGCCCCGTCCGCCGTGTCAGCCCCCGGATCAGAAGCATCCGGGTGCCGAACAGCAGGGGGCCCGACTTCTCCTGCGCCTCGGTGAAGAAGGTGGTGTCCACGCATCCGGTGCCGTCGTCAATGCTGATGAACACCACCCGCTTTCCGCCCCGCATGGGCGGGGTTTGCGTGGCCACCCGCACCCCGGCCACCAGGACCTCACTGTTGTTGCGCATGCCCAACAGTTGGTCCGCCCGGCTGACGCCCAGCTGCTCCATCAGGGGTGCATAACTTCCCATCAGGTGCTCGCTGACGTCCATGGACAACAGGTCCAGTTCTGTGCGCACCGTCTCCGCCATGCTGGCCGCAGGGTGCACAGCCGGCAGCGCGCCCAGCTCCACGTCCTCCATGGGCAGGTGCAGCTGACCCGCAATGGGTTGGTTGCGCTTGGTGGTCTTGTTCGCGGGCAGGCTGTTGACGTGGGCTATGAGATCGGCCCGGTTTGCCATGTTTCCGGTAAGGCTTTGCGCCTGGTGGTGCAAGGAATCCAGGGCGCCAAGCTGGGCAAGCCGCTTTAACGCCGGCCGGCTCAGTTTGGCCCGCTCGCGCAGATCGGCCAGGGAATCATAGGGCTGGCCGTTGAGGATCCGTTTCAGTTCCGTCCCGGAGAGCCCGAACACCCCGGCCAGGCTCATGCGGATGCCTGTCACCTTGCCGGCTGTCCGCTCGGCGCGGTACTGCCCGCTGCTGGCGTTGATGTCCAGCGGCAGGATGGGGATGCCCAGGCGCCTTGCCTCGGCCACCAGCAGGCGCCGCGGGTACATGCCGGGATCGTGCTCCCACAACCCGGCCAGGAACTCGGCCGGGTGGTGTGCCTTCAGCCAGGCCGACTGATAGGTGGGAATGGCGAAAGCCGCCCCGTGGGCCTTGCAGAAGCCAAAACTGCCAAAGGCCTTCAGCGTCTCCCACACCTCATCAATGACAGCCGCGCTGTAGCCGTGCGCAGCTGAATGTTCCCTGAAGTACTTTTCAATGGTTGGCTCCACGGCGGGCTTTCCCAGCCCACGCCGAAACTCGTCGGCACGGGACAGCGTGCACCTGGTCATGACACTGAACGTTCGCAGCACCTGTTCATGAAAAACCGTCACCCCATGCGTCTCCGCAAGAGCCGGGATGAGATCCGCGTGGGCGTAATGGGCGGGGGTAAAGCCCGCCCTGTTCTCCAGATACGGTTTCACCATGTTTGATTTCATGGGGCCGGGCCGGAACAAGGAAATGTCTATGACCAGGTCGCTAAATTCGGTGGGCGCCATCTTTCCCACCAGTTCGCGCTGGCCCGGGGACTCAATCTGAAAACACCCCAGCGTGTGGGTGCTGCGGATCAACTCAAAGGTGGGTTCGTCGTCGAGCGGGACGGCGTCCAAATCAATGGCCCCGTCCTCGGCTATGAACGGCGCGGCTAGGTGATGCCCGCCCTCAACGGCAACGGCTTCCTTGGAAGGGTGCAGGCGGATGATTTCCCGCACAGCATAGGCCATGGCGCTTTGCATGCGCACGCCCAGCACATCAAGCTTTAGCATGCCCATGGCATCCATGTCGTGCTTATCAAATTGGCTCATGGGCAGGCCCAGCCCGCTCGGCTGCACAGGCGTCCTGTTCAACAGGGACGAATCCCCTAAGATCACCCCGCACGGGTGCATGGAAATGTGCCTGGGCAAACTGTCCAGACGTTCGGTGAGGTCAACCAGCAGATCCAGCTGGGCGCCACCCTGCCCCTGGCGGGAGTTCTCCACCTGCGCGGCAAAATCGCGCAACTCGGGCTTCTCCTCCAATGCTTCCCGGAAGGAACCTGCCGAAAACCGCCACAGCTGCTTGGCTATTTGGTCAATCTGGGCCCTGTCCATGCCCAGCGCCAGGCCGGCATCCCGGACGGCGCCACGGGCACGGTAACTGTTTTGCATGCTCATCA
>JBDTQM010000329.1:0-3410 GCA_039932175.1 Specibacter sp.
CTTGTGAGCGAGCAGCCTTTCACCACCGATGCCCCCGATTTGTGGCACCGCGTGCACCCTGTCTCGCCCCTGGTGCGCGGCTGGGTTGCCGTGGTTGCGGTGCTGTTCATCTTCGGCCGAAACTCGCTGGAAACCATGTTTTCCAGTGGCTTCGGGGATGCCCCGTCGGGAGACGGGGGAGCACCGGTCGTGCTGGTGCTGGCCGTGGTGGCCGCCGCCGTCGTCATTTTCGGGGTGAGCTTTTTCCTGCAGTGGCGTTTCACCCGCTACCAGGTCACCGACGAGCACGTCCACATCAATTCCGGGGTCATCTTCCGCCAGCAGCGGCGCGCCCGGATCGACCGCGTCCAGGCCATCGACGTGGTGCAGCCGCTGGTGGCGCGGGCTTTTGGGCTGGCCGAGCTGAAGTTTGAAGTGGCCGACGGCGGGAAGTCCGCCATGAAGCTCTCCTTCCTCAAACTGGCGGAGGCCAAGCGGCTGCGGGCGGCCATTCTTGCCCGTGCGGCGGGGGCAGTCATTGACCCGCAATCGCCGGAACAAATTCAGGAAGCCCCGGAAACCCCTGTGCTTGCGCTGAAGCCGGCGCGGATCATCGGTGCCGCAATTTTCTCCAGCACAACGGTTTTTGCCCTGTTGTTCATAGCGGCAACCATTGTTGCCGGCGTGTGGTCGGGCTATCCCGGTGTCCTGGCCGCGGCCATCCCCATGTTCATTGTCATTGGCGCCTCCTACTGGAAATCCATTACGGGCAACTTCAACTTCCGTGTTGCTCTCTCCCCCGACGGGGTCCGGCTGCACTACGGCATGCTGGAAACCCGTGCACAAACCATTCCGCCGGGCCGGGTGCAGGCGGTGGGCATCAGCCAGGGCCCCATCTGGCGGCCCTTTGGCTGGTACCGGGTGCACGTGAACGTGGCCGGCTACGGTTCAGACCACTCGGACAACGGCTCCCGCACCGTCCTGCTGCCGGCAGGAACGCTTGACGAGGTCATGGCCGTGCTGGGCCTGGTGTTCCCCGACCCCGGGGTGAACAACCCCTTCGAGGTATTTGCCGCAGGCCTGCAAGGCCCCGGCAACACCCAGGGCTTTGTCCACTCACCTCGGTCGGCGCGGTGGATCGACCCCCTGGCCTGGCGCTACAACGCGTTCCGGGCCACCGACACGGCACTGCTGTGCCGCCACGGAATCTTCTTCCGCAGACTCCAGGTGGTCCCGCACGAGCGCACACAGTCCCTGGTCCTTGCCCAGGGGCCGCTCATGGCGGCACTTGGCCTGGTGAACTTTGAACTGCACTCCACGGTTGGTCCCATCCGGCCCGTGGTGCACCACATGGCCCTGGAAACCGGCCGCCGGCTGTTCGATGAACAAGCCGCCCGCGCAGCCACGGCCCGGCGCATCCACGGCAACGAACGCTGGCTGGCGCCGACGGCCCCGCCGCAGGAGCCCGCGGCACCACAAGAACAAGCAGTTTCGAAGGAGCAACAACGTGGCAATTAAGCCCGGCCGACTAGGCATTGGAATCATTGGGGCAGGCAAGGTTGGCGCCGTCCTGGGGCATGCCCTGCGCGCTGCCGGGCACGCCGTGATTGGGGTTTCGGCAGTGTCCCAGGCCTCCAGGGACCGGGCAGAGCTGTTGTTGCCGGGTGTGCCCGTCCTGGAAATCCAGGACATTGTGGAGCGGGCGGAACTGGTGTTGCTGGCCGTCCCCGATGACGCCCTGCCGGATCTGGTCAGCGGCCTGGGTGCCATGGGTGCCTGGCAGCCGGGCCAGTTGGTGGCGCACACTTCGGGCCGCTTTGGCACCGGGGTGTTGGCCCCCGTCAAGGCCGCCGGCGGCATTCCGCTGGCCCTGCATCCGGCCATGACGTTCACGGGCATGACCTTGGACTTGTCCCGCCTAAACGACTGCAGTTTCGGCGTCACGGCCGATCCCGCCATGCTGCCCATTGCCCAGGCCCTGGTAGTGGAGATGGGGGCCGAACCGGTTGTCATTGCGGAGGCGGACAGGGTTCTGTACCACGCGGCGTTGGCGCACTCGGCAAACCACATGGTCACCCTGGTGGCCCAGGCCGCACAAATTTTGGGTGACATTGGCGTTTCCTCGCCCAACCAGGTCCTGGGCCCGCTGCTGCGTGCGGCCCTGGAAAACGCCCTGACCAGCGGTGAATCAGCCCTGACCGGGCCAGTTGCCCGGGGCGATGTTGGGACTGTTGCCGCGCATTCGGCGGCTCTGCGCGAACACGCCCTGGACACCGCGTCCACGGACGTCCTGGACGCCTACCTGGCCATGTCATCCGTCACGGCTGCCCGGGCAGCCAAGCGCAGGCTGCTCTCCGCGGACGCATACCTTGCTGTTCAGGCGGCGTTGATTTCCGACGACGGCGCACCCGGCTCCGCCAGCTGACCCCCCCCACCTCGATTTCGAAAGCGACTTTCATGGGCACCACCCTCATCACCACCATTGCAGAGCTCAAGGCAGCCGCGGCGGAGCTTTTGGCCCGGCGCGCGGCAGGGACGGGCGGCACGCTCGGCCTGGTGCCCACCATGGGTGCGCTGCACTCCGGCCATGCTGAACTTGCCACCACGGCCGTGGCCGAAAACGACGTCGTCATTGCCACAGTGTTTGTGAATCCGCTGCAATTTGGCGACGCCGCGGACCTGGCCAGGTATCCGCGAACCACGCAGGCCGACCTGGAACTGCTGGAGAAGGCCGGGGTGGACTTCATGTTTGCGCCGTCCGTGGAGGAAATGTACCCCCACGGGCAGCCCCTCATCCGGGTGACCGCCGGGAAACTGGGTGAGCTGCATGAGGGCGCTTCAAGGCCCGGCCATTTTGACGGCGCCCTGACAGTCGTGGCCAAATTGCTGCACCTGGGCCTGCCGAATGCCGGCTTGGCGGCACCGGACGCCAACGGCCGCGGTGCCTACCGGGCATATTTCGGCCAGAAGGACGCCCAGCAGCTGGCTTTGGTGCGCAGGATGGTGGCCGACCTGAACTTCCCTGTGGACATTGTGGGTGTGCCCATAGTGCGCGACGCCGACGGGCTGGCACTATCCAGCCGGAACCGTTTCCTCTCTGCGGCGGAGCGCGAATCCGCACTGGTTCTCTCCCGCGCCCTGCGGCTGCTGCAAAAGCGTGCGGATGCGCACGAACCCCTGGACATCGCCTCCGCGCAGGAGCTGGTGCGCAGTGCCCCGGGTGTCGAATTGGACTACCTGGAAGTGGTGGACAGGCAAACACTTGCCGTGCAGGGCGAGAACTGCCAGGACACGCCCTTCACCGGCCAGGCCTTGGCGCTCATCGCGGCCACGGTGGGCCCGGTCCGGCTCATCGACAACATCGCCCTGGGCTAGCACCAATGCCGTGAAGTTAAGGTCGGGTTGATTCTGTCAACCCGGCCGTGGGGTTG
>JBDTQM010000330.1:0-3401 GCA_039932175.1 Specibacter sp.
GCCGACGGCAACTACAACATCACGGCCAACTCCGAGTACACCACAACGGTGGCCCCCATTGGCCTGCGTAAGGCAGAGTCCACCCTTGGTGTTTACACCATGCCGCACCCGCCCACTACGGATACCTACGCATCCGACATGCAGTGGATCGGCACCCCCGCCAATGGCTGGGGACCTGCCGAGAAGGATCTGACCAACGGTGAGCAGGGCGAGAAGGACGGCCCGGCCATCATGCTTGACAGCAAGGTCTACAACAAGGGCCTGGGTGTTCACGCAGCGTCAACCATCAAGTACTTTGTTGGCGCACAGTGCAGCGCTTTCACCGCCGTGATCGGCATTGACGATTTCCAGGGAACCCGCGGATCAGTGATCTTCAAGGTTCTCGGTGACGGTGCTGAACTGTACAACTCAGGCATCCTGACGGGTGCCTCGGCTGCACTGCCCATCAACGTTGACCTGAAGGGCGCCAAGTACATTTCCCTGGTGGTAGACCCCAACGGCAGCAACGGCAACGACTGGGCCGACTGGGCCGATGCCAAGTTTGTGTGCTCCGATGATGCACCTGCAGTGGTCTTGGCGCCTGTTGTGAGCCCCAGCGGCCCGCTGGAGCAAGGCAGCAGCTACACCGTCACGGTTTCCGACTTGAAGGCGGCCACGGAGGCCACCTTCTCGCTGGGTACCACCGAATTGGGCAAGGCAACGGCCAACTCCTCCGGCGTTGCAACTTTCACCTACAAGGTTGCCGCCGATGCAGCCTTGGGCGCTGGCACCATCAATGTTGCCGGCACAGACAGCAACGGCAAGGCTGCCACAGGCTCCGTTGCCATCAGCACAGTGGGCGCGCCACCTGCTGCACCCACCAAGGACAGCTTCGCCAGTGACCTGGAGTTCGTGGGCACGCCCGTGAACGAGTGGGGACCTGTTGAGCGCAACCTGAACAACGGTGAAAACGCAGCCGGTGACGGAACCCCCATCACCATTGACGCCAAGGTGTATCCCAAGGGTCTTGGCGTTCACGCCGATTCAAGCATCCGCTACTACCTTGGCGCCCAGTGCACCACCTTCAGCGCGATTGTTGGCATTGACGACGCGAAGCTGCCCAAGGCGCACCGCGGCAACGTGGTCTTCACGGTGGTGGGAGACGGCAAGACCCTGGCCACCTCACCGCAGCTGACAGTTGACAGCGACGCCTACACGTTCAGTGTTGATGTCACGGGTGTCCGCTACATCGACCTGAATGTGGCAAAGATCGTCGTGGCCGGTTTGAGCGGTGACGAGTGGGCTGACTGGGCCGATGCCAAGTTCAGCTGTGGCACAACGGTGCCGACGGCCACACCTTCGGCAACACCGAGCGCCACACCTTCGGCAACACCGTCGGCCACGCCGAGCGCCACACCTTCGGCAACACCGTCGGCCACGCCGAGCGCCACGCCGTCGGCAACACCGTCGGCCACGCCGAGCGCCACGGCTTCGGCAACACCGAGCGCCACGCCGTCGGCCGTTCCCACCAACACAGCCGGTGGCAGCGTCAGCTCCGCAACTGTGGCACCGGGCGGGAACCTGACCATCACGGCGCAGAACTTCAAGCCCGGCACCAAGGCAACGTTCACGCTGCACTCCGAGCCTGTTCTGTTGGGCACAGCGATGGTTGCCAAGGACGGCACGGCCACATTGACCGTCAAACTGCCAGCCAACGTACCTTCCGGCCAGCACACGGTGGTCATTGCCGGTACCAGCGCCGACGGCAAGTCAGTGGAGGTCAGCCTCGCGCTGACAGTCACCGGAGCCGCCGCCGGCCAGTCCGCCACCGCGGGTGCAACCACACAGGCAGCAGGCAATGGCGCTGGAGAACTCTCCAACACCGGCGCCAACGGGGTCCTTCCGATCCTGGCCTTCGCCCTGCTGGCACTGTTTGCCGGTGCGGCAACCATGTTGATCCGCCGCCGCCGCAGCCACGGCTAAGCGGTAACCCCTAACAGCTGACCCGCAGCAGTGGTCGAAAACGCGGCAATGAAGCGTTTTTCGCCACTGCTGCGGGTCAGCTGTTTAAGCGCTCAACCCCGTGGACCGCTCACCGCCCTCCCAGCGCCCGGCTCCGCCCTCCCGGCGCCCCGTTCCGCTTGCGGCACCCCGTCTCCGGGGCGCTGGAAGCGGAACGGGGCGCTTTTTTCGTGGGCACCGGCCGATGATCACCTGTTTCGGCCACCTGCTCCTTGTTGGCAGCCTGTGGATACTGCACATTGTTGTCCACAGAATCGGTTTTGCCCCTGTTGCACTCCCACGGACAATGGCACGCTGAAGGGCATGGGCACACCACGATTGATCCGGGCCGCCGACTTTAAACGCATCGGCCAGGACCCGCGCGAACTCGCCAAACTCTCCAACGCAGGTGAACTGGTCCGCCTTCGCCGTGGCATCTACGTTCGGTCAAATGACTGGGCCGCCATGGATCAGAAATCCCGCTACGGGCCGTGGGCCCTGGCGTTCCAATGCCTCATAGACGCCGAAGCTGTTTTCTGCCACGCGAGCGCAGCCCTCGTGTGGGGGCTATGGATCGTGGGCACACCAAGGAAACTGCATGTCGTGACTGAGTCAACCGAGGGTGGGCGCAGCCGCAACAGCATCGAGCGGCACCGCGGCTCGATGAGCACAGGCGTGGTCCAATGCGGGCCCGTGCTGCTGACTGACAAACTGACCACCACCATGCAATTGATTTCCTCCCTGCGGTTTCCCTATGCTGTGGCCGTCTGCGATTCCAGCCTGCACTCCGGCCAGGAGGACAACGGAACCAACTTCTTCACGCGGCCAGGAGACCCGGCAGGTGCGAATCAGGAGTGTTCATGGTCCAACGAGGTGCCCCAGGGCCAGCCACTGGTGGCCCTGGAGCTGCTGGCTGCAGCCCGCCTTCTGCCCTCACGGGCCGCCCGCGAAAGGGCCACAGCCGTCATTGAGTTCGGCTCCGGACTTTCCGGGTCGGCCGGCGAGTCACTGAGCCGGGTCCGGATGCATGAGCTGGGCTTCCCTGCCCCTGTTCTACAGCAACAGTTTGTGCTGCGCGATGGCAACAACGCATTCGTGGACTTTTGGTTCAAGGAGCAACAGACGGCCGGCGAATTTGATGGCATGGGAAAATACCTTCGCAAAGATTGGGGCAAAGGGTTGTCCGTGGAGGAACGAATCATGGCCGAAAAGCGGCGGGAGGACCAGATCCGCGCCCAGGGTGCCAGGTTTGTCCGCTGGACCTGGGCGGAAATGATGGACCGCGACCGCTTCCAGCAGCTCCTCCGGCAAGCCGGCCTCCCGCAGCAATAGAATCACAGCGGCGCCCCACGAAGCAGCGGCGCCCCGTTCCGCTGTTCGCACCCCGTCGACGGGGGCGCCGGAAGCGGAACGGGGCGCCG
>JBDTQM010000331.1:0-3397 GCA_039932175.1 Specibacter sp.
TGGATGCCCTCACCGTTGTAAAACACACCTACACTGCGACCAAATCCGCTGTCCCAGTCCTCGGGGCGCATTTCGGCGCCGTCGGCCCTGAGCCACACAATGTCGGGCAGCTCCTGGCCCTCTTCGCGGAGTACTGGCCGGCCATCAAAAAAGCGGCTGCGTCGGAAAATGGGATGCTCGCGGCGGATTTTATTCACCTGAGCGGTGAATTCTATGAGCGGCTGGTCGACCGTATCCCAGTCCACCCAGCTGAGCTCGGAATCCTGGCAGTAGGTGTTGTTATTGCCAAGTTGCGTGCGACCCAGCTCGTCACCATGCACAATCATCGGCACGCCCTGCGACAACAGGAGGGTGGCGATGATGTTGCGCTGTTGGCGGGCGCGGAGGGTGAGGATCTCCTCGTCGTCCGTGGGGCCCTCCACTCCGCAGTTCCAAGAGCGGTTGTGCGATTCGCCGTCGTTGTTGCCTTCGCCGTTGGCCTCATTGTGCTTCTCGTTGTAGGAGACCAAGTCACGCAGGGTGAAGCCGTCATGGGCAGTGACAAAGTTAATTGAGGCGACGGGGCGGCGCCCAGAATTTTCGTACAGATCAGCCGAGCCGGTCACCCGCGAGGCGAATTCAGCAAGAGTTGCAGGCTCCCCCCGCCAGAAGTCACGGACAGTATCCCGGTATTTTCCGTTCCATTCGGTCCATTGTGGCGGGAAGTTGCCCACTTGGTAGCCGCCGGGCCCAACATCCCAAGGCTCGGCAATGAGCTTGACCTGGGAGATGACGGGGTCCTGCTGGATGATTTCGAAAAAGGTGGAAAGTTTGTCCACGTCATAGAATTCCCGGGCCAAGGTGGAGGCCAGATCAAAACGGAAGCCGTCGACATGCATCTCGGTAGCCCAGTAGCGCAGGGAATCCATGATCAGCTGCAACGAATGCGGATGCCTCACGTTTAAGGAGTTGCCCGTGCCGGTGTAGTCCATGTAGAACTGCAGGTCGTCCTCCACCAGACGGTAGTAGGCCGCGTTGTCGATACCCTTGAAGGAAAGGGTGGGGCCCAGGTGGTTGCCTTCTGCGGTGTGGTTGTAAACCACGTCGAGGATGACCTCAATGCCGGCCCTGTGCAGGTCACGCACCATTGCCTTGAATTCCTGGACTTGGTGCTCGCGTTCACCGGTGGAACTGTAGCTGTTTTGTGGGGCGAAAAACCCAATGCTGTTGTAACCCCAATAATTGCTGCGGCCCTGTTCAACCAGGGTGCCGTCGTTGACGAACTGATGGACGGGCATCAGCTCGACGGCGGTGATTCCCAACTTCTTGTAGTGCTCAATCATGGCGGGGTGGGCCACGCCCGCGTAGCTGCCGCGCTGGTCCTCCGGGATTTCGGGGTGAAGCTGGGTCAGGCCCTTGACATGGGCCTCGTAAATGACTGAGTCATGGTACGGGATGCGAAGCTGGCGGTCGCCGTCCCAGTCGAAGAAGGGGTTGATGACCACGCTGTACATTGTGTGGGGTGCGGAGTCTGCTTCCTGACGGGAGTCCGGGTCGTCGAACTGGTAGGAGAAGAGCGCAGGGTCCCAGTCGATTTGTCCTTGGATGGACTTGGCGTAGGGGTCCAGGAGCAGCTTGTTGGGGTCAAAGCGGTGGCCTTGCTCGGGCGCATACGGCCCATGCACGCGGTAGCCATAGAGTTGGCCGGGCTGAACTTCAGGAAGATAGCAGTGCCACACATAGCCATCGATCTCCTCCACCTCGATCCGGACTTCACTCAAGTCATCGGCCAAAAGGCAGAGCTGGACTCGCTCTGCGTGCTCGCTGAAAAGGGAAAAATTAGTACCGGTGCCGTCAAAAGTGGCGCCCAGCGGGTAGGCGGTTCCGGGCCAGACTTCCATTCGTCCTCCAGTGAAGAGTTCGTCGTTAATGGTGCGTTGGGGCAGGAGTGCATGATGCTGACAAAACAGTACATTACCTCGCAGCCGCTGCCGGAATCGGTTGCCGTCATGATTACGGTGTCGACGTCCACAGCTTAAAGAGCTGGATCGGCATAATAATGTGAGCAGCAATCCGAGCCCCATAAGCGGAAATATCGCGGAATTGGGAGCCGGGGGTGTCCTGCCGGGAGAAACGCGGGCTGACGAAGGTATCATGAGCGGCGGGCAAGGCCGCCGCCCCTTGGACGCTAAGGGAACTTTAGGGCTTAAGGGTGACCGTGATGCAGCCGTCCCTTTCTTTTTGGAACATTTCGTAGGCCCGGGGCGCATCGGCCAAGGGGATCTCATGGTAATGAGGTCTGCCACTCCCAGAGGAACACTGGGATCCTCCACGAGGGGCAGCAGCTCAGCTATCCAATGTTTGACGTTGCATGGGCCCATGCGCAGCTGAATTTGCTGATCAAACAGGGTCATCATGGGTATTGGATCGGCCATGCTGCCATACACTCCACTGAGCGAAATGGTGCGGCCCCGGCGGACAGTATCACTGGCTGAATGAAGAACACTGAGCCTGTCAACGCCCACCGTTTCGACGGCCTTCTGTGCCAGGGCATCGGGCAACAGTCCGGCCGCGAACTGGGTAAAAGCAGCCGCCGGGGATCCATGCGCTTCCATGCCCACGGCATCAAGGACGGAATCGGCCCCCTGCCATCAGTCATCAGTCATCACCCTCAGTTGATCGCCAATCTCGGCGCTGTAATCCAAAGTTTCCACACCATGCCGCTCTGCCATGGCACGCCGCTCGGGAACCGGATCAATGCCGATGACCCGGTGGCCCTAATGCCTGGCCGCCCTTGTGGCAAGCTTCCCCACAGGGCCCAAGCCGAAAACTGCCAGTGTTCCGCCGTCGGGCACATTGGCATAAGCCCCGCACTGCCATGCTGTGGGCAGGATGTCAGACAGGTAGAGGTATTGCTGATCGGGCAGGTCATGACACACCTTGATGGGACCGTAGTCGGCCGGGGGACGCGAAGGCATTCTGCTTGCCCGCCCGGGACCGAGCCGTACAGTTCGGAGAAGCCAAAAAGACTGGCGCCGGGGCCTTTTTCCCGGACTTGGGTGGTTTCACATTGCGATTGCATGCCCAGGCTGCACATATGGCACGTGCCACAGGAGATATTGAAGGGGGTGATCACCCGGGCACCCACGGCGAGGTTGGTGACCGCGCTGCCTACCTCATGGAAGAGCCCGATGGTTTCATGACCCATGACGTCGCCCTTGTGCATTTAGGGACTTAAGACTTCTTGGCGGTCCAGATCCGAACCGAAGATCGCGGAGGAGGTGACCTTAATGACTGCGTCGGTGGGCTTCTCAATGATCGGGTCAGCTACTTCTTTAACGCTGACGTTCCTCTCGCCCTGGCACGTAAATGCTTTCATGATGTGCAGCACCTCTTCCTGAGAGTTGTTGCCTAAGCC
>JBDTQM010000332.1:0-3393 GCA_039932175.1 Specibacter sp.
ATTCCAATGCGAATCGGCGCGCTCATCAGTCCAACCATCCAATCGTCGGGCCGCCCTTCTTTGGCGGCCGCACAGCTTGCCCCCACCGTACCGTGTGCCCCGCCTAGGGCGCACAATGCAACCGCCAGCTGGACGGTGAACAGGTCGTGGGCGGGCTGCCCGAGGCAGTGCTTGGACGAGGCCATTGACATGCAAGTTGCTACTTGCCTATGGTGGGCCTGTGGCGGACGTATTCAAGGCCCTGGCCGATCCAACCCGGCGGATCATCCTGGACGAGTTGGCTGAACGGGACGGGCAGACGCTCTTTGAGCTCTGCGGGCGCCTGCTCATGGCCCACGGGCTCTCGTCGTCGCGCCAGGCAGTCTCGCAGCACCTGGACGTACTGGAGGCCGCCGGACTCGTTGAAACCAGGCGCGAGGGCCGGTACAAATTCCTGCACATCAACACCAAACCGCTTGAATCGATCGTCGAGCGGTGGCTCAACAAGCCCGGCACAGCCGGCACCGAAGACAAGGGAAACCGCTATGCGAATCCACCTGACAAGCGTGTTCGTTGACGACCAGGCAAAGGCTCTGGCGTTTTACACCGAAAAGCTGGGGTTCGTGAAGAAGGACGATGTCCCCTTGGGTGCGGACCGGTGGCTGACGGTGGCCTCTGCCCAAGACACCGACGGCACGCGCCTGCTGCTGGAGCCCAGCGGCCATCCGGCCGTGCACCCGTTCAAGGATGCACTCGTCGCCGACGGCATCCCGTTCACTCAGTTCGCCGTCGACGACGTTCAGGCCGAATATGAACGCCTGAGCGGACTCGGCGTCCGATTCACGCAGCAGCCCATGAACATGGGGCCGGTGACCACTGCGGTCTTCGATGACACCTGCGGGAACCTGATCCAGATTGCGCACATGGCTGGCTGATGCACGCCTATTTCGGGGAAAGCTCCCGGGCCAGGAACTCCAGCGTCTGCCCCCACGCGATCCGTGCGGGGTCCGCGCGGTACATCAGCGGGTTGCTGTCATTGAAGAAGGCGTGCCCGGCGCCGGGAAAGACCATGGAACGGAATTCCACCCCGGCTTGTTGCATACGCCAGGTGAGCTCCGGCAGCGCGTCAACGAGGCTGGCATCGTCTTCCCCGTAGAACGCCAGCACCGGGCAGGTAATGGCGGCAAGCTCGGACGCTGAGTAGCCGGCGTGGCCATAGAACGGCACGGCTGCCGCGAGCCGGGGCTCCTCCACGGCCAAGGCGAAGGAGTAGCTTCCGCCAAAGCAGAAACCCACCACGGCTGTCCGGCCGGCACCTTCAAGGGTCGAGTTGAGATACTCAAAGACTTCAGCAACCCCGGCCCTGGTGCGTGCAGCCATTTCGGGGGAGTTCATGGGTGCGGTGGCCGCCCGGATTAGCGGCTGGACCTCGGCCATGGCCGCCGGGTCGGCGCGCCTCTCACCCAGGTCCGCCAGCAGCACCGCGTCCAACCCGGCCAGTCCCATGAGGTCCGGGGCCACGGCCAGGTAGCCCTCCAGCGCAAAGCGGTCGGCAATGTCCCGGGTGTGCGCATTTAGGCCCCAAATCTCATGGATCACGATGACCGCGCCCCGCGCGGCCCCCACCGGTTCCGCCCGGTACGCCTGAAATGCCCGTCCTGCCGCTGCAAAATCAACCAAGGATCCCATGGCTCAACATTGTCACCCCGGGGCGGAAGGCGCCAATGGTTCTTCCGCCCGGTCACCACCGCGCGCACCCGCGCCAGCCGGTAAACTTGGCTCGGGTGTTTTTCCTGCCCGACTCTCTGCAACAAAGGACCACACCCCATGAGCTTGATCCGCCTCAACGACGTTTCCGTGCGCTTCGACAAGGTCCAGGTGCTGCGCGAGGCGTTCTTCAAGCTCGAAGCCGGCGACCGGGTGGGCATGATCGGCAAGAACGGTTCCGGAAAGTCCACCCTGCTCAAGCTCGTGATGGACCAGGTTGAACCCGATACCGGCACCGTCGCCGTGGAATTGGGCACCAAGATTGGCTACTTTTCACAGTTCTCCGAGCTGAACGGCGCCTCCACCATCCTGGAGGTGCTCGAAGAGCTCTTTGCCCATGTCAAGGACATTGAAGCGGAACTGGCCGGCATCGACGCAGCCATCGCGTCGGACCCCGCAGCCGATGAGCTCGACCGCCTGATCCACCGCCAGTCGGAGCTTTTCGACGACATGGACCGGCTGGACGGCTGGGACTACAAGCGCAACATCGACAAGGTGCTGACCACCCTCAGCTTCAGCGATGCCCACCGCGTTTCAGCCATTGACGATCTCTCCGGCGGCTGGCGCAACCGTGCCGCACTGGCGAAGATCCTGCTGGAGGCGCCCGACGTTTTGCTCCTGGATGAGCCCACCAACTACCTTGATGTGGCGGGCGTGGAATGGCTCGAGGCCTGGTTCAAGAACTTCAAGGGTGCGGCGATCATCGTCTCCCACGACAGGAAGTTCCTGGATGCGGTGGTCAACCGCATCATTGAGCTGGAGAACTTCCACCTGCATGAGTACCCGGGCAACTTTGCCGAATACGTTGTGGCCAAGCAGTTCCGCCTGAAGACGCTGGAAAGCCAGTTCATGCACGAGTCCGAACTGCTGGCGTTTGAATCTGAAGGAATCTCCGACCGCCGCGAGGCCGCCAAGGCAGCGTCCAAGGGGCTGGATTCAAAGCTCTCCAAGATCAAGAAGTCCCGCGCGCCGCGCCCCGTGGACAAGATCATCACCGAGATTTACGGCGGCCTGCACGTTAAGGATGTGCTGTGCCGGGTGGAGTCCCTCACCAAGTCCTATGGGGACCGCACCTTGTTCAACGACCTCAGCTTTGAGATCCGCCGCGGCAACAGGATTGTGGTTCTTGGCTCCAACGGCTCGGGCAAGTCCACGCTCCTGCGCGCCCTGACAGGGGAAGAAGCCGCCGATTCCGGCTACGTCACCTGGGCCAAGGGCGGCGGGCTGGTCTCCTACAACCAGCTCCTGGATGAGCTGGACCCGGATGACACTGTCACGCACGCCGTCAACGCCATGCCGGACAGCCTTGCCTTGACCGCCACCAAGAAGTCAGTGAACAGGTTCCTTGCCATGTTCCAGTTCTCCGAGGCAGACCTCAAACAAAAGATCGGCAACCTCTCCGGTGGCCAGCGTGCCCGCGTGGCCATGGCCCAGTGCCTGCTGTCCGGCGCATCGGTGCTGGTGCTCGATGAGCCCACCAACCACCTGGACATGTCCAGCACTCAGGTCATGGAGCGGGCGCTGCTGCATTTCCCCGGCGCCGTCCTGGTGGTCAGTCACGACAGGTTCTTCACCGACAAGATCGCCAACCGCCGGCTCGTGTTCGACACCGAGAATCCGGGAGTCATTGCCGTCAGCGGCGGCTAG
>JBDTQM010000333.1:0-3385 GCA_039932175.1 Specibacter sp.
ACTTGGGGCCCAAAGTGGCGACGCCCGGTCGTCCAGTCAAGGGTTCCTTTGATGATATTTCGGCAAGGGCGATTCCATATGCGGGAAACGAAGCTCTCATGTGGCCAGTAATCCATTGCCCTCATATTGGATAGTTGCGTAGCAGGGGCCAAGCGTGAACTGCTCGTGTGGACATCGGCTAAGGGCGCGATGCGAGTAGACCTGCGACCGCGCTGTGAGTTCGTACGTGCGCCTGAATATCTCGGTCCAAAACGCTGAGTAGCCAGAAAAGATCGCGGTGTGCCTTGTTCGCATTTTTTAGGTTGGGCTCGTGATGAGCGAGTCGGTTCCTTACGTCGTTAAGGGTACGAAGCCGTGCGTAGACGTCTTGGCGGGCGACACCTGGAGCAACTGCGTTGCGTAACGCAACTGTCCATAAAGTGGGTTCAAATCGCGGATGAAGGAGCTCTACCCAAACGCCGAACGTGAGATCCGCCACGATGCGGCCTTCCGCCATCGGAGAAAGCAGCTTGGCCGTTTGGCTACATTTAAATTTGTTACGAGAGTCTTGGAGCCGGCCTCGAAGCCATTCGTTGGTGTCATAGGCGGCACCGGTCTTGCCGTTTGTGGTCATTGCAACGGGAAACAGTGTCAGAGCAGTTGGTGCGGCAAGCCAGGTCAATGACGGAGTGGTCAAAGTACTCAGTTCACGGTGGAGGGCATTCCGAAGTGCGACTTCCATGTGCGCAAAATCATGCAGGAGGGCAGAATTAACGGCTGTATTCCACTGATACAAGTCGAATGCGCGCTGGGTGTTGTTGCCAGCTGCGCGAAGGTAGGTCTTGAATCGATCGGCAGTCAGCCAATTTTGCACCCATGGGTCATAGGCAGACGTGTTGGGATGCAATCTTGGTGCCTTTCCGATACGATGAAGGGGCAAGTTCAGGATAGCCTCTGACGAGCGCGCTCTGCTTAGAGCATGCTCCGCCATGTTACTTGGACACATAACTTGGTCGCCCCGGTATTCCGTCTTTGAACGGACCCGGGGCGTTCCCATTTCTCAACCCAGCTTCAGCTGTGGGTGGCGGCAGATCTTGTTACACATCCGGTTCGTGGCCTCCCGCCGCGCGGCCGACCAATTGCGGGCTGTCGCCCATCCCTAACGCAGGGACATCAGTCGGTAACTATACGGAGATTGGGGCGCACAGGAGGGGATGACTGTGATGACCCTGTCAGCCCGATAGGAGCCAGTTTGAAAATGAGATCATTCACGTCTTCAGGGGTAACGGCCAAGTCCCTGCATAGGTTTTCAAAACCTCGAGGTGTGCCCCACAGGTCATTCACGACCTGCGTTAATAGACGAGAAGACTCGCGCTCCACACCGTTGGGCTCGCCTGACCTGTATCCCATGCGAGATAGATTGACGCAAGTCGTGTGGTAGAGCCAGTCGCTGAGAAGGTCGAGGTCGTGGAGTCGGTAGGCCAGCGCCATAGCTGATACATTCCACCTTCTCTTCTTTTTGAGAATCTCTTCCAACGAGGGATTGAGTCGCACCTGTGCACGAACGTCAGCCTCCGGCATCAAAAAGCTGGAAGCAAAACTGTCAGCTTCCCGTTCCGCCTCTATTCCGGAAGGTTTAGCGGACTCCGCGTGGAGTACCAAGTGTCCCAGCTCGTGAGCGGCATCGAACCGGCCTCGTTCGGCAGACTTCTTCGTACTTAACAGTACGTATGGTGTACCCGCGTCTCGAAACGAGAAGGCATCCATTTCTCCGTTGTCTGCCTTAGCGGAGTAGACAGCGATGCCGTGAAGCTCCAGAAGATGGATCATGTTTCCTAATGGGGCCTGACCTAGACCCCATTTGGCACGAAGAATTTCTGCAGCGGCAGAGGCGTCCGGGGCGCCAACAAATTTATGCAGAGTGGGAACATCGACCTGCGGCAGGTCATAGCGTTCTTCGATCCATCTCCTCAGCTCTATTGCATGTCCGGACACGGTCAAGGCCATGTCTCTATTCCGTGCAGTCATCTTGCTGGGGGCTCTGAAACTCACTGCATCCGCCGGCACTTCCTCGATGCTGGGCCGCGCAAAATGCTCAATCGGGACATGCAATGCGTGAGCAAGCCGGACCAGAGTTTCCGTAGAAGGGTCTTTCTTTCCGTTTTCGTAGTCAGAAATGCTCTTCGTGCTAACCCCGCCGAGAGTACTGAGAGCGGTGATGGTCAATCCACGCCGGCGCCGCGCATGAGTAAGTCGAGCTGAAATGAATGGTGGCTTATACACGAGGCTCATTTTCGGACAACTTTGAAGTCGTAGCTGGGAGGTTCTTCCTCACTTTCCATGTCCGCTCCGACAGTCGGATCAATTTCGGGAAGGATGATGCGATGAATCCATTTAGTGATTTGTTCCCCAGTCATGTCGCCCGGGAGGCTCACTTCGGCCCGCAACTGTCCTCGGTCCCCGATATACGTCAGAAGTACCCAGGTTTGACGCAGGCCGCCAAGAACGGGCTGGACATCCTGGGGTCGAAAAAGTACGGATTCCTTGTTGCCGGTAACGGCATTTCGGATGCTTCGACCCTTGGGGTTTTTGTTGGTCGGATTCGCGTAGGCCAATCCGGTTCCGCTGTTACCGCCTGTGATTACCAGGGCGTGCTCATGACTGGGATGGACGATCGTGGGCTGATGGTCAGGATTTATCCTCTCCCATCCTTGCTGTGCAAGCGTTTCACTCATGCGGCGAACATGTCGGGACCATCGAGCATATTCTCCGGCACCCGGGGCATCTAAATCCGTATAGGTGGCCTTTTCCGCGGCACCGTACAGCAATGTGTCATGAACCTGCTCCACAGTCAGCCCGAGCTCGGCCAACCTCTGGCGAGCAGAGGGATCGTTCGCGTAGTTATATAGCAAGAGATGTCCTTCCGTTGAGTTCATAATACACTACCCAAAATTAGGTAAGAAATCATGAACACGGAAAGTCTCCGGAGTCGACGGCCTGACGGGGAACCCGACCTACAGGCGAGCCGTATGAACCTTGCGTGCCGCGGCCCGAGGCGCATTGGATGCTCAGGCGTAAGCGACTGTAAACCACTAATTGCGAAATCTTAAGGCTATCGAGCTCGCACCCATGGGCAGCACAGGGGTGTCCTGTCTCATCTAAGGTGAAGCACGAAAATCCCGGAATTGAGCAGTTTCTACCTACTCGTTCATTACAGGACCGGAGGACTTGTCTCACTTTAGTTGGCGCAAAACAAAGAGTCGGTGGTGTCCTCATCTGTAATGAGACAGGACATAAATTGAGACCGGACAGACAAAAGCGAAGAATGAGTTGAAACTTCAAGTAGATGGCTTGACATAATCTTTATTATCGGTTTTTTGTACACTTATTAATATCTTGACATTGT
>JBDTQM010000334.1:0-3356 GCA_039932175.1 Specibacter sp.
CGGCCGGGCGCCGCCGCCGTCGCCCCTGCGGTCGCCGCCGTCGCCCCGGCCGTCGCCGCCCCGGCCGTCGCCGCCCCGGCCGTCGCCGTCGCCCCTGCGGTCGCCGCCGCCGCCGAGCGTGACGGGGCGGGCCGAGACAATGACCACCCGGTCGCCAATGACATGTTCGGACGGGCCAAACCCGCCCCCGGCAACCGCATCCGAGAGGAACTGCGGCAGTCCGCTCCCGCGAAGGGGGATGCCGCCAAAATCAGCGGTGGAACCGGGTGCCAGCAGCCGCCGTGCCCCCTCATTGAATACTGTGATGATGCCGTCGTCAGAGACGCCGATGACGCCTTCGTCAACGCCGCGCAGCACGGCCTCCTGGTCTTGGGCCAGCCCGGCGATTTCCTCCGGCTCCAGCCCCAGGGTGAGGCGCCGCAGCCGGGACCCCATCAGGGTTGAGGCCAGTGCCCCCAGGGCCAGCGACACAGCCGCCGTGAGCGCCAGGGGTAGAATGTTGGGGCCCAGGCTGGCAGCGATGTCGTCACTGGAGAATCCCACGCTGACCTCACCCACCACGTCGGCCGCCGAACCGGGGGCGTACACCGGAACCTTGGCCCGGGCCGAATGCCCCAGCGTGCCGGACTCCTGCGCCGTCTCTTCCCCGCCGCCCAGGGCCACCGAGGGGTCGGTGGATACTTGTTGTCCCAGCAGGGCCGGGTTGGGGTGCGCCAGGCGGAGCCCTGTGTCATCGGTGACGACCACAAAGAGCGCCCCTGTCCGTTCCCTGGCGGACTGCGCGCCCTGCTGGAGCGGCCCGTTCGCCAGGCTGGCAGGTGAAAGGCTCGACGCCGGCGCCGTGGCCAGGGCTGCTGTTTCGCGGCGCACATCGTCGGAGGATGCCACGGCACGGGCCACGGCCAGCGCGCGTGCCTCGGCTTGTTCGCCCAGGCGCTGGTAGGTGAGAACGGCAAAGGTGCCTGCCGTAATGAGCACCACGGCAAACACCACGCCCAGTTGCAGGAGCAGGACGCGGGTGGAGAACCGCAGCCGTGGCGTGTGGCGTACCTGCTTCAACGAAACTCTCCTTCACAACCGGCCCCGGCGGGCTTAATGGGCTAAACGTGTTCAATGGGCACTACTTGGGACAAGTGAATTTAATCGCCACCTGTGATTCAGGCCACTCTATTCTCTATAAAGCGGGTCACAAATGCGGCCTTTGTACAAAGGAGTTCAAATGCTGGTAATCCTTGGATTTGCCATGATAGCGGTGTTCATGGCGTTGATCATGACAAAGAAACTGACGCCCGTGGTGGCCTTGATTGTTGTCCCCACCATTTTCGGCTTGTTTGCCGGGGCCGGCCTGGGTATTGGCGACATGGTCATGGACTCCATGAAGAGCCTAACGTCAACGGCCGCATTGTTGATGTTCGCGATCGTCTACTTCGGCATGATGATCGACGTCGGCCTGTTCGACCCCCTGGTCAAGCTGATTCTGCGGACCCTGGGCAACGACCCGGCAAAGATTGTGATGGGCACCGCCGTGCTGGCGGCAGTGGTGTCCCTTGACGGCGACGGCTCCACCACGTTCATCCTGACCACGGCGGCCATGCTGCCCATCTACCTGCGCCTGGGCATGAGCCCTGTGGTGCTGACCTGTGTGGCCGGCCTGGCCAACGGCACCATGAACATCCTGCCCTGGGGCGGCCCCACGGCACGCGCCGCCGCAGCGCTGAAGGTTTCCCCCAGCGAAGTGTTTGTCCCCATGATCCCGTCCCTGATTGCCGGCATGATTGTGATTTTCTTCTTCGCCTGGCACCTGGGTGTGCGTGAACGCCGCCGCCTGGCCGTGGCCGGCAAGGTGTGGGGCGGCAATTCCACGCACGACGGCGGCACACCCTCGGGCGGCACCCCCGCCACCGGGGCGGCCGGCAAGGGCGGCGCAACCAGTTCGCCGGCCGGCACCGGCACCGTGCTGACAGTGGAAAAGCCCCGCTCCGCGGCGCAGGCCCGCTTTGATGAGCAGGTGCTTGCCGTGGCCAACCAGGACGCGGAGGCGGTCAACGCCTCCCTGGCCGATTCCCAGCTGGACCCCAACCGCAGCACCCTGCGGCCCAAGCTGTTCTGGTTCAACCTTGCCTTGACAGTGACGCTCATGGTGGTCCTGGTCATGGACATCCTGCCCCTGCCGTATGTGTTCATGGTGGGCTCGGCCGTGGCCCTGGTTGTCAACTTCCCCAGGGTCAAGGACCAGGCCAAGGCGCTCGTCTCACATGCCGGCAGCATCGTGGCCGTGGTATCCATGGTGATGGCAGCCGCCGTGCTCACCGGCGTGCTCAGCGGCACAGGCATGGTCGATGCCATGGCCGCCTGGCTGGTCAGCGTCATCCCCACCTCCATGGGACCGTACATGGCAGTGATCACCGGGCTGTTGAGCATCCCCATGACGTTCTTCATGAGCAACGATGCTTTCTACTTCGGCGTACTGCCGGTGCTCAGCGAGACCGCCGCGCACTTCGGCATTGACCCCGCAGCCATGGCCCGGGCCTCCATCACGGGCCAGCCCGTCCACATGCAGAGCCCCCTGGTGCCGGCCATCCTGCTGCTGGTTTCACTCTCCCGCGTGGACCTGGGCGACCACCACAAGAAGGTGCTGTGGCGCGCACTGGTGGTGTCCTTGGTGATGTTGGCCGTCGCCATCGGAATCGGCGTCATCCCCTTCGGCTGATCTCCCGGAGCAAGCAGCCAACAGCCCGGCCCGGACCGCCCCACGGCGTCCGGGCCGGGCCCTGTTTTTGGAGTTAGGCTGGGCGCATGGGATCACCGGAATTCATAGTGAAGATGCGCGAAAAGATCGGCCACGACCCGCTGTGGCTGCCCGGGGTGTGCGGTGTGGTGTTTGACGCCGAGGGCCGGGTCCTGCTGGGCGAACGCTCCGACACCGGCGGCTGGGCGCTGATCACAGGCATCCTGGAGCCGGGGGAGGAGCCCGGGCCGGGACTGGTGCGCGAAATTCTTGAGGAAACGGCTGTTGTTGCCACCATTGAGCATCTGATGGGCATCACTGTGGTGGGGCCGGTGACGTTCCCCAACGGTGACGTTTGCGACTTCCTGAACATCGAATTCATCTGCCGCTACGAAAGTGGCACGGCGCGCGTCAACGACGACGAATCGCTCGCCGTGGACTGGTTCTCGGTGGACCGGCTGCCGCCGCTGCGCCCCCACCATCTTGACTGCATCCAGCGTGCCGTGTCGTTCGACGGCGAAGCCCACTTCCAGCGCTGATCCCCCGGTACTCTGGCGGGGAACGCACAAGGCGCGTGCCGCCGTCGTACTTGGAATAAGTACGACGGCGGCACGCGCCTTTGGCAGCA
>JBDTQM010000335.1:0-3355 GCA_039932175.1 Specibacter sp.
GGCAGTTTTGGACCTGGGGAGCAACACGGAAACCGTCCTGGAGCAGTCGCGCAGCGTCGACGACCAAGCCGAATGGCTTGACGATGAAACAATTCTCTATGGCCTGCCGCGCGAAGGTGCCGTGGGAGATGAAGATATCTGGTCGGTGGGCATCAAGGCGGATGCGGTGCCTCAACTCTTCATTGAACATGCATGGTCACCGTCGGTGGTTCGCTAATGCAGCACAGTGGACGGGTTTGCCCGGGTTTGTGCGCTGTGCCGGGAGTGGGTGGGGCCCATGTTTTTCACTGGCGCCATGCCAGGCATGGGCAGTGCGCACAGCCACGGTGACTGCGGGGAATGTGCCACGCCAATCAGACTGGCATAACTGACTTCATCGGTCGTGGTGGTTGCCGGCGCCACATCCCACTCGGCGAAACCTAGTTGTCGGAGCTGAAGACCAGGTCCACGAAGTAGTTGGTGGAATTCCATGAGTTCACCGGCATGCCGCCACCGCTGCCGTACCGGTAGAGGCCGTTGGAACCTGCCCCCACTGTTAGCGGAGCCTTGACGTAGGCCGTGTTGAAGAACCCGCCAGTGGATGAGTAGGCACCGTTGGGTGCGTAGTACGAAACGGTGTAGGTGGTCCCGGCGGTGAGAACCAGCGGGGTGGTCAGCAGGGCTGATTGCCACCCCGTGGCAGTTTCGTTCGCGAATGTCACCGTGGCAAGCCGGGTGCCCGCAGTATTCCAAATGGAACCGGTGTGTGTCCCGGAATTTCCCGCTCCCTTGAAGAAGCGGATCGCAGTCGCCGTGCCGGCTGTGGCAGGAGTGAAGGAGACGCCCAGCTCTATGGCGGAGGTGTCGTCGGAGTTGGCCAGGATCTGGGGTGTCAGTGCCCCGAACAGTGTGGTGGCGGTGCTTGCCGGCGCCACTGTCCGGAACTGCCAGCTGGTGGTGGCCAGCGTGGCACCCTGGCTGGAGACAAGATTGTCAAGAGTCGCGGTAATGACCGAATCAACGGGCAGGCTCGCAGCCGGGGTGAAGGTCAACGTCTTGTCGCCGTTGCTGGCCGCCACGGTTCCGGCCACAGCTGTGGTGCCCGCGGCAACCGTCATGGTGTATCCGGGGGCAAGAGCTGTTGAGAAGGTGACTGAAATGCTCGAGTTGACTGGTTGCTCCATGGCCCCCGAAACTGGGGTTGTCGAAGCAACGGTCAGGGGAGTCACCGGCACCACCGGCACAAAGAGCACGTCCACAAGATAGCTGCCGGAGGAGGAGTTGGCCGGGAAGTCACCGGTGTAGGAGTAGCGGCCCTGGCCGGCCGGAACGTGCAACGGGCCCACATTGACGTCGCTGCCAAAGCCTCCGGGATTGGCCGAGTAAGTGCCCACGGGGTTCGTATAACCGGCAATGTACTCCGTGCCTGCCGTGATGGTGACGGGGGCGGCAAAGGTCAGGCTTTGCCATCCCGCCGCTGATTCTGCACTAAACGTACCGGTGGCCAGCACTGCACCGGAAGTGGAGTAAAGCGTGCCCTTGTGGGTACCGGTGTTTCCGGGCCCTTTGTAGAACTTGATGCCGGTCACCTTCCCGTTGGTGGTGGCGCTGAACTTCACACCCAGGGCCAGGGGTGTTCCATCGGCAATCGATAGCACGGAGGGGACGGCACTGTCCTGATACAAACTGCACGGGCAGCTGCCTTCGGCGGTGTCTGCCCGGGCGGTCGTGACGGACCAGGCGGCCCCGCTGCTGATGCCTTCACCCGTGGTGGCCGTGGCGGTCGCAGTGGCCGTGTAGCCGGTGGCGTTGGCGAGTGGAGCGGAGGGTGTGAACGTTGCCCTGCGTGCCACGGCGTCGTACGAGGTGCTGCCCGGGGCAACCACCCCTCCCGCCGTCTTGAGCACAATGTCAACGGTGCTTGCTGTGACAGCCTTGGAGAACACCGTACTAAACGTTGTCCCGACAGGAACGCTGCTTGCACCGGCAATGGGTTGCTGGGCGCCGGCTGTCAGCGGTGCCAGGGTTGGATTAAAGACCACGTCCACCAAGTAGCTGCTGGATGACGAGTTTGAGGGGAAGCTGGAGGTGTAGGAATACCGCCCCTGGCCGGCGGGAACGTGAAGTGGCCCAACGTTGACATCCGCGGAGTACGCACCGGGAGCGGCCGAATAGGTGCCCACGGGGTTTGTATAGGAGGCGATGTATTCGGTTCCGGCCGTCACGGCCACGGGGCTGGCGAACACCACCGCCTGCCAGCCGGTGGTGCTTTCGGCCGTGAAGGTTGCGGTTGCCAGCACCGTCCCGGTGCTGGTGTAGAGCGATCCGATGTGGGTTCCGGTGTTGCCCGGTCCCTTGTAGAACTTGACTCCGGAAATGGTGCCGTTGAGGGTTGGGCTGAACTTCACACCCAGGGACAGCGACGTTCCATCAGCAATGGACAACACTGTGGGTGTGGAGCTGTCCTGGTACATGCTGCATGGGCAGTTGCCGGCGAGCGCATCAGGAAGTACTGTCTTGAAGGCCCAGCTGGCGCCCGAGGTCACGGGTGCCCCGGCACTGGTTGCGCTGATGGTGGCCGTATAGCTGGTGTTTGGTGCCAATGCCGCCGCGGGGGTAAACGTTGCCTTGCGGGTGGCGGGATCGTAGGATGTGCTGCCCGCAACGGCTGCACCAGCTGTCACTGCCAGTGCAATGTTCACGGAGCTGGCCGTCACGTCCTTGGAGAGCACGGCGCTGATGGGCGTGGTGGTGGCAACGCTACTGGACCCTCCGGCGGGCACTTGGGCGGTTGCCTGCAACGGTGAGGTGTCTGTGCTTTCAAAGACTGCGTCGACGAAGTAGTTGCTACCTTCGTAGCTGTCCGTGGGAAAGTTGCCGCCCGTGTTGTACACGCCGGCCGGGGCTGAGCCAAAACCGCCGGCAATGCTCAGCGGAGCCACTGTGGTGCCCTTGTAATCCCAATATCCGCTCTGATAGGAATACCTGCCGTTCGGGGCGAGGTACGACACCACGTATGTCTGCCCGGCAGTCACCGCCACGGGGGAGACAAATTTGGCGTTCTGCCATCCGCTGGCCGATTCATTGGTGAAGGTCACCGTGGCCAGCTGGGCTCCTGCGCTGTCCCACAGGGTGCCTGTGTGCGTGCCGGTGTTGGCCGCGCTCTTGTAAAATCGGACGCCCGAGATGAAACCGTTTTGGTTGGCGGCGAAGCGCAGGCCGAGCATGACCGATCCGGTGTCTCCGGAATCAACCAGGGCCGGAACTGCCAAACCCAAGGCGCTGTAGGGTCCAGCCACTTGGAGCGTTCGTTGCGTGGCTGTGGCCGGATAGTTGGCACTGTCGTCGATGGCCCGGGCCAGCAGGGGTGTGGCGC
>JBDTQM010000336.1:0-3333 GCA_039932175.1 Specibacter sp.
GCTGCGCGACGAGCAGGCAATTTCTGGGCAATGACGGCGTCCCACCGTAAGATCGGAGCCACGGACGAAAACCGGATTCCAGAAGGGAAAACATCATGAATACTGCCGCGATCTCCGCTTCACCTGCACAGGATCTGCGCCGTCAGCTGGTTGTGGCGGCGAGCGCCGTTTTCGCCGTCATCGGTTCATTCATCGGCTCGGGAGCTGCTGGCGGGACGCCCATCCAGAACGCATCCAACGGAGCGTTGGCTGCAGACGCCACCCTCATAGCGCCCTACGCTCCAGCATTCTCCATCTGGAGCGTCATCTACCTGGGCTTGGTGGCCTACGCGGCATGGCAGTTCCTGCCGGCCCAAAAATCCGCCCTCCGCCACAGGCGCCTTGGCTACCCCGCCGCAGCATCGCTCATCCTCAATGCGGCATGGATCCTGAGCATCCAATTCGATCTGCTCTGGCTTAGCGTGCCCATCATCATTGCCTTGTTGGTGGTGTTGTCGTGGATCTTTGTGCTCCTGCTGCGCAACAAGCCCCGCAACATTTGGGACGCCGTTGTTACCGACGGCACCATGGGCCTGTACTTGGGCTGGGTGTGCGTGGCAACGGCGGCCAACATCGCCGCGGTTCTTGTGGCTGCTGGCTTCGACGGATTCGGCGTGAACCCCGATGGGTGGGCAGTGGTGGTGATTGCCGTGGCCGCTGCCGTCGGTGTTTCCCTCGCCATCTACGGCAAGGGACGACTGGCCCCTGCCGTGTCCCTGTGCTGGGGCCTGGCTTGGGTGGCAGTCGCACGACTCAACGGTGATTTACTTTCCATCCCCACTGCCGCAGCCGCCATTGCCGGCGTCACCGCAGTGGCAGTTGTTACGGTCTATGCCCGCCTCCGTGCAGATAAATAGTCCTCGGCAATAACACTCAGCGGGCGGCCAACAACGAAACTGACTTGGCCGCCGTCGTGCTTTAAGACACCTAACACCAGCATTGTGGGACCCGGCTTTTAGACTTGAGGGATGAGCACAGACATCACAACGTGCCCGCATTGTCACGGGCCACGGGAACCGCGGTTGATTCCCGGTAACTATCTGTGCGCCAGCTGCGCCGACCGGGCCACCGATGCCCTCGGCTGGGCCGTTTCCATTGTGACGGAAGCCGGCGACGACGGGCTCCCCACTGTTCTGTTTGCCGTCCACGAGGACTGGACGCAGTGTGATGACGTGGGCGACCGTCGCCGGGCGTACGTTGACGACGTTGCCTACCTGGCGCTCCCGGGCGAGCTCGGCGAAGCCTATCTGCAGCCCCTGGCAGTTGCCGAACCATTCGGCTCGGACACGCTGCCCGGTCCGCGCGACAAGGAAAAATTCTGGGAACTGGTCCATGTTGCCCTGGGTGATGACGTCCAGTGGCTCAAGGAGGGCGATTTCCTCTTTCTCGACTACGACACCGGCAAACCCCACCGCGTCTACGGGCAGCTGCGGCCAATGAACGGCGGATTCCACATCGAAGTCGTCTCCAATGAGTACCTGCACGCTGATGACTGGCCGCTCAACGTGGAATACCTCGAGGACTACAGTTGGTCGCCGCCGGACACCGAGCACCCCAACTGGCACAAGTTTGTTGTTGGATCGGCTTTGGCCACATCATTGCTGATCGGGGGCATGCGCTGGGGCAGGGGTTGCTCGAATCCGCTGGCATTGGGGTGGGAGGCGAACAGGTTTCCCATGGAGGACGAGGAACCGGACAAGAGCTGAACACTATGTCCAACGCAATTTACAGGCCATCCTGCTAGTGCCAGTGCTCCTGCCAGCGCCAGTCGATGGACTCGCTGCTGCGTTGATAGCGAATGTCGGTGGAGAGCCGCATGACGCCGTCGGGATCCGTGTTGTCCGTGCCGGCATGGACAATGTGGGCCAAGTGGACCACCACGTCACCTGCGGCATAGCCGGTCACCAGCCAGCGGCTGTCGTGTTGTTCGGCCAGTGCGGGCAGGTCGGCCGTGATGGACGCCGCCGGCTTTTCCAGGCGCCCCTCCCTTTCTTCCGCCAACACCCAGTGGTGGCTGCCTTCCAGATACGCAAGCCCGCCGCGCTCCACGGGGCAGTCCCCCAGCAGTATCCACATGGAGAGGACCCTGTCGCTGCCACCGCGCAGGTAGACCAGGTCGTAGTGGGCCTGGGTTGATGTGCCAATGCCGGATTCGCCGGGCTTGGTGTGCCGAATGATCTTGCGTTTGTGCAGGTGGACGTGGTCCGCCAGGAACCAGCTGAACCACTCCGCGATGGCGGGTGTTGTGCGCAGGCTGGTGTATTCGGTTCCCGGCACCACTGTTCCAAACAGTGTTGTCCGCATTTCCGCGCGGTCAATGGGACCTTCGGCGGCAATGCCCCGGGCCGGGTCAGTGCCGGCCGCAGCAGCATTGCCTCCAGCACTGCAAGAAAGTCGGAAGAACTTCTTCGCGACCTTGGAGAAATTGCCTACGAGCCCCTGACGTTGGGGCAACAGGCCAAACGGTTGGGACTCTCCCCATCCCAACTGCGCAGATACGTGCAAAAGGCTGCTGGAATCGGCCCCAAGGAATTCGTTGTACAGATGCGGATGTCCCGCTCACAGTCACTCCTGGCCGAAAGCAGCTACCCGATCGAGCGGATCGCGCGGCTGGTTGGCTACCGGGACCCGGCCTACTTCAGCAGGCTCTTTTCACAGTGCACGGGATCCTCGCCGTCGAACTTCAGGACGCAGCACTTCCGGGCCGAACCGTCCACCTGACCAATCACCCAACGACTGTTCGGCCCACTACTGGAACGGCGCCAAGGACTATGGCGCAGCTGCGCAGTGCGGGGCTAGTGTGTGGATATGAGCAAGAACCCAGATTATGACGACCAAGATCTGATCCATGATCATCACGCAGCAGATCCCTTGGCCCAGGTTTACACGGAAATGGTGACGCCGGACATCGAAGAGATGAACGAGCACGCAGCCGCCCTGGCAGAGGAAGCCGAGACCGAGCCGGACAACCTCTAGGCCCCATGGCAGCGCGAACAGTTGCTGTCAGCTGCCCTCACAACAGCGCTTTCTTCGCTTAAATGCGCTTTGACGGCTTGTCGGCGGTTGCTAAACCGCAGATAAGCCGTCAAAGCGCATTTATGCGTCAGGGGCCCGGATCAAGACCGGGTAGCGACGTGCCGAAACGGCTGCGCGGCCACCATCGCACCGGTTGCCTACGTTGCGGCACTCGTGGCGGGCATCGAAGCCGAACCGGTCAACGCCGTCGGGCGCAGCATTGTCAGTGCCGGCGCGGATGGGAACGCCGGGGATGTGGTCCAGGCAGCCGACGGCGCG
>JBDTQM010000337.1:0-3278 GCA_039932175.1 Specibacter sp.
CACGGTCGGGGGACTGACATCGGGTCTAACTGGGCATTGTGGTTCAAACGGCTAGTAGGTGCCGCTGCAAGGCGCTCAGTTCTCCGTAATCATCCGGTATCCAAGGATCCCACTCGTTTTGTTCTTGGTCGTAGATGTCTTCCTCCCTGATTGCTGGCTCCGTGAACCGTTCCAGGTGGGCGTGCCACTGCCTGCGCTGCTCCCTGATGAGAGCACTCTGGCGCTCATAGTCAGCTTGAACACCCAGCCACTCCGCAATGTGCTTCAGATTCGTGGAGTGAACGATTTGCCACGCACCACGATGGCGTTCCACCATGGATAGTTCAGCCAGGGTGGACAGTTCCTTAGCGACGGTGGGCCGGCTCAGACCGGTAGCTCGCACGATCTCAGCGGTGGTGGGACAGTGGCGGTCACGCTCGATAGCTTCATACACCAGCGCAGCAGGGGCGCCCAGCGCACGGAATACAGGGCGAATACCGTAGATTTTTCCCTTGCGCCAGACGTTGGCTTTCGCCACGTCTTTCCACTGTTCAGGAAGGGCCAACAGGTAGCTGTCGGCCTGCTTGCCATGGGCGTCGTCGATCTTGGAGAGCATCCCGCTGGAGTGTTTGACCAGGCGGGGGAGAAGACGGGCGATCGTGCCATGATGTTGGCCCATCTCAACAGCGAAGGATCGACAGCCCACAGCTATCACCAAGGATTGCTTTGCCCGGGCAAAGCCCAGTAGAGCCCGAAGAAGAAACCTCAACGTGATCCCCTCTCGGCCAAGCCGGGCAAGGCGTTGGTCAAGGAGAGCGTACAACACATTTTCAAGGTCGTTGATTTCAGCCATGACCGAGGCGGGGGAGCGTGGAGCCTCAGCCCCCCCGTGAGTTAAGGGGAGGCCTGTGTCGCATTTGTTGCTATGTCTTTTCCCGCCGCCGGGGGTACCTTGGTTTTGGGTCACCCAGGCTTGAGCTTTATTCCACTCGAAAGGCAGGAGGCGGCCCAGCCGTGTCGTGTCTTCGTAGAGGGCTGCTAGTCCCGCGAAGTCTGTTGCGAGGTGGTCCCTAACTTGGGGGAGTGTGATGGAGAAGTTGGACAAGTGGGCCAGGACGGCCATGCGCGCTTCCGAAGCACTCTCATAACGGGCGGTGTCGTAGATCCCTGTGCGGGCCACCTGGCGCAACACAGATCCCTGAAGGCACACGCTCTTTCCTGAGTAATCAGCAGGCAGCGAGGAATTGGTGGCCACCGATAATCTTGCGGACTTTTGCGCGCTCTTGCGGGCCCTTACCTGGTGGATTGACGCTGCCAGCGCCCGGCCCAACGCAGCGACTACAGGAGCCGGGTTGCGCCGGCGCATCACGTCATACGCCTCAGGCAGGGGCGTGTCCAGGACTTGATGGCCAGTCATGGACTTGTGCCAAGAACCGGGGGGGCGGATACACCCGTCAGTAATGTTTTGGTGGGGGCCCGGATCAAGGCTGGGGAACCGGGCCGCGAGTGCTTCAACGATCTCACGGGCCTCCTCGGCCGCCAGCCTGTCAACCAGGGGGATGTAGATGTGGCGTCCACCGCTGGGAGAATGATCAGCCACAAAACGCAGCCCACACGAATCAAGAAGGGCGCCAATCGCAGCCGCGTCAGCATCCACAACCCCCTGCAAAGCCTTGGTCGTATCAAGATCCAAACACAAGGTCCGCACGGAACCATCAACTCCATGCACCATCACAGCAACCGCACGTGAAGGCAATGCCCGGGAGATCCGCGGAGGACTCGACCGGGGACGAGGATACTTGCCCTCACGCGTAGCAAAACGCATAACAGGAGAACCTGCTATCAATGGCGCCAGTGCCCATGCCTGAGCATGGACAGACTCATCGGCAGACACTACGTGCGTGTCAGCTGAGCTCGTTGTACCCAAAAAAGCGTGTGCGTGTATGATGGAGTTATTCCTAAGCAAGAGCGGGCATAAAAAAGTCGCTGTTGTTGAAGTAGCTCTAAACCGGGAATCTTGGCGGATAGTGGTTTTGAGTTACTGATTGAGTGTCAGGCAAGGCCCGCAAACTGCGGGCCTTTTGCCGTTTAAGAAGCCTTTGCTATAGGCAAGGCCTCCTGTGTTTCGATGCTGTCAAGATCGACCGTCTCCAGGTATTCGTGCATTGTCCGGGCGATCAAGTCGCTAGCCGGAATGCCCATACTCGCGGCAATCTTGAAAAGCTTTTGGGCTTCATCTGCATCCAGGCGGGCAGTCATGACATGCCGCTTTCCCTTGGAGGGGCGGCCTGTCTTCTTAGGCTGGGGGAGTGAAGTCATGCTCAAAACATATACTTTCTGAAACCCGTTAAGTGGGATTGTGCGCGCGTGTCGTACATTCTATTTTCCCTGGAGCCTTCGGGGTTGCCGCTTGCCAGCGGGATGGGGCCACCGCGTTGCCACGAGTATGGGACCACTCGATAGTGTTATTTAGCATTGCGGGTCTCCTTGTTTTCGTCAAGGGTGGTGCGATAGGTTCCGGTGGGGCGTTGGCGCCAGGAGGGGCCCTCGATCACGAGGGGGTGGGCACCTTGGGTGAGCCGGTCGATGGCTGATTGGGCCAGCAGGGTGTCGGCGGTCATGGCCATCCATTCGGCGGGTTCGCGGTTGGAGCTGATGATGGCGGATTTGCGGCGGTGGCGTTCAACGATGATTTCGTAGAAGTCGTTGGTCTCCGCCGTGTCGAGGGCCTTGATGGCGAAGTCGTCTAATGTGAAGCAAAAGATTATGCGAAGTTCATCGCCCGTGACCCTATCTCTCATGCGCGCATAGCGAGTTCAACTTCGCATAATCCCTTGACTCGTTAGAGAAGCACGCGCAGCCAGGCAACGAGGTCTGCCCGTTGTTCCTTCCCGTAGGGGCTTTCGGGAACAATGTTCTGTTCGGCCGACTCGATGGCCCGGCGTTTCGCTTCGGTACTGGCCCGGGCATAGATTTCCGTGGTGATGACACTCTCGTTTCCAAGGAAATCGCGAATGTAGGGCGGCCTACGGGTACCGAGACTTAACTGGAGAGTTAGCCGAAGAACTGACGCTGTTCGTCTACTCTCGGGCTTGGATGTACGGTGAGCGGCTGAGCGTGTTGTTCGATCACGCGACGGCTTGGCTTCACCGGGAGAAGGTGCTGCTGCCCGGTGTGAGTGTGCTGACCCGGCTGGTGGCAGCGGCACGTGAGCGGGCTGTGGCCAACCTTTACGAAGTTGTTGTGGAGCGTCCCCGGTTGGTGGACACGGTTGGGGTTTGCTCGGGTTCCCGATTGTA
>JBDTQM010000338.1:0-3273 GCA_039932175.1 Specibacter sp.
CAGGTGCTCAAGCAGGCCGACACGGTGCTGGCAATGTTCTTGCAGTGGCAGGATTTCACGGCCGAGGAAAAGCGCCGGGCCTTTGATTTCTACGACCCCATCACCACCGGCGACTCCACCCTGTCGGCGTGCGTGCAGGGCATCATGGCCGCCGAGGTCGGCCATCCGGTGCAGGCCATGGCCCACTTCACCGAGGCGTTGTTCATCGACCTGGACAACTCCCACAACAACACGATCGACGGCGTCCACATCGCCTCCGCCGGCGGCATCTGGAGTTCGCTCGTGTCCGGTTTTGCCGGCATGCGCGACCAGGGTGTGATGCTCAACTTCGACCCCCGCCTGCCCGCCGATTGGGACAGCCTGGACTTCCAGCTGAAGATCCGCGGCGGATTGTTGGGCGTCTCCCTCACCCACGACGGAATCACGTTCACGTACGACGCCGGCACCCCCCTCCAGGTGAAAGTCAGGGACACGGTGGTGTCCGTCGCGGCCGGTGCCCCTGTCACCGTTCCCCTGGCGGAGGCTCCGGCCCTGGTCCCCCTGCCCGGGTAAATGCCAACGCCGGCATCTCGCCGGTGCCTGTGCAGATCACGCCCTCAAAATCGATTCATGGGCGTGATCTGCACAGTCGCGCATGGTTGGTCCCAGGAGCGGAGGGTTTGGCAGTTTCACCGCCGTCGCCGCGCCCCCGCTGCGCGAGCGTTCCCGTAAAAGTGACCTTTGCTGCGAAAGCGTTCGGAAAAAACACGCCATTGATGCGAGAGCGTTGACGGGGGGTCCTATGCTGGAGCCATGACGTCCCCTGCCCCGCTTGCGTCCCTTGGCTCCGCAGCCGAACTGGCTGATGCCCTGGCCGCCACCGGGTACCTGGCAGACGAGGGCCTGGCCACGGTTGGCTATCTTGCCCTGGCCATGGGCCGTCCGCTGCTGCTGGAGGGCGAGCCCGGCACCGGGAAGACGTCCATGGCTGAAGCGCTGGCCGAAGCTTTCAAGCTCCCGCTGATCCGGCTCCAGTGCTATGAGGGCATCGACGCCTCCCAGGCCCTGTATGACTGGGACTTCACCGCCCAGATCCTGCACCTGCGCAGTGTGGAGGCCGGCGGCGGCAACCTGAGCGCGGCCGCGCTGGAGAACTCCCTCTATGACGAACGCTTCCTACTGGCCCGGCCCGTGCTCAAGGCGCTCCAGCAAAGCCCCGCAGTCCTGTTGATCGATGAGATTGACAGGGCCGACGACGAGTTTGAGGCGTTCCTGCTGGAGGTGCTCTCCACCTATCAGGTCTCCATTCCGGAATTTGGCACCGTCACGGCCGCGACCGCGCCCATTGTGGTGCTGACCTCGAACCGGACCCGCGACCTCCACGATGCCCTTAAACGGCGGTGCCTCTATCACTGGATCGACCACCCGGGGCTGGCCCGCGAAGTGGAGATTGTGCGCACCAGGCTTCCCGAAGTGCCGGCGCTGCTGGCCGAGCAGGTTGTGCGGGCCGTCCAGCAAATCCGCGCCACCGAGGACGTCATGAAACCGCCGGGCGTGGCCGAAACCCTTGACTGGGCCAGGGCGTTGCACCTGCTGGGCAGCCCCGAACTGGATCTGGCCTCCGCGGCGGCCAGCATCGGGGCCCTGTGCAAGTACCGCGAGGACACTGCGCGGGTCACCGCCGCACTGGCCCGGATGCTGGGCTGAGCGGTGGCGCCGGCGGAGGTGGCGGCAAATTCGGCCGAGGAAATCCTGCTGGCGTTTGCCGCAGCCGTCCGCGCGGCCGGGGTGAAAGTGACGGCCGACCGGTCGCGCAGTTTCATCGACGCCGTTGCACGGCTGTCACTGGAGCACCGAAGCGACGTCTTTTGGGCCGGCCGGGCCACGCTGTGCGCCGCACCCGAAGATTTGGATGCCTACCAAAGAACGTTTGAGGCGTGGTTCGCGCCCGGCCACCAGGCCACAACGCAGCACGAACGTGCCGCCACCACCGTCAAGGCGGCATCCCTGGACGGGGAAGGGCCAGAAAGCGACGGCGGTGAAGAGTCCCTGCGGGTCCGTGCCAGCCGGCGCGAACTGCTCCGCCACCGCGACGTGGCCATCCTGGACCCGCACGAGCGCGCCCTGCTTAACCGCATGTTCGGTGACCTTCCGGTCACCCTGCCCACCCGCCAAACCCGGCGCAGGCACGCGGACGCCACCGGGCGCATCGACAGGGTCAGGACACTGCGCGAGCAGCTGCGCCGCGGCGGCGAGCCCGGCCCCCTCAAACACGCCAGGGCACCCCGCAAGCCGCGGCGCATCGTGTGGCTGATAGATGTTTCCGGTTCCATGTCCCCCTATGCGGACAGCCTGCTGCGCCTGGCCCACCGCACAGTGCAGGCAGCCCCGCACCAGGTGGAGGTGTTCACCCTGGGCACCCGGCTGACAAGGGTCACCGCCGCCCTCAAGCTGCCCGACGCCGATGAAGCCCTGGCCCTGGCCGGGCGAACCGTGCCTGACTGGTCCGGCGGCACCCGGCTGGGCGAGGCCCTGCGGGCGTTCAACGACAGGTGGGGCCAGCGCGCGGTGGCGAGGTCCGCCGTCGTCGTGGTGGCCAGCGACGGGTGGGAACGCGGCGACCCGGCACTGCTGGGCCGGCAGGTGGAACGCCTGCACCATGTGGCCCGGCGCATCATCTGGGCCAACCCACACCGGGGCAAAGCCGGCTACGAACCCGTGCAGCAGGGAATCAAGGCCGTCCTGGCGCACGTTGACTACTTTATGGGGGGCCACTCGTTGAAGAGCTTTGAGGAGTTGTTGGGGGTGATCGGCAATGCGTGAAGTGTTGAAGGATTTGGTGGACGCCGTGGAGGCCGGGCAGACGGTGGGGCTGGGCACAGTGGTGCGCACCTTCCGATCGGCCCCGCGGCCCGCCGGCGCCTCCATGATGGTCGACGCCGACGGTCGGGCGGTGGGATCCGTCTCGGGCGGCTGCGTGGAGGGTGCCCTGTACCAGCTGGCCACGTCCGTGGTGGAGGACGGTTCCCCCGTGCTGCAGCGCTACGGCATCAGCGACGACGACGCCTTCGAGGTGGGCCTGACGTGCGGGGGCATCATCGACGTCTTTGTCGAAGCCGTGTCCCGGGAGACTTTTCCGCAGCTGCCGGGGATGGCCGCGGACGTGGCGGCCGGGAACCCGGTGGCCATCGCCACAGTCATTGAGCACCCGGACCCGGCGTGGCTGGGCCGCCACCTGGTGATCCGCCCCGACGGCTTTGAGGGCACCATTGGCAGCGCCCGGGCCGATGCGGC
>JBDTQM010000339.1:0-3261 GCA_039932175.1 Specibacter sp.
TCCTCGACATCGCCGCCGCACAGCAGTAGTCTCCTTTCCATATCCGAACAAAAAACGAGCAAGGGGCCAACCATGAGCGCATTTGTCACCTCCTGCGACGGAACCCGCATTGCCTACGACTCCCAAGGTTCGGGTCCCGTGGTCATTCTTGTCGCCGGCGCCATGCAATTTCGGGCCTTTGACCCCGCCACCTCCGCCATGGCCGCCCTGCTCGCCGCCGAGGGTTTTACCGTCGTCAATTTCGACCGGCGCGGCCGCGGCGACAGTGCCCGGGCGCCGTCGTTCACCCTGGCCGACACCATCGAGGACCTCCGCGCGCTCATCGAGGTGGCAGGCGGGCCGGTTGCGCTGGTGGGAAACTCCTCCGGCGGTTCCATCAGCCTGGCGGCCGCCGCGGCCGGCCTTGACGTCTCGGCCATGGTGCTCTTTGAGGTGCCCCTGCGTGAAGAACTCGGTGGCGACGGAGCCGAATTTCTGGCCGGCCTGCGCGAAAATATTGCACACGGAACCCCGGCCGGGACCATCGAATATTTCATGAAGGACATGCCGCCGGAGTGGCTTGAGGGTGCACGAAACAGTCCGGGCTGGCCAATTATGACGGCCATGGGGCCGTCCCTGGAGGCCGACGCCGAATCTCTGGGTTGGACACAGAGCGCCCCCCGGGCCGAACTCTTCTCCACCATCGGCGCACGCACCCTGGTCCTGGTGGGTGAACAAACCCTGCCGATCATGCCGCCGGCCGCCGAATCCATCGCCGGCAACCTTGCCCACGCCACGCTGGGCAGACTCCCCGCGGAGAACCATGGCTGGGAGCCGGCAGTCATGGCGCACAAGGTGGCAGCATTCCTCAAGGAAGCGCTTGCGCCCCGGAGCACGGACCGTCCGTGAGCATTGTCCAGGCCGGGATTGCCATGTCACCGGATGGCCACGCGGCGGGGCCCATGTCATGGGTGGCGTGACCTGACCGCAATGACATTGCGGTTGGGCGCCCTTTCCCTCCGCACGGTATCGCGCCGCGGGCAGCAGCCGTACTGTGGCTTCATGGGAACCGAAGACTCCCGTGAGGTACGGGGAGGACATCATGCACGGCAAGGGAAAATCTGCAGTCTTGGCAGTCACAGCAGGCGTCCTGCTGGTGGTCACCGGATGTCTGGGCGAACCTCCCGCCACACCTGATTCAACGCGCACGCCAACAACTCAATCGTCCGTTGCCACCCCCACCAGCGCCGCAAGCGCAGGCAAAAGCTCAAGCCAAGCCCCGGCGTCGAGCCCTGCCAGCGCAGTTGCGGTGGGCGGAAATGACCCCACCGTGATGCCCACATCGGCATCAGTGACGGTCTTTTACATTGCCCAGGGCGACGGCGGCACCTCCGGACCCGCTGTTGGCTGCGGCGACAGCGCAGTGGCGGTGACGAGTCCGACCGTTACCTTCACCGACCCCGTGGAGGGGGCCTTGCGCACCTTGCTGGCCAACCATTCCGCCCAGATTGGGCAGTCGGGCCTGAGCAATGCACTCTGGCAGTCACGGCTGCAGGTGGATTCGGTGGACAGGAATGGGAACTCCATCACGGCGCGGCTGAGCGGCACCCTCACACTGGGCGGCGAATGCGACAATCCGCGCGTTGAACAGCAGCTTCTCCTGACGGCTCAGCAAGCGGCCGGCGCTCCTGTGGCGGTTATTGTCAACGGAAAAGCGTTGAGCGAGGCGCTGAGCCTGAAATAGTATGCACGGTGGAAAAACTTTTGATGCCTATGTAGCAACATTGGTTATATCCTGAGCACGTGAACACTCCAAGCCCCGGCGCCAACGCAGCCGCTGAATCCCTGTCCGAAGAAGTCGTCGACGCCCTGACCCGGGCCCAGCCCGGCGCCACGGCAGCCGCAGCCGGCGTTGCCGCCCACAGGCATGAGGCGCTGCTCTCCGCCCGGGCCGCCAACATCAAGCAGTCGGCCGTGCGTGATGTGTTTGAGATTTCCATGCAGCCGGGACTGGTGTCGCTGGCCGGTGGCAACCCTTATTTGCAGTCCCTGCCGCTGGGCCGCCTGGCCGACACGGCAGCGTCCATCATTGCCGAGCACGGCCTGGAAGCGTTGCAGTACGGCGGCGGGCAGGGCACGCAGGAACTGCGGGAGCAGATTTGCGAGGTCATGGCGGCCGAGGGAATTTTGGATGCGGATCCCGAGAACGTTGTCATCACTGCCGGCTCCCAATCGGCACAGGACGTTGCCGCGAAGGTGTTCTGCGATCCCGGCGATGTGATCCTGCTTGAGGACCCCACCTATGTGGGCGCCCTGAACACCTTTGAAGCCTACGAGGTGGATGTCCAGCCGGTTGCGGGCGATGAGCACGGGCTGATCCCCTCGGCACTGCGGCGCACCATTGCTGATCTGCAGGCGGCGGGCAAGCGCATCAAACTGCTCTATACGATCCCCAATTTCAACAACCCCTCGGGGGTCATGCTGGCCCCTGAACGGCGGCAGGAAATTGTCGATATATGCCGTGAGGCGAATATTCTTGTATTGGAGGACAACCCCTACGGCCTCTTGAAGTTCGACGGCGTCCTGCCGGAGCCCCTGCGTGCGGCAAACCCCGAGGACGTGCTGTATTTGGGTTCGTTCTCAAAGATCTTCGCTCCGGGCCTGCGCATCGGCTGGGCCTTGGTGCCGACCCACCTCAAGCAGCGCTACTACCTGGCCAGCGAGGCCGTCACGCTGTGTCCGCCCACGTACAACCAGCTGCTGGTCAGCGACTACCTGCGCAATTACGACTGGCGGGGACAAATCAGCACCTACCGTGCACTGTACGCGGAGCGCTGCGCGGCCCTGCTGGCGGCACTGACGGAGTTCATGCCTGCTGACGTGTCCTGGACCCGCCCCGAAGGCGGCTTCTTTGTGTGGCTGACCATGCCCGAAGGCATCGACACCTACCCGCTGCTGTACAAGGGGATCGACGCCGGCGTGGTCTTTGTTCCGGGCGCTGCATTCTCGGCATCCCACGGCCCCAGCAACAAACTGCGCCTGGCCTTCAGCGCCGTGACCCCGGAAACTCTGCGTGAAGGGGTCAAGCGCCTGGCGCCGGTCCTGGCCGACGCCATCGCCGCACAGCAGCCCCACGCTTAAACAACTGACTGCAGCAGTGGTTGAAAAAACGCGAATTCGCGGCTATTTTCGACCACTGCTGCGGGTCAGCTGTCCAGGCCTAGCCTCAATGCCGTGAAGTTAAGGTCGGGTTGATTCTGTCAACCCGGCCGTGGGGTTGAT
>JBDTQM010000340.1:0-3248 GCA_039932175.1 Specibacter sp.
ACGGGTCATGCGGGGCCATCACGGCGGCAGTATGGGGCGCATGATCTTGGAATCCGCCGTGGCCGCCGTGCGCGCCCGCCACATACGCCTCACCGTATGTGAGCGATTCGAACACGACGATGTGCCGGCGAGGACCCTGATTCGTGCGGGAAAGGGTGCCGCGATGCTCGTGGTGGGAAACCGTGGCAGGGGTGTAACGCAACACGCGCTCATGGGCTCGGCCACACAAGAGATGCTCTTGCATGTCCCGTGCCCCATTGTCCTGACCCCACAGAAATACGCGGATGCCGCCGCCGAACAGCACAGCGACAACAACGCAGTCCAGCAAAGGCTGGCTCCCGGGCAGATGCCCCAAGGGGGCTTCTAAAGGCATGCGCATTGTCTTGGCCATTGGCGGTAACGCGCTTCTCCACCGGGGAGAGATACCGGATGCGAAGACCCAAGTCGACCGGCTGGCTTTGGCGGCTCCGGCGTTGGCGGCACTTGCCGCAGAACATGAGGTGGTCATTGTTCACGGCAATGGTCCGCAGGTCGGCTTATTGGCGATGGAGACTGGCGATGACAGTTCGCTGACTTCGCCGTACCCGCTGTGTGACCTGGTTGCCGAAAGCCAGGGGCTGATTGGGTCCTGGTTGCAGCAAGCATTGGGGCACGCGGGCCTGGCCAAGGATGTTGTTGTGCTTGTGTCGCGGACCCTTGTGGATCCCGCCGATCCGCGCCTGTTGGTCCCCACAAAGTTCGTGGGGTCACTCTATGACGAGTCCGCCGCGCACGCTCTTGCGAAGAAGCACGATTGGACCGTAGCGGCCGACGGTTCGGGTTGGCGCCGGGTGGTCCCCTCGCCGCTGCCTCTCCGTGTTCTTGAGAGCGCACAAACAACGTTGCTGCTCGACGCCGGTGCAACTGTGGTCCTGGCTGGCGGCGGCGGTGTCCCGGTTGTGCCCGATGGGCCGGGTTTTCGTGGGATTGAGGGGATCGTGGACAAGGACTACGTTGCAGCCAGGGTCGCCGCCGACATTGATGCGCAGATGCTGGTCATCTTGACGGACGTGCCTGGTGTCATGAGCAATTTTGGGACGCCTGCCCAAGCACTTCTCAAAACCCTGAAAATTCCGGACATCGAGGGGAACAGCTACCCGGACGGGTCCATAGGACCCAAAGTCAGGGCCGCAGCGGAGTTTGTCACGGCCGGCGGGCGTGCACTGATCGGGTCCTTGGACAATCTTGGGGCCATCATGACAGGAAGCGCCGGCACGGAAATCCTTGGGCCGGTTGCCTCTTCATCGGGGTAGTCACGCGGGTCAGCAGGAAAGCCGGCCAATCCGTTCGTGCCACGTCCTATTCGAAGGACGCGCGCCGTGCATCGGACAAAGGTGTGTGCCAAATATCAGGCTTGGTGACCTTGAACCTGCGGCCGCTGAGGTTCAGGGGCAGGATCCGCATCAGATGGTTCTTAATGCCGCCCTGCCATGGCTCAAGCGTGAGGCTTTCCGCCTCTGCAAGCCCGGAGCCGGCCCTGATCGTCAGGACCGTGCCCCGCAGCACTACACTCCACGCCTGCTCTGTTGAGGGATCGTAGCCATCAATTTCAAAGGCAACAGGTGTGTTGCTCGTTGAGCCGTACAGTTTGGTGCCGGCGGCAGTTCGGAAGACCAGAGAGTCGTTGTCCACTGCGTAGTTGATGGGAAAAATGTCAGGGTGATCCTCTGCCACCACTGCCAGGCGCCCAATGACCTGTCCTCGCAGCAATTCCCAGCATTGTTCCTGTGACAGGGACTCAATCTTCGGCGCGGTCCCTGATGGCGGGGTCTTAGTAGTCATGGGATCGACTCTAGGGCCTTTGAGCCTGGGAACGTAGGGTACAAAGTCCCCAGGTGCTGTCAGTGGAGGGCTGTAACTTTCCTGCCGTATGCGGACCTCAGGCTGGCAACGGGGGTAGCCTGTGAGTAATGGCCGGGCTCTTGAGGCTTTTGACACAACGGCCGATGGTCAATCGAAGGCGGGTCTGGTGCAAGATTCTGATGCGGATACGGCCATGCCGCTGTTGCCGGCCGCTGCAGGTACCCGCAATGAGGACCTGCTGCGGGAGTTCGTAGACCGCGCTGGCGAACTGCTTTCAACACAGCAAAGGATGCGCGGCTTGCTGGCAGCCGTCGTTTCCGTGGCTGAGGACCTCAGCCTTGATGCGGTGCTGGAGCGGGTGGTGAAGTCCGCCTGCACACTTTTGGATGCCCGCTACGGTGCGCTGGGAGTGATAGGCGAGGACCAGTCGCTGAGTCATTTCATTACCGTTGGCATAGATCAGGAACTCATAACCAAGATTGGTCCGTTGCCCACCGGGCACGGAGTCCTGGGATTGCTGACAAGTGATCCGCATCCGTTGCGGCTCCATGATTTACACGAGCACCCCGCCTCTTCCGGGTTCCCGGAGCACCACCCGCCCATGGTGTCTTTTCTGGGCGTCCCCGTCCGGGTGCGGGGAAAGGTCTTTGGGAACCTGTACCTGACCGAAAAGGCAGGCGGTGAAGACTTCACGGCAGAGGACGAGGATTTGGCCGTTGCCTTGGCCGCTGCCGCTGGGGTCGCCATTGAAAATGCCCGGTTGTTTGACGATGCCAGACGGCGCTCAAGCTGGCTGGAAGCGTGCATGTACGTCACCGGCCGAATGATGGATGACGAACGCAACATCACTGAAAGCAGCCTGGAGATGATTGCGGCCACCGCCTTGGCGGAGTCGGATTCTGCCTTGACCATGATTGGGGTTTCCTCCGATCACGGCCCTGAGCTTTATGTGGCAGCGGCCGCCGGGGAGCGGGCACCGCTGCTGGTGGGCCGTTCCTTGGCCTTGGACTCCCCGGCGATCGCGGAGGTTTTGAGAACTGGCGTCCCGACGGTGTTCGATGACGCCACGGACCTGCTTGGCGCTGAAGACGGAACGGCATTTGGGCCAATCATTGTCATTGCGTTGGGCCCCCAAGGGACAAACCAGGGCTTGTTGATCCTGGCACGCAGCCAAGGGTCCGGCAGCTACCCCAATATCGTGGTGGAGATGAGCGCCGTGTTTGGATCTCACGTAGCCTTGGCATTGGAACTGGCCAGGACGCACAGATTGCGTGAACAGATCATGATTTTCACGGATCGGGACCGCATTGCACGGGACTTGCACGACGTCGTCATTCAACGCCTCTTCGCGGCAGGGCTCAGCATCCAGAGTTTGCAGCGATTCATTACGGATAGAACGGCGTCCC
>JBDTQM010000341.1:0-3215 GCA_039932175.1 Specibacter sp.
AGGTCCCCTCCATCACCACGGTCATTGGCCAGCAATCGAACACCCTCGACGGCTGGATCGGCTACATGGCGGCCACCGCCGTGGCGCAACACCCCGACCTGGGTGCTGCCGTGGGCAATCCGGCGCAATTGCGCACGGTGGTGCGGGACAGCTCCAACGCAGCCGAGCAATTCCGGGACGCCGCGGCAGCCCGCGGCGACAGGGTGCACAATTATTGCGAGCAGATGGCCCTGCGCGCCCTGGACCGGCCGCACCAACTGGCTGAGGCCCGCGAAGCCCTGGCCGAACGTGGCGACGAGAACTTTGCCCTCCAATTTGATATCTGGTGGGAGGACTACCAGGTCAAGCCGCTGGCACCGGAGGTCACAGTCTGGAATGAAACCCTGGGCTACGCCGGCACCTTGGACCTGGTGGCCACCATTGGCGGCAAGCTGTGCATCATCGACTACAAAACCAAAGGCACCGACAGGAATGGCAAGGTCAAGAGCCTGGACGCCAAGGTGGTCATGCAGTTGGTGGCCGGGATGAAGGCCGAGGAATCCATTGTTGATGAATCAGCCGGAATCTGGGAAGCATGGAAATACGGGGCGGACCCCGTCGTGCTCGGCGTCGCCATCGGCGAAACAGAGGTCCGCACGCTGCGTGCCAACCCCGAGGTCCTCAAAGCCCATTGGTTTAAGTTCGCCTCGCTGCGACGCGTGTGGCAAACCTCATTGGATGCTGCGGCGGCCGGGGCGCCTTTGCTGGAAATTTCGCCGCCGGGACGTTAAGCGCCAACTAGACTAAGAAGTCCCAGCATTCCCGTGAACCGGAACGCATCAATTCCAAAGTGAGGTGCCCACCCATGGCCATCCTGAGCATTCGCATCATTGGCGACCCTGTCCTGAGAACAGTGGCCGAGGAAGTGACAACCTTTGGCCCCGAACTGGCCAAGCTCATTGACGACATGCACCAGACCATGGTGGATGTTCAGGGCGCCGGTTTGGCGGCACCCCAGGTGGGTGTCAACAAGCAAATCTTCACATATTCGGTGGATGGCCGGGAAGGCCACATCATTAACCCCATCCTGGTGGCCAGCGATGACATGGTCCCCGCACAGGAGGCTGAAGGCTGCCTGTCTGTGCCGGGCCTGGGCTTCAAGGTTGAACGCCACCGGTGGGTGCGCATCACGGGTGTGGACAAGGACGGCGGGCCCATCGACATGGAGGCAACAGGCGTCCTCGCCAAGTGCTTCCAGCACGAAACCGACCACCTGATGGGCAAGCTGTATGTGGACCGCCTCGAAGGGGAGGACCGCAAGGAAGCCCTGCGCGCCATTCGCAAAGCCAACTACCACGATGTCACGGCACAGACTGTTGCCAAGCGGGCCCGCACAGTGGGTTCAGCCTTTGGCGCCGGCGCCGCCTCATGAAGGTACTTTTTGCCGGAACACCAGCTGTGGCCCTGCCGTCCCTGGAAGCCCTGCGCGCCGCCGGGCATGAAATTGTTGCAGTGCTGACCCGCCCGGACGCGCCGCTGGGCCGCAAACGCGTGCTCACGCCGTCGCCCGTTGCCGCCCGCGCGCAGGAGCTTGGCCTGCCCGTCATCAAGGCCAACAAGATCGACGACGTCGCTGCCGCGGCCGTCGCTGCCGCGGCACCGGAGGTGGCTGCCATTGTGGCCTACGGGGCGTTGATCCCCGAAAGCGCCTTGGGCATCCCCGCCCATGGCTGGATCAACCTGCATTTCTCCCTGCTGCCGGCCTGGCGCGGTGCCGCCCCCGTGCAGCACTCCGTCATCAACGGCGACCAGGTCACCGGCGCCTCCACGTTCCTGCTGGAAAAGGGGCTCGACACCGGGCCCGTGTACGGCACTATGACGGAGGGCATCCGCCCCGCCGACACCAGCGCGGAGCTGCTGGAACGCCTCTCGCACAGCGGCGCCGTGCTGCTGGCCCAGACCATTGGCGCCCTCGAAGCAGGCGCGCTCAGCGGCGTCACCCAGCAGGGCGATATTTCGCTGGCCCCCAAACTGACCCTGGAAGACGGCCACGTGCGCTGGGGTGATCCTGCCCTGGCCATCGACAGGCGGGTCCGCGGCGTCACAGGGGAACCCGGTGCCTGGACAATGCTCGGTGGCCAGCGCTTCAAGCTGGCCCCGGTGCTGCTGCGTCCCGACGTCACCGACCTTGCCCCCGCGCAGTTGCGCGTGGAGCCAAAGTCCGTGCTGGTGGGCACGGGATCCCACGCCGTGGAGCTTGTGAACGTGCAGCCTGCCGGCAAAAAACCTATGAAAGCAACCGACTGGGCCCACGGCCTGGCCAACAAGGAAGATGTGGTGTTTGAATGACCAGCGAGCAAGGCGGGCGTTCGAGCCACCAAAGCAGCAGATTCGGGCAGGGCGGCAATTCCGGCGGTGTCCGGCGTCGTGACGATGCAGGACGCGAGCGGAACCGCAGCACAACGCGCAACCGGACAGAAGCCGCGCCCGGGCAGCGCACCCGCGTAGCCGATCCGGCGCGTTTGGTGGCTTTTGAAGTGTTGCGGGCCGTCTCGGCCGATGACGCCTACGCCAACCTGGTGCTGCCCACACGCATCCGCCGCCACGGACTGGACCGCCGCGACGCGGGCTTCGCCACTGAACTCACGTACGGCGCACTGCGCGCCCAGGGCACCTACGACGCCATCCTGGCCCAGTGCGTTGACCGCCCGCTCAGCGAGCTGGATCCGGCCATTTTGGACGCCCTGCGCATCGGCGTTCACCAGCTGATGGCCATGCGCGTGCCCACGCACGCCGCCCTGGACCAGACTGTTGGCCTGGCCCGCGCCGTGATTGGTGCCGGCCCGTCGGGGCTGATCAACGCCGTGTTGCGCAAGGTTGCGGCCAAGGAACTGCCGGAGTGGATCAGCGAGCTCACCGAGGGCCTCAGTGACGACGTGAAGATTGCCTCCATTGAGCATTCCCACCCGGAGTGGATTGTGCGTTCCATGCGCCAGGCCCTGGTGGCCCACGGCCGTGACGTCTCCGAGATCACCGCCCTGCTGGAGGCCGACAACGAGGCCCCCGTGGTCAACCTTGTTGCGCTGCCGGGCCTGGGTGATTTGACCGAGGCCTTCGACGCCGGGTTCACCCCGGGGGAGTTGGTGGCGGATTCGGCACTGTCCTCCGGCGGCGACTTGAGCCGGTTGGAGAGCGTCCGCGACGGTTCCGTCCGCGTCCAGGATGCCGGTTCGCAG
>JBDTQM010000342.1:0-3186 GCA_039932175.1 Specibacter sp.
CTGTCCTTGACGGCCAGCCCGGAGCCGGCGGATACCGCGAACACGACATCCTGGTCATCGACGAGGACGGCGCCGAAAACATCACCAAATTCGGCTACGGACCCGAAAACAACATCATCAACGCCTAACAACCACTCCGCGGCGGCCACCCGGCCGCCGCAAGCGGTCCCATTGCACGGCGCACCTATCGAGGAGCAACACCATGGACAAGTCAGTATTTCTGGAAGACATGGACGCCTTCGCCTACCGCGAAGCCCTTGCGTCCGGGGACGCAACTGTCCTCATTCCCGTCGGGTCGCTGGAACAGCACGGCCCACATCTGCCGCTGGGAACGGACACCATCTTGGCCACGCGATTCGCGGACGGCGTCGCCGCACGGCTGGGCGCACTGGTTGCCCAGCCCATCGCCTACGGGTACAAGTCACAGCAAAAGTCCGGTGGCGGAAACCACCTCTCCGGCACCACCAGCTTGGATGGCGCCTCACTGATCGGCGTGGCTCGCAACCTGGTTAAGTCTTTCCTCAACCAGGGCGTCAGAAACGTGGTCTTTGTCAACGGGCACTTTGAGAACTACCAGTTCCTGTACGAGGGGATCGACCTTGCCTTGGAAGATCTCGGGATCGGCCCGGGGGCGGAACAGAGCGTGCTGCTGCTGTCCTACTGGGACTTTGTCAGCCAGGACACGCTCGCGCAGGTCTACCCCGACGGTTTCCCGGGCTGGGACATCGAGCACGGCGGGGTCCTGGAAACGTCACTCATGCTCCACCTTGAACCGGCCAGGGTTGCCTTGGACCGCCTGGTGGACGGTCCAGCCGCGGTACTGCCGCGTTTCGACCGCCTCCCGGTGGTGCCGGAACGGACGCCAGTCACTGGGTGCCTGTCGTCCGCGGCAGGTTCCAGCGTCAGCAAGGGCATCCTGCTGTACGGACAGGTAGTTGAGGATCTGGCCCTGGATCTGGCCGCCGAGCTGATCCGCGAACCAGCCGGGGTGCCAGTTTAGGAGGCACGGGTCACCTGTTCAACTCAATTGCACAGAATGCAACAGGGGCGCCACTGCGGATAATATCCCGCTGTGGCGCCCTTTTCTCGCTACACGATAAAATTCGTGTCGCCAAAGCTCTTGACGGTGACGCTCGCCACACATAGTCTGGTGCAACAGCGTTGCGTTAGGCGCAACCCCAAACTCTTGGTGGATCTAATGACAAATGAGCAACCCACAAGCAACGGATGGTCGGCAACGATGCCGCTCACGCCCGAGCAGTTGAGCATGAGTGGCCAACCCCGCCCCAATGACGGCAAGGGGGTTTCCAAAAGCACCTTGCGCCGAGTGGTTGGCGCAAGCTTCATTGGCAATTTTGTTGAATGGTTTGACTATGCCGTGTACGGCTATTTGGCGGTCACCATCGCCCACGCTTTCTTCCCCGAAACAGACAAGCAGACCGGGCTGCTGCTGACGTTCGGACTCTTTGCCATCTCCTTCTTTGTCCGTCCCATCGGCGGATTCATCTGGGGGCACATCGGCGACCGGGTGGGCCGCAAGAATGCCTTGTCCATTTCGATTTTGATCATGTCCGCTGCGACATTCGCCATCGCCCTCATCCCGGACTACAACATCATTGGCATTTGGGCGCCGATCCTGCTGCTCATCATCCGTGTTGTGCAGGGATTCTCAGCCGCCGGCGAATATGCGGGCGCTTCCGCGTTTCTGGTTGAATATGCACCGCCGAACAAGCGCGGCCTCTACGCAGCCGTGGTGCCGGCCAGCACCGCCACCGGGCTGCTGCTGGGTTCCCTCATCGCCTTGCTGCTTTCCATTTCCCTGTCCCCTGATCAGCTCAACTCCTGGGGTTGGCGCCTGCCGTTCCTGCTGGCGGCACCGATGGGTCTGATCGGCCGCTATATTCGCGTAAAACTTGAGGACACCCCGGCGTTCCTTGCCCTTGAAAAGGAAGATGAGGCGATCAAGGCCCCCGTCATGTCCTTGTTCAGGGAGCAATGGCGTCCGCTCTTGATTGCAGTTGGCGCCGTGGTTCTGAACGCCGTGGGCTTTTATGTGGTGCTCAGCTACATGCCGACCTATCTCAGTGAGGTGGTGGGCTTGGATGCTTCGCTGTCCTTCATTGCCACCACGGTTGCCCTGGCCACCTACATTGGCTTCATTTTCCTGACCGGCATGGCCTCGGACAGGTTCGGCCGGAAACGGGTGTTGATCTCAGCGTCGATCCTGTTCGTGCTGCTTACAGTGCCGGCATTCATGCTCCTGGGCACCGGAAACTTCCTGGTGATCCTCCTGGTCCAGATCCTGCTGGGTGCCATGCTGACCCTCAACGACGGAACACTTCCCAGCTTCCTGGCCGAACTGTTCCCCACCAAGGTCCGCTACAGCGGGTTTGCTGTGAGCTTCAACCTCACCAACGCACTCTTCGGAGGTACCGCATTGTTCGCCTCAACGCTGCTGATCAACCTCACAGGTTCCAATCTGGCCCCAGGCTGGTACTTGATGGCGGCTGCCGTCGTCTCCCTCATCGCAGTGTCACTTGCCAAGGAAACGTCCAAGACTCCCCTGAAGCACTGACAGCCCCACCCCAATACTTTCCTTCGAATCAATAAAAGCAATATCAACAAGGAGTCACCATGAGCATCATCACCCCCGAAAACGCCAGCTCCGTTTCTGAGTTGGAGCGCCTGAAAGTGCTGCACAACGGCGAGAAAGTGCAGCTGACGTTTTCCGACGCCGAGATGGAACGACGCATTGCCGGACTGCGCAAGATCATGGCAGCCAAGGACCTCGACGCCGTCGTCCTGACCAGCTTCCACGGCATCAAGTACTACTCCGATTTCCTCTTCACCTACTTTGGCCGCTCCTACGCCATGGTTGTCACCCAGGACGACACCGTCACCGTCACCGCGAACATCGACGCCGGCATGCCGTGGCGCCGCGGCTACGGGGAAAACATTGTCTACACCGACTGGCGCCGCGACAACTACATCTTCGCCATCCAGGAAGCCCTGCGCACCCGCGGCGTCACAGTCCGGCGCCTCGGTGTCGAGGACGACTCCCTGCCGCTGGACAACCGCAACAAACTCCAGGCAGCGTTCGACGGCGCCACCTTGGTTGACGTGGCCCAGGACGCCATGCGCCAGCGCATGATCAAATCAGCCGAGGAAATTGTTGTCATCAAGCAC
>JBDTQM010000343.1:0-3166 GCA_039932175.1 Specibacter sp.
TGGCCCGCCGCCCACTGGCCCGCCGCCCGCCTGGCCGGGGGCGGCAGCGGTGCGGATCTGCCACACGGGATTGGCCAGGGCCTGCGCGAGGTCGTTGGCTGTCTGCTCCACCTCGGGCCGGCGGCGGGTCCACGCCTCGTGGACTGCGGCAAGCAGCTGCGCAAAGGATGGCCGTCCGGAGCTTGGCTGGGGCGGAAAATAGGTTCCGGCATAAAAGGCGCGCCCGTCAGGGGTGAGAAACACGCTCATGGGCCAGCCACCCTGGCCGCTGAGCGCTTGTGTGGCCGCCATGTAGGCGTCGTCCACGTCGGGGCGTTCCTCCCGGTCCACCTTGATCGAGACAAAGTGTTGGTTCAGAAAAGCACCCACGACGGGGTCTTCAAAGGACTCCCCCGCCATGACATGGCACCAATGGCACGCGGCGTAGCCCACTGACAGAAAAATGGGTACATCACGTGCCACCGCTTCGGCAAAGGCGGCATCGTCAAACGGCTGCCAGTCCACAGGGTTTTGCGCGTGCTGGCGAAGATAGGCGCTTGGTTCACCCGCCAGCCTGTTCATGGCTGAAAGCTACTTCGCATCCGATTCGGGCGCGGTGGAGTCGTCTGCTTCCTTGACCACCGCGGATGCTGCCCGCGGCGCCGGAACGGACGTCCCGGCGTCGTCCCTCATGATGGGAATGCCCATGAACTCGGCATCCGGGCCGTGCGAACCGCCCGCCCGGCCTTCCTCCACCTGGGCCCGGTAGCGGACGCGGCGGATGCGCTTGACCATGTCGCGGATCAGGAAGAACATGATGATCACAATGCTGAAGGTCACAACGAACCCCAGCAGGCCGGGCGTGATCTGGTCCTCGGACAGCCCGGGGCGCAGGCCGCCGCCGGGCGTGGGAACTGCGGGGTCAGTGGTGGCAAGCAAAATCAAAGTGTGCACAATCCGTCTTTCGTTTCATCCCCGGCAGGCATGGTGCCAGCGGGAAACATCCACTATCTATCGTAGGCCAGCAAAGAGGTCGTTCTCGGGCACAGTGGTGGGAACGCGGGAGGTGATCAGGGAATAATCCTCCCACGGCCACACTTTGCGCTGCATGGCCGGGCTGACGGCAAAGAAGAAACCCTCCGGGTCCACCTGGGTTGCGTGCGCACGCAGGGCATCGTCGCGGACCTCAAAGTAGTCGCCGCAGTCAATTTGTGTGGTGGTGGGGTGCTTGCTGACGGGCATGGTGTGGCCCTCGCTGTCGGCTTCGAGCCAGGCAGCCAGCCGTTCGGCGTAGGGCGAGGCCAGCCCCGCCTCCTCCAGGGCGAAGTGGAGTGCGCGGAACCGCTGCGGGTTGAACGCCAGGTCGTAGTAAAGCTTGGCGGGCTCCCACGCCGCACCCGCGCCGGGGTACAGGTCCGGATCGCCGGCAGCATCGAACGCCTCCGCGGCAATTTTGTGCGCCATGATGTGGTCCGGGTGCGGGTAGCCGCCGTTTTCGTCATAGGAGATGATGACGTGCGGCCTGAAGCGGCGCACCAGGCGGACCAGCGGCGCGGCCGCGATTTCCAGGGGCTTGAGCGCAAAGCAGTTCGACGGCAGTTCCGGCAGCGGGTCCCCTTCGGGCAGGCCCGAGTCGGTGAAGCCCAACCACTGATGGGAGATGCCCAGGATTTCGGCGGCCCTGGCCATCTCCAGCCTGCGGGCACCACCCATGTCGCGGGCAGGGTGGGGGGCGCCGATGAGGGCGGGGTTTTGGATGTCCCCGCGCTCCCCGCCCGTGCAGGTAGCCACCATGACCTCGACGCCGGCAGCCGCATAGGAGGCCATCATGGCGGCACCCTTGCTGGCCTCGTCGTCGGGATGGGCATGAACTGCCAAAAGTCGCAGCGGCTCCGCTGCCGGGCTCTCGTTGGTGTTCATGGGGCTACCTTCAATTCTGTGACAACGATGGGCAAAAATTGCCTGGCTCAAATAAACGCTAAACTTGTCTAAGTCCAACGCCTTCATCACCTGTGGGCGGCCAAGCCACGGCAACCCGTGGAACAGACACAAGTGGATGCAGTGACAAACTCAGATTCTCCAGCAGCTACCAGCCTATCCAATCGATACGGCACACCCAAGCGGACAATGTCCAAACGGAACAAACTCATTTTGCTCATATCGGCCGGCGTGCTCTCACTGGCCTGGGTTTTGTGGGTTGTCATTGGCGGAAATACTGGCATTTCCCAGAAAATCCTCAGCTACAACGTCGCTGACGGCACCATGACAACCGTGGACCTGGCTGTGACCAAGGACCCTTCGACCACCGCCAAGTGCGCACTCAAGGCCATGAACGACAGCTACGCGGTGGTGGGCTGGAACGTTGTCACTGTGGGCCCCAACGGCAAGGATGCGGGCTCGGAAAATGGCCGGACCACAACCGTGCGCGGTGAGATCCGGACCGATTCGCTGGCAGTGACCGGAGTGGTGGAAAACTGCTGGCTGGTCAAGTAGACGTAACACGCACCACGTCGATTCTTGGGTTTATCCCTCTTATTGACTAAACTAGACCTTATTACCTTCTGCCCCGCTAGGTTTGCCAGTGTTTTCTGCGCTGGTCCGCCCTGAAGCGGGGCCTTTGCTTTTGTACATTCAAGGAGAACCTCGTGGCTACTACTAACAGTGCGCCCCCCTCTGCATGGCTGACCCAGGAAGCCTTTGACCGCCTCAAGGCCGAGCTGACCCAGCTCTCCGGCCCCGGCCGCGCGGAAATTGTCAGCAAGATCGAACAAGCCCGCCAGGAAGGCGACTTGAAGGAAAACGGCGGCTACCACGCAGCCAAGGACGAGCAGGGCAAGATTGAGGCCCGCATCCGCCAGCTCAGCGAAATGCTCCGCTACGCCCGCGTGGGCGAGGCTCCGGCCGACGACGGCATCGTGGAGCAGGGCATGGTGGTGGTTGCCACCATCGCAGGCGATGAAACCACGTTCCTGCTGGGCAGCCGCGAAGTGGGCGCCGGGGACCTTGACGTCTTCAGCGAACGCTCAGCCCTGGGGGAGGCCATCGTGGGCAAGCAGGTTGGCGACAAGGTCACCTACGTTGCCCCCAACGGCAAGAGCATTGACGTGGAGATCCTCTCCGCGAAGCCGTACACGGGCTGACGCCCGCCTTTTTACAGCTGACCCGCAGCAGTGGTCGAAAATCTCAC
>JBDTQM010000344.1:0-3162 GCA_039932175.1 Specibacter sp.
CTGCCGCCACCCTGAGCTCCAACGCCGTGGCGAACTTTTGCGCCGCGGCCACGAACTGCCCGTTGCTGAAATACACCTTGCCCAGTTGCTGGAACACCCACGGTTCCAAGGGAGTGGCGCTCACCTCCGGCAGCAGGGCCTTCAAGAGCTTCTCGGCCCTGACAAAGTGCTTGGAGGCACGCAGCACGTCGGCGTCGAGCACCTGCAGCCTGATGGATGCGGGGTCCTCCAGGCGTGCGTGCGCCACTGCTTCGGCAGCTTCGTTGGTCAGCCCGCGGGCCAACAGCACGAAGATGGCGTCGCCTGCATCTTCGGAAAGCTTGAGTGCCTCCGCGCAGGCAGTCTCATCCACAACTTCCGGCAGCAGCGTGTCGGGGTTGAGCGCGGTGCCCGGAAATCCGGCTGAGGGCCAATCCTTCAACCCCAATTTATGAAGCTATTTCTTGGTAGGCGGCAAACAGCAGCGACGTGTCCGGGACGTCTAGGATCCCGGGCCGCCCCACGCCGTCGAGCACCACAAAACGCAGCAGGTCCCCGCGGGTCTTCTTGTCCCGGCGCATGGCGTCCAGCAGCGCCTGCCAGCGGTCCTTGCGGTAGCTCAGGGGCAGCCCCAGCTGCTCCAGGATGCTCCTGTGGCGGTCTGCCTCGGCATCGCTGAGGCGGCCCACGCTGCGGGCCAGTTCAGCGGCAAACATCATGCCAACGGCAACGGCTGCACCGTGGCGCCACGAGTAGCGCTCGGTCAATTCGATGGCGTGGCCCAGGGTGTGGCCATAGTTGAGGATTTCACGCAGGCCCGATTCCTTCAGGTCTTCCGAAACCACCTTCGCCTTGACCGCAATGGAGCGCTCAATGAGTTCACGCACGACCGGTGAGCGCGGGTCCTTGACGGCATCCGGGTTCGCCTCGATCAAGTCCAGGATCACGGGGTCGGCAATGAAACCGCACTTGATGACCTCGGCCATGCCCGAGATGAGCTCGTTGGGCGGCAGGGTGTCCAAGGTGTCCAGGTCCACCAGCACGCCGGCTGGCGGGTGGAATGCGCCCACCAGGTTTTTGCCCTCGGCCGTGTTGATGCCAGTCTTGCCGCCCACGGACGCATCCACCATCCCCAGCAGGGAGGTGGGCATGTGCACAACTTTGACGCCGCGCAGCCAAGTGGCTGCAACAAAACCGCCGAGGTCTGTGACGGCGCCGCCGCCAACGGCAACGATGGCGTCGGAGCGGGTGAAGTCGTTTTGCCCCAGGACCTGCCAGCAGAAGGCCGCCACTTGAATGTGCTTGCCTTCCTCGGCGTCCGGGATCTCGGCCGTCAGCGTGGTGAAACCGGCGGCTTCCAGGTCGTCGCGCACGGTGTCACCGGTGAGGCGCAGGGCTCGCGGGTGAATGACCAGAACTTTTTTGACGCGCTCCCCCAGCAGTGCCGGAAGCTGGGACAGGAGCCCCCGGCCCACGACGACGTCGTAATTCTCGCCCGGCAAAGCGCCGGTGACCTTGATGACAGTGTTGGGGGTTGCGGGTACGTTTTCGGTATTCACGGTGCGGAATTCCCTTTCCTTGATTCTGCTTCCAGCAGATCGATCAGCCGCGCAACAAGTTGCGGCACATTGGAGTTGCTCACATCAAGAGTGATAGTTGCCAGACGGGCGTAAACGGGGCCCCGAACACCTGCAAGTCGCTGCCAGGTGGCCACCGGGTCGCTTGCCAGCAGCGGGCGGCCGGTGTTGCGCAGGATGCGCTCCCTGACTGTCTCCACGTCGGCGTTGAGGAAAACGACTGTGGCCCGGGCCAGCAATTGCTGGGTGCCCGAATCGAGCACAGCCCCGCCGCCCAGGGACAAAACCACCGGTTTTGGTTTCGGGGAATCCAAAACCTCGGCAATGGCCCGTGCCTCCAGCTGGCGAAAGTGGTGTTCGCCCTTGCCGGCAAAAATCCGTGGAATGGGGCCGTGCTTGGCCACAATCTTGTGGTCGGAGTCAATGAACTCCACGCCAAGGACGCGGGCCAGCTCGGCCCCGATCACGGATTTTCCAACGGCCATGGGGCCGATCATGACAATGGGCCGGTGTGGCGTGAAGCGCTGTGCCGCGCCCGGATCCTTGCCAGAAGCCATCAGTGCGCCAGCGTGTCCAGATTCGCCGGAATCGCGGCCAGGTAGCTGTCCATGTTGCGCTTGGTCTCGGCGATGGAGTCCCCGCCGAACTTCTCCACCAGGGCCTCCGCCAACACCAGGGCCGTCATGGCCTCGGCCACAACGCCTGCCGCGGGCACGGCACACACGTCCGAACGCTGGTGGTGGGCCTTGGCGGGCTCGCCGGTGGCAACGTCAATGGTCTTCAAGGCGCGCGGAACCGTGGCGATGGGCTTCATGGCCGCGCGGACACGCAGCACGTCGCCAATGCTCATGCCGCCCTCAATGCCGCCTGCGCGGTTGGAGGTGCGGATGATGCGGCCGTCGGCGTCGCGCACAATCTCATCATGGGCGGCGGATCCCTTGCGGGCTGCCGTGGCGAAGCCGTCGCCCACTTCAACACCCTTAATGGCCTGGATGCCCATGAGGGCGCCGGCCAGCCGTGAGTCCAGGCGGCGGTCCCAGTGCACGTAGCTGCCCAGTCCCGGCGGCAGGTTGTAAGCCAAAACTTCGACGACGCCGCCCAGGGTTTCGCCCTGCTTCTGGGCTGCATCAACTTCGGCCACCATGGCGGCGGAGGTGGCGGCGTCAAAGCAACGCAGCGGATCGGCGTCCAGGGCGGCAACGTCGGCGAATGCCGGCAGCGCAGCGTCCTCGGGTGACGCGACCGTGGCAATCTGCACCGTGTGGCTGACCATTTCAACACCGACGGCTGCCAGCATCTGCGCGGCAACTACGCCCAGGGCCACGCGGGTGGCTGTTTCGCGGGCGCTGGCGCGCTCCAATACGGGGCGGGCTTCGTCAAAGGCGTACTTTTGCATGCCCGTGAAGTCGGCATGGCCGGGGCGCGGACGCGTCAGGGGTGCGTTGCGGGCCTGGCCGGCCAGCTCGGCGGGGTCCACGGGGTCCGCAGACATGATCTGCTCCCACTTGGGCCATTCCGAATTGGCGATTTGGATGGCAACGGGGCCGCCCTGGGTGAGTCCATGGCGGACACCGCCCAAAATGGTCACCACATCCTGCTCAAACTT
>JBDTQM010000345.1:0-3105 GCA_039932175.1 Specibacter sp.
CTCACGGAGGCGCCGCTGGCCACCCCCGACACGGAGTTCCCGGCCGCGGCCCTCCGCCTGGACCCGGCCAACGGCGTCATGGTCCAGGCCGTGCTGCTTGCCGGCGCCGAGCCGGGGGACCGGCAGCTGGTGCTGGCCATCCACCACTTGGTGGTTGACGGCGTCTCCTGGCGCACGCTGCTGCCCGACCTTGAGCAGGCAGCCACCATGCTGCTGGCCGGCCAACAACCCCGGCTCGAGGCCGAACAAACCTCCCTGCGCCAGTGGGGCCGGGCGCTCAGCGCTCAAAAGGAGCCCCGCCGCTCCGAGCTGGGCCACTGGTTCCAGCAGCTGCAAGGCGGCACTGATCCACTGGGCCGCGGCGCCCTCGAGGCCGGGCGGGACACCCACAACGCCGCCGGCACCGCCCGCATCCTGCTCAGCGAGCAGGCCACCACGGCCATTCTGCACGCCCTGCCTGAGGCCTGCGCGGCCACCGTTGAGGAAACCCTGCTGGCAGTGGCTGCCCTGGCTGTTGCCCAACACTTCGGCCGGGATTCCCTGCAGCTGACCCGCGAATCCCACGGCCGCCACAGCGAGGTTGACGACCTCGAACGCACAGTCGGCTGGCTTACCGACGAGCACCCGTTGTTCCTTGACCTCGCGGGCCTTGCTGCCCGCCAGCCGGCGGCCGGTGCCGGCGACCCCGTGTCCCTGCTGCGCATTGTCAAGCAGGCAGTGCGCTCCACCCCGGCCCACGGTCTGGGCTACGGCATCCTGCGCCGCCTTGATGCCGCGGAGCAGCCCGAGCTGCGTGCCGCCGCGGCACAGAACCCGCCGGCCCTGCTGGTGAACTACCTGGGCCGCTTCTCCTCAGCCGGGGGCCATTTCACCCCCGTGCAGCAGGGAACTGTTTTTGCCGACGCGTTCGCAGTCAGCCTTGACGGCGCCGTGCCCCTGACCCATCCGCTGGAACTCAACGCCTTCCTGGACGGCGACCGGCTCGCCCTGGGCTGGACGTGGGCCGCCCGGCTGCTGCAGGAAAAGGACGTTGCAGCCGTCAGTGCGGCCATGGAAAATATCGCGTCGGAGTTGGCCGAGAACGCCAGGACCAAGCCTGCGCTGGCGGCAGCAACCCTGGTGCCGGCCGATGTTCCCGGCACCGGACTGGATGCCGCGGCCCTGGCCCGCATCGAGGCGGCCCACGGCCCCGCGCTGGCAGTCCTGCCCTTGGGCCCGCTGCAGCTTGGCCTGCTGTTCCACGACCAGCTCGGTGCCCGGGGCGGCAACTACAGCTCGGTGACAGTGCTGGAATTGGGCGGTGCCGTGTCCGGGGAACGCCTGCGGGCGGCCCTGGAACTCATGCTGGACGCCCACCCGCAACTGGGCGCCTCCTTCAACCCGGGCGCGGGCCCCGCCCCAGTCCAGGTCATACCGCACCCGGCGTTCCGGGCGCCCGTCGACTTTGCCGAAATCCTGATTGCCGACCACGGCGATCCCGCGGCAGCCACGCTGGCGCTGGAGCGCAAGGAAACGGCGCGCACCTTTGACGTTGAGCGCGGGCCGCTGCTGGCCGCAAGGCTGGTGTGGTGGGCCGACGGGTCGGCGCGGCTGCTGCTCAGCGCCCACCACCTGCTGGTGGACGGCTGGTCCACTCCACTGATCGTCACGGCGCTGCTTGAGTGCTACAACGTCGGCCGTACCGGATCCTCCAACGCCCTGCAAATGTATGTGGAAGCCTCCAACGACCGCCGCGCCGTGGACGCCGACCGGAGGGCCTGGGCGCAGGCACTCGACGGCGCCGCACCCACCCTGCTGGAAGGCACCCTGGTGCCCCGCGCCGTCGAGGGGGAGCCGCTGGAATCATCCTGCACGCTGGATGCTGCGTTGTCGGAGGCCCTGGCTGCTGCGGCGCAACAGCACGGCGTGACGCACAATTCCGTCTTTGCCCTGGCCCACGCCTTGATGGTTGCCGAGCTGACGGGAAAGCCCGACGTCGTCTTTGGCACCACGGTGTCGGGCCGGGAGGACGAACAAAGCCACGGTGTCATTGGCCTGTTCACCAACACCGTTCCCGTCCGGGTGCGGCTCAACCCTGCCCTTGCCCCGGCGCAACAGTTGGCGCAGCTGCAGCAGGACCAGGTTGAACTGCGGGACCACGCCCGCCTGGGGCTGGCTGAAATCCAGCAGCTGGCCGGCACGGGCACCTTGTTTGATTCGCTGTTTGTCATGGAAAACTATCCGTGCGAGGACGTGCAGGCACCGGAACCGGCTGCCACGGACCTGGTCCTGACAGGGCTGGGCAACCGCGGCTACACCCACTACCCGCTGACCGTTCTGGTCCTGCCCTGCACCTCCGGCAGCACCCCCGGCGGTTACAAGGTGGTCATTGAGCACAGGCTGGGCGCCACCATCGGTGCCACGCTGCTGCCCCGCTTCCTGGCGGCGCTGGCCCGCATCACTGCCGCCGACGGGCTGAGCCTGGCTGCCGGCTGCGCCCTGCTGCCCGCTGAAAAGGACGCCATTGACAGCAGCAACGCCACGGAGCACCCGGTTGCCCCTGTGACCCTTCGGGACTTGCTGGACGGCCGGGGAACACCCGTCCCCGGTGCACCGGCATTGCTCGACGGCGAAACGACCCTCACCTTCGCAGATCTCCGCCTCGAGGTGCTGGCCCTGGCCTCGCGTCTGCGGAATGCAGGTGTGCGCACGGGCGACATTGTGGCGGTCAGCATTCCGCGCTCGGCCCAGCTGAGCATTGCACTGCTGGCTGTGGTTGAGGCGGGGGCTGCCTACCTGCCCCTGGACACCGGCTACCCCAAGGAACGGCTGGACTACATGCTGGCCGACGCCGCAGCAACAGTGGTGTTGACAACCGCTGCACTGGCTGCCGGTTTCCCGGAATCCGCCACCAAACTGGTGGTGCCCGAGGAGCCCGGAGTGCAGGCCGTGGAATCTGTCCTGGCGTGGCGTGCGCACGTGTCCAGGGAACTAACCGGTCAGCACCCGGCCTATGTCATCTACACCTCCGGCTCAACGGGTCTGCCCAAGGGTGTCGTGGTGCCGCACAGCGCCATTGTGAACAGGCTCTTGTGGATGCAGGGCAGCCACCCCCTGGACGCCAGC
>JBDTQM010000346.1:0-3100 GCA_039932175.1 Specibacter sp.
GACCCTGATGGACGTCACTTTATGGCGGTTCCCATCTGTTCGGTAGGGTACACCCTGATGGACATCACGTTGCCGCCGGTACACCACGCTTGGCAGCTCAGGGACCGGTAGATAACGTCTGGGCTTGGCCCCCGCCCACCAATCGAGAACCGCATCAAACCTTCCCCCGAACACGAATCATACGGAACTGACAATATGATGAGACGTGACGAGCTATTTTTGTCTCATTCAATCTGTCAGTTCCCACGTCCTCACTGACAAATATGATAAGAACGGACAGCGACCACTTGAAGTCCGTCGTGCCGGCGCAATCTCAAAGCTTAAGACTTAGGGCCGCCTCAACGATTGGTGACATGCTCGTGGACTTTTCTCCGAATACGGAAGTCCGCCAGGACTGGTTACCGATGAATCATCCGGCAATGGTAATTGCCATGTAAGTGACGCGGGCGCAGGAATCACCAGCCGCTACTGGCCACCAAAATGTCCCCAAAGTACAGATCGGCGTCGATGCTACCGCATTGAGATCAACAGTCAAGATTATTATTTTGAATGGGACGACCAAATTTCCGAAATTATTTTGAGGACCCCGAGCGCACTAGCTGCCAGTACAATCCAGGAAGTTATCGAGCCCCGGAGGCTGGGCAATACGGCCATGAAATTTGTCGGACCTGCTATGGAAGGGTTTAGATTGGCCACTTGTGTCCACTGTCCCGAGCCCACCCTCAGGATCGCGCGCGCATAGTCGTCTCGAAGAGAAACAATGGCGTTCTGATCCCCGTGGAGCGCAGCAGCGGAATAACTAGCGAGCACTTTTGAACACTGTTTGGAACTGCGCCTTAAATTTCTACGTGAGTTTCCCGGCAGCCTCCCGTATAGGGGATATGAATACTTGAAATACTCACTTGTTCTCTCGATTTGCCACGCGGCGTTTCTGCGCAGCTCGTTGTTTGTCGTGTCTAAGAGGAGCGCATCCACCGCCTCGATGACACGAACCAATCGATTCACGACGTGCATATCAGCGAGTACTGAATCTAAACGTCGGTAGCGCAGCAGGGGAAACACGAGCCCTAGCAGCGCAGGGACAAGTGCTATCGCGAATCCTAAGCTTGCCCAGCCCCTAGGGAGGATGGATTGAAGTAAATATCCACCGCCAAGACTAATCAGAAAATATAGTAGGGATCCTACGATGATGGGCCCCCATACCGCCAATACGTGATGCCAACCTTGAGGCATCTGGCGCATACGACTGGCGATTCCTTCTGCTGCAGACTCGTCCCAGCTCACGTCCACCAGCAAGCGATGCAACTTCGGGGTCATCGTAAAGTCCCGGGACGTACGATGCTTAGGCGGCTTATTTCGCCAGCCCTGTCTGAGGTACGGCGTCGTTGACAGCCACAAAGACTTTAGCCCAGCCCACATAAACCAGTCATCCCCTCATGAAAGAATAGGGCGCATGGGCACGATCGCCGCCTACGTCCTTGTTAAAAGCTACGGGACTGTTCACCACTTTTGTTGGCTTACATCATAGGCTGCTTCGAATGGCGTCCGCTTGATCCTTTCATATTTGAGGCGCACGCCCCGCCTATTACCGTCGCCAGGATGCGGGACAGCGAGCTGGGTGGGGCGACGACCCAGGCCATGATCACCATCGTCTCTGCCTTCGCGCAGTTCGAACGGGACCAGCTTTCCGAACGCACCAAAGCTGGAATGGCAATCGCCGCCTCCCACGGACGGAAGGCAGGCCCGCGCGAAGTCACCTCCGACCACGCGGCCGCCCAACGCGCCCGCGAACTTCTAGCCCGAAGGCCTCAAATACGCCGACATCGGCAGAATCATCGGAACAAGCAGGGCCACTGTCTACCGCTACCTCAGCATGGAACCCAGCTGATGACACAGCCGCTCAACCTCGTCACGGGCTACTCCCCATGTCTCATAACTAACGGTGAACGCACCAGGATGTGGTGTGCGAAAACGGCATGGTGGAGGTTCGTGCGGTTTTAGATGTCGTGATCGTCGGGCCCGTAGATGAAGTCTTTGGCGTAGTCGACTGCTTTTTTGAAGGCTTGGTTGCGGAGGGTGATGTGCTGGGTTGTTGGGGATTCCAGATAATCGGTGCTGCCGGGGCGGAGCAGCCATATATCTCCTGCCGGTGGCAGATAGAAGGTGGCAAAGGAGCGGTTGTTTTCATCGTCGGTCCAGACGGGGACCACGGCTAGTGCTGCGCCGGTGTCGGCGTTGATCCATTGCGCCCGCGGGAGGGGTTGTGCGTGTATTTCAGGATCAAGGAAAGGTGCTGTGCCTTTTCCCCAACGTTGTTCAAAGCGTTCGTTAAAGGCTGGCAATAAGGGAGAATCGTAACGGCGCCATGCACTCATCTAACTGCACCTCCTGGTGGGTGGTTCCCACTGCAGTGGCCCGACACGTAACAGGAGCTGACTGTGGGGTGATGTGTATCTGGGCTCTCGCACTGTGCGCAGGGGTGCTGGTTCGGGTGAGAATCTCTGGTGGTGGTGGTCGTAGCTGGCACGTTGGATGGGGTCGGAGAGAATGGCGTACGCGTCCATGATCTGCTGCAATTTTTTCTGATCTGCTACAGCATCAATCGGTGTGGTCCTTCTGGAAGGGAAGGTGTCGGGGTGGTACCGCCGCAGTAGAGATCTGTACGCCCGGCTGATGTCAGCGGCTTTAGCATCCGCACCAATACAGAGTGTCGTATAGGGATTCTGTACTGCTGCCATAACACTTCACCTCATTTTTGCTTCTTTTTGGAAGTGAGAATAGGACTGATAGCTAGATCGCAGTGGTTGTTGAGTCCGACGATCCCCGGCCGTGTGGCCGGGGATCGTCGGTGTGGGAAAGGGTGTAGCGGCGGTGTTTCTGGGTGTGCATGGTGTGTTGTGGTGTGCCGTGCTGGCTTATCGCCTATCTAGCAATTCCGTCACTGCCACTGCACTGCTTTCCCGCTCTGGAAAGGAACCACTGAATTCGTAGCTGTTTAAGCGTTGATGGCTTCGTGCTCCTTCTCGTTGGTGGTGATGGAGATCTTGCGCGGCTTGGCTTTCTCCGCAACTGGGATGCGCAGGGTCAGCACGCCGCTGTC
>JBDTQM010000347.1:0-3080 GCA_039932175.1 Specibacter sp.
AATAGCCGCCCCCACGAACGCGGAGCAGCGCGAGCAGACGCAGCGCAAGATCCTCGACGCCTTTGGCGACCTTCTGTTTACGCACGGCCTTCCCGGGCTCACCATGACAGATGTTGCCCGCACGGCAGGCGTGGGACGAACAGCCGTTTACAACTATTTTGCCGACCTGGAACAGCTCCTGGTGGCTTACGCGCTGGATGAAACCGGCAAGTTCGTTGCCGAATTGCGGGCCAAATTGGAGGGTCTGAAGAATCCTGTGGACAGACTGGCCGTCTACGTGCGCGCGCAGCTCGAGGACCTCACCCGCCGCCACCTGCCGCCGGGACCTGCCATGCGGTCGGTGCTCTCCAACGACTCATTCGCCAAACTGGGCGTCCACGTCGGCGAGCTCAACGCCCTGCTGGAGGACATTCTGCGCACCGGCATGGAGCAGCGGTACCTGCCAGTTTCTGACGTGGACGGCCTGGTGCAGCTCATTCACGGCTCATTGACGGCCAGCGCATCCCGGCGAAACTCGGACACCCCCGATGAGGACCGTATTGCCGCGGCCGTGAAATTCATTCAAGCCGGGGTGGGCGCGGCCTTCGACGAGCAGGGCCGCCCCCTCACGGTGGAGCAATAGGGCAACCGCTGCATAAACACCGGGCGGCGCGCTAGGGCTTTTTGACAGCCGGTACGGCGGGGCTTGGCGGGGCGCTCGGCGGCGGGCTGAGCCGCGGACATGACAGCAGGCCCGGGGTATGGTCCACCTTGGGCGCGACCACCAGATCCCTGAACTGGCTGGTCAGGATGACATCCACGCTGGCGTCTTCCCTGTTGTCCTGCACATACTCCGAATCGGCCTGTGTCGCGGCAAAATTACGCTGCACATTGAAGGCTGCGGCGTGCCCCTTGGCGCCTGAAATTATCACCACCGGCGTCAAATACTCGGAAGCCTCATTGCCTACGTCCTTCACCATAAGGCCGCGCTTCTTGAGCTCCTTGGCCACCTGACCGGCCCTGCCCTCGGTGCTGCCGCCATTGAAAACGTTCACGCTGACGCTCTTGTTCGCGGGGTAGTCCAAAGTCTCAGCCGGACAGGTCACGGGGGTGGTGGCGGGCCGTTCGGAACCAATTTTCAGCTCTAGTTCACCGCGCTGCACCATCCCGGCAAGGACCAGCCCGGTCGCCACCATGGCCAGCAGCACCACCAATATGACGCCGTGGGTAATGCGGCGGCGCACCGTGCTGCCGGGCAGCTCCGGTGTTTCCGGCTCCGGAAAAACCTCGGCCAACGTCTTGGTGTCAACGATGTGGTGCCCATGCCAGGAATGGATGTCTTTGTCTTTTTTGCGTTGCTGGCGAAGGTCGTATGCGGCATCCTTGGCCTGACGCTTCTGCTCCCGGATTGCCCTGCGGTTCTGCCTTGCCGTCATCAGCACGTCGTTGTGGAGGGGCTCGCCGGAGAAGTGCCGGGGCAGGTATTGCGGCGGGTCCGCGGGTTTGCCGGCCGGCGGCCCCGCAGAGGGCCTAGTCATCTATCACCAACACTCGGGCGTGCAAAATGGTGCGCTGGTGCAGGGCTGTGCGGACAGCCCGGTGCAGGCCGTCCTCCAAATACAGGGTGTCCCGCCATTGCACCACGTGCGGGAACAAGTCACCGAAGAACGTTGAGTCTTCGGCCAGCAGGGCCTCAAGGTCCAGCTGCGCCTTGGTGGTCACAAGTTCGGCCAGCCTGACTTGGCGCGGCGGAACGCTTGCCCAGTCCTTGGGCGTGATGTAGCCATGGTCCGGATAAGGGCGTTTGTCGCCAACAGCTTTGAAGATCACACCTTCAGACTAGGGACTACACGGCCCTAAAGGAACTGACCGCGCTGTGAGCGTAACGCCGTGTTGCTAAAAGGTTATGCAAAGTGGCCCTTCCACCGCTTGTGCTGGGACCATGGGGCATGACCCTTTTGCAACCCCCGCTTGCCCTGCTCCTGGACGTTGACGGCCCCCTGGCCAGCCCCGTAACCCGGGAGGTGACCCCCGGCATCATTGCGAACTTGATTGAGCTGGTGCGCCGGAACATCCCCGTGGTGTTCAACACCGGCCGTTCCGACACTTTTATTGCGGAGCAGCTCATGCGGCCCATGCTGGCGGCCGGACTGCCCGCCGGTTCAGTGATTCACGCCATCTGCGAGAAGGGTGCCGTCTGGTTTAGCTTCACGGCCGGCGGGCCCGGGCCCATCCATGTGGACAGCGATCTTGCCATGCCCACGGCCTTTGGCGATGAAATCCGCGAGCTTGTGGCCCGGTCCTACGCCGATCACATGTTCTTCGACGAGACCAAGCGGGCCATGGTCTCAGTGGAGCAGCACATTGAAGTTGAGAGCGGGCTCTACCTGGCTGAGCAGGCAAAGTTCGACGCCGATGCGCTGGCTTTGCTGGCCGCCCACGACCTGGGTGCCACCCGACTTGACCACTGCGCCCCGGCGTCTTCCGGAAGCGTGGACTACAGGGTTGACCCCTCCATCATCTCCACGGACGTTGAATCCGTGCGCCTGGGCAAGGATTTGGGTGCGAGCCGGGCGGTGGAGCTGCTGGCCGGCCAAGGCATTGTTCCACAGTCCTGGCGCACCGTGGGCGATTCCCGCACGGACTACGCCATGGCCGACTGGCTTCACCACAACGACCACCACGTCATCCACGTTGATGTCCGCCCGGCCGAGGGCGTTCCCAGCAAGCCTTACACGATCCAGAGCGCCGAAGACCTCAACCTTGACGAGGCGATAGTCAACGACTTCGCCGGTGCGGCGTTTCTGCAGCACTGGCTGGACGAGCTGGGCCGCTAACCTGATTCGCCACGGCCGGGTCGGCAACGCTCGGCCGACTATGCAGATAACGCCCCCTCGCATGAAGTGAGGGGGCGTTATCTGCATAGTCACCGCGGCGCAGATGCTTCAGGACTCTAGAGGAGCGCCGCTTCCACGGCTGCAAGCAGCTCCGGCGCGTCAGGGGCAACTGAAGACGGGAAGCGTCCCAGCACGGCGCCGTCGTGCGTCATCAGGAATTTTTCAAAGTTCCACGCGACGGGTTCGGCACCCTGGTTAGTCAGC
>JBDTQM010000348.1:0-3066 GCA_039932175.1 Specibacter sp.
GCGGCCGTGGAAGGTGCCCCAGTTGATGATCTGGATTTGGCTGAGCCTGAACTGGCCGGGGTTGATGTCTTCACCGATGGGCAGCGTGGTGGCAATGCTCATTTAGAGGATCTCCTGCGTTTCTTCATCGTGGCCGGCCAGGTCGAGGGAATCGTTGGCGGCGCTCCGTTCCAGGGCGGCCAGGTAGGCCGGAATCTGTTCGATCGAGTCAAAGGGCAGCGCCAGCGCCAAGGCGTTGCTGACCCGGTATTCGCCCGCCAGCTCGGTGGGCAGAATCAGCTTCAAGCCCAGCAGCCGGGCCAGGGCGGCGTCCGTTTGCTCGTCGAGGCGCTTGTCGTCGACAGTGCCCGGCCGGCGGTGCTCGGCCAAAATTTCCCGGGCGCTGCTGCGCGAAACCGTCACATCCGTGCCGCTGCCGGCATGCCGGTCCAGCAGCACCCGCAGGCGCAGCGCCAACAGTGTCTCCTCGCGGCGCAGCGGCTTGCGCGCAACGATGGGCTGCGTGTGCACGGCGTCCATGGGGACGGGCGCCAGCAGGGCAATCTTGCGGTCGGCGTCAATGCTCAGCAGCAGGAAAATCTCGCTCAGGTACTGCTGCAGGGACACGGCATGGCTGAGGATTGTTGTCCACAGGGCCGGGTCAACCGTGCCGTCAATGTAGGGGCCGCGCAGCAGCCGCACCAGGGCCTGGCGCAGCTCCAGCGGGAAGGAGCCGGTGTCGCCGTCGAACAATGTCCGCTCCGCATTGGCGGTGCTGCGCCCGGGCGCGGTGGGGTGGGAATTGATGCTCATGACGCGGATTCCTTCGTGAAGGTGAACAACGGGATGCGGGCTGTTCTTGCAGTGCCGTCGATCTGGGTGAAAGTCAAGGTTTGCGTGCCCGTGGAATCCATGGCGTCTGCCGAGCCGCGTGCCGCCAGAATCAGGCCCCGGATGGTGTTGATGTGGTGCAGTTCAGGCGGCAGGCTGGCATAAACATCCGCCAGGGTGGCGCTGCCATTGCGGGTCACCCGCGCCCGTTCGACGGCGGCGTGCAGGGTTGCCATGTCCGGCGCCGGGGTGACGGGGGTGCGGTGGATGTCGGCATCGCTGAGTGCAGGGGGCGCCGCGAGCCTGGGCGGTGGCACATGGTCCTCCGGGTTGAAGATGCCCAGCCCGGCCAGTGTCTCAAAAGTGGGGGAGTACAGCAACGGTTCAACCACGGGGTTGCGGGATCCCAGTGCAGCCTTGGCCACGGCCTGTTCGGCGGCGTGGATGGCCCTGCGCAACAGCACGGATTCCCTAAATTCGGCGGACTGCACATAGGCGTGCAGGCTCTCCGACAGGCGCCCGTAAATGGCGTGCACATCAGCTGCTTCCCGGCGCATTTCGCGCAGCAGCGAGGCAAGGTTTGCCCGTTCCTCGGCACTGAGCTGGTTCGTGAAGTCACGTTCCAGGACCTCGTTGATCGACTGCCTGAAGCGTGCCTGCTGGACGGGGTCGTTGAGGAATTCGGTGAAGCCCTGAAAAGTCTCACCCTCGGGCGTGCCGCGCAGCGCCTTGTCGCCGGCCAGCACCTGGCCCACGGCAACACCCTTCGTCACGGAGGATTCCATGATTTCCTGGCGGATGGTGTGCAACATGAGGTCCACGCCGTCGCGCATGCGCTTGAAATCCGCGGGCAGGCTGGCGGCCAAATCCAGCACACTGCGGGTGGCGGCCACGGCGGAGTCCGCCGACAGCACGGCCGGGCTCCCGCCGTTGCGCAACGCGTCAATTTCGCCTTGGCGCTCGGCGATTTCAGCCTCGAGCGCGGCGATCCGGGAGTCCGGGTGGGGGTCGCTTTGAAAGGACAGCGTTTCAATGCTGGTGAGCAGGGTGCTCAGCCGGGAACTGTTGAGATTGGTCCGCTGGCCCGTCAAGGTGTCCATGAAGGCCAACACGCGGGCAGTGGCTGCCGTGGGTTCGTAAAAGAACTTGCCGTCGGCCATGGGTCGGGCCACAAATTGGCTGCGCACCCAGGAGTCGGCGTAGTGCGACGCCTGCCAGGCCTCATTGAGGCTGAGGTTTTCCCCGCGCAATTCCTTCATGAAGTCGGCCAGGTCGGCGTGGAACTCCTCCAGCGGAACGCGCTGCTTGGTGGCTGTGAACTCGGCGCGCAGAAACGCCGCGGCCCACGGCGCCCCCTGCAACAGTTTCCAGGCGGGGCTCTGGCGCAATAGTTTTTGCGCGTGCCACTGCGCAACGGCGTTGTTAGTGGAGCGCATGGCGTTTGCTTTCAGGCAGGGGAGGGGAGGGGTACATTCCATTTTAAGCCATGGCAGCGCCGGAAAAGACGGCGCTCGCGGTTTCGGCCGCCAGTGGACCGCCGGCTTTAACCGCGAACGCCGTCCTTTTCGATCCCGGCCCCGCGCATGTGGTGAGAGTTACGCGCCGGGCGGGCGTCCGGCGTCGTAATTACGGTAGGATAGATAAGTCTGTGCTGACGCCGGGTCCACTCATTGAGTGATTCGCGCCAGACGGGCAATGCAAATGAACCTCCTGTTACGGAAATGCCGTAACCGCCTAGCCCAAAGGAGGTGGGTTCACATATGCGTCCTTACGAACTGATGGTAATCATCGACCCCGATGTTGATGAGCGTACCGTTGAGCCGTCGCTTCAGAAGTTCCTCAATGTCATCACCAACGATGGTGGAACCATCGAAAAGGTTGACATCTGGGGCCGTCGTCGCCTGGCTTACGACATCCAGAAGAAGTCTGAAGGTATCTACGCAGTGGTGAACTTCACCGCTGAGCCTGCTACCGCTCAGGAACTTGACCGCGTGCTTGGCCTCAACGAGACCATCCTGCGCACCAAGATCACCCGTCCGGAAGAGCAGAAAGTAGTAGCCGAGTAATTTCGGTTCACTTTCTTTAGTTCTTTCTCCGTAGGAAAACACAAGCAGGAAGCAGGAGCAGATGGCAGGCGAAACCACTATCACGGTCATTGGTAATCTCACCGGTGACCCCGAACTTCGGTTTACCCCGAGCGGTTCAGCAGTAGCGAACTTCACCATTGCGTCGACTCCGCGGACCTTTGACCGCCAG
>JBDTQM010000349.1:0-3058 GCA_039932175.1 Specibacter sp.
TGGGCGGGTGGGACGGCTCGGCTGCGTTGGCGCCCTTGTGATAGTTTTGCTACTAAGCAATCAACCTTTTAATTCCGTCCAGTGAGGCGGGGAAAGGGGACGCGAGAAAATGAATACATCCTCTTCAGCTTTTGAGGACGTTCACAACAGCTCAGCGCCGCTCAATGTGTACCGCGTGGTTCTTACCGCGGCAGACATCGAGCGGGCGTTGACTCGTATCGCCTATGAAATTCTGGAAGCCAACAAGGGCTCAGCCAATCTGCTGCTGCTCGGCATCCCGCGGCGCGGTTATCCGTTGGCCCAGCGACTGGCCGCCAAACTGGCCGCCAGTGATCCCGGGATCGATCCGGCCGCCATAGTGGGCCAACTTGATGTCACCATGTTCCGTGACGATCTTGCCCACCAACCCACCCGGGCCCCGCAACGCACCGAACTCCCCGTTTCCGGCATTGACGGCAAAACCATTGTGCTGGTCGATGACGTACTGTGCTCCGGGCGCACCATCCGGGCAGCCCTTGACGCCCTGGTTGACCTGGGCCGGCCCAGGGCCGTGCGCCTGGCCGTCCTGGTGGATCGGGGCCACAGGGAATTGCCCATCCGGGCAGATCACGTAGGCAAAAACCTGCCCACCTCCTCGAGCGAAAAAGTGCGGGTGCACCTTGCCGAGATCGACGGCGTGGACGTCCCGGATGAAGTTGTCATTGAATCAGCAACTGTTGTTATTGAGGGCGGCGCATGAGGCATTTGTTGGGAACCGAGGCTCTCAGCCGCGGGAACGCCATCCAAATTTTGGACACGGCCCAGGAAATGGCTGCCGTGGGCGAACGCGAAGTCAAGAAGCTTCCGGCCCTGCGCGGGCGCACAGTGGTAAACCTCTTCTTTGAAGACTCCACCCGCACCCGCATCTCCTTTGAAGCTGCCGCCAAGCGCCTTTCGGCCGACGTCATCAACTTCAGCGCCAAGGGCTCATCCGTGTCCAAGGGCGAATCCCTGAAGGACACGGCCCAAACCCTGCAGGCCATGGGGGCCGACGCCGTGGTCATCCGCCACTGGGCGTCAGGCGCCCCGGCCCGGCTGGCCAACTCGGGCTGGATCGACGCTGCCGTCATCAACGCCGGCGACGGCACCCACGCCCACCCCACCCAGGCGCTGCTGGACGCCTTCACCATGCGTGCACACTGGGCGAAGCTCAGCGGCACCTCCTCGGTGGGCGCCGACCTGACCGGGATGCGCGTGGTGATTGCCGGGGACGTGCTGCACTCCCGCGTGGCCCGCTCCAACGTGTGGCTGCTGCGCACACTCGGTGCCCACGTGACACTCGTTGCCCCGCCCACCCTCCTGCCCATCGGCGTCGAACACTGGCCCTGCAAGGTCAGCTACGACCTGGACGCCACGCTGGAGGCAGGCGTGGACGCCGTCATGATGCTGCGGGTGCAGGCTGAACGCATGAACGCCTCCTTCTTCCCCTCCACCCGCGAGTACGCACGCCGCTGGGGCTTTGACGACGCGCGGCTGGCCAAGCTGGATGCGCTCAATCTCAAGGACACCATCATCATGCACCCCGGCCCGATGAACCGCGGACTGGAGATTTCCTCCGCGGCGGCGGATTCCCCCCGCTCAACAGTGCTGGCCCAGGTCCGCAACGGCGTCTCCGTGCGCATGGCCACCCTGTACCTGCTCCTGTCCGGGGACCTGCGCGAAAACACCACCACTTCTTCTTCGACAACCACAGTGCCGAACGCTAAGGACAATTCATGACTTCCTCCAGTTACCTGATTCGCAGCGCATCCCTGCTGGGCACCACCACAGCCGACGTCCTGGTTGCCGATGGCGTCATCACGGCAGTGGGCGAAAACCTCACCGCGGACGTTGTGGGCGACGCAACCGTCATCGACGCCGCGGGGCTGGTGGCGCTGCCGGGCATGGTTGACCTGCACACCCACCTGCGCGAACCCGGCCGCGAAGACGCCGAAACCGTCGAAACCGGCACGCGTGCGGCCGCCCTGGGCGGTTTCACGGCCGTCCACGCCATGGCCAACAGCTCACCCGTCGCCGACACCGCGGGCGTTGTTGAGCAGGTTTACTCACTGGGCCGCGAATCGGGCTGGGTCGATGTCCGACCCGTAGGTGCCGTAACGGTGGGCCTGGCCGGCAAGCAGCTTGCCGAGCTTGGTGCCATGGCCGATTCCAAGGCCCGGGTCCGCGTGTTCTCCGACGACGGCATCTGTGTCAGCGACCCCGTCATGATGCGCCGGGCGCTGGAGTACGTCAAGGCGTTCGATGGCGTGATTGCCCAGCATGCGCAGGAACCCCGCCTGACGGAAGGCGCCCAGATGAACGAGGGCGTTGTCTCCGCCGATCTGGGCCTGGCCGGCTGGCCCGCAGTGGCCGAGGAATCCATCATTGCCCGCGACGTGCTGCTGGCACAGCATGTGGGATCACGGCTGCACGTATGCCACGTCTCCACGGCAGGTTCGGTGGAGATCATCCGCTGGGCCAAGGAACGCGGCATCTCCGTCACGGCCGAGGTCACCCCGCACCACCTGCTGCTCACCGAAGAACTGGTGCGCAGCTACAACCCCGTCTACAAGGTGAACCCGCCGCTGCGCGCCGACGCCGACGTCCACGCCCTGCGTGCGGCCCTGGCCGACGGCACCATCGACATTGTGGGCACCGACCACGCCCCGCACCCCAGCGAAGCCAAGGAATGCGAATGGGCCTCGGCCGCCATGGGCATGACGGGCCTGGAAACGGCCCTGTCGGTGGTGCAGGAAACCATGATTGAAACCGGTTTGATGACCTGGGCGGACTTTGCCCGCGTCACCTCCACGACACCGGCACAGATCGGCCAGCTGGCGGATCAGGGCCGGCCCCTGGAAGTGGGGGAGCCCGCCAACATTGTGCTGGTTGACCCTGCAGCCCGCTGGAACGTTGACCCGCACGCCATGGCCACCAAGGGACGCAACTCGCCCTTCGCCGGGCTGGTGCTGCCGGGCAAGGTTGTTGCCACGTTCTTCAACGGGCACCCCACAGTGCTCGGTGGCAAGCTGAACACGCC
>JBDTQM010000350.1:0-3000 GCA_039932175.1 Specibacter sp.
TTGACCTGGAACTTGAGGTGCAACTTCTGGCTTCCACCCCCAAGCAGATTGTCCTCAGCGGCCCCAGCGGTGAGGAACTTCGCGTGGACCTGGACCACCAACGGCATTCCTTCATGGACCAGATCCTGCAGCAGGTCGAGTTTGATTTTCCGGATCTGCCGCTGCTGGTGCTGGGTGACAGCAAGGAAATCCGCCTGCTGACTCCCAAGATCGCCTTGGCCAGGCTGTTGCCAACGTTGTATTCGTTCACGAACAACAGGTACGGCGAGGTTCAGGGCACCGAGGACATCCGGGCCAGGTTCTCGGCGGAGATCTTCCGTGCCATGGCCTTGTCTCCGGGTATCTACCAACTCTCCTCGGCATTTCTTGCCTTGGTGGAATCGCCTGTGGGGCCCCTGCTTGCCGAGCGCCGGGTGAAGGTGTGCAACCTTGAGACCCGGGTCAAGCGCTACCACATTGGTTCTCCCATCCACCGGTACCTTTTTACCGAGGAGCACCCCACTGTCTCCGGGCCGGCACTGCAGCGCTGGGATCGGTTCTCCGAGCCGATCGTCTGTTTCGACTGGCGGCATCCGCTCACCGATCGCGAGGGCAACCGCCTCGCCGACGAGCCCCTGCCTGACGACTACGCTGCGCTGTGGACCAGTGATGTGCAGCGGGCCAAGCGCCTGGCCCGGGAGACGTTCGGCTGGTTGGAGGATTTCTTCACGGCCGGAGGATTGAAACTGATCGATATTTGCTTCTTCATAGATCAAGGCAGCGGAACCATTTATGGGGAAATCAGCCCGGACTGCATGCGGGTCAGAACCCACGCCGCCGATGACGCGGAGGCGCTTGACAAGGACCAGTGGCGCAGCGGCGGCGGTCCGGATCTGGTTCTGGAACGGTATGCCCGTCTGCACTCCATGCTTTTCGGACCATCCATCACCATCCATCAGCAAGTCGATAAGGAGATTCCATCATGAGCACGTTAACCATCAAGAACACCCGGACCAAGGTGTCGCCCGGAGGTGTCGTCACGTTGCCGGTGTCAGCACGCAAGGCCCTGGGGATGAAGCCCAAAACCGGCTGCCGTGTGACAGTGGCGGTCAAGGGGAACGCCGTGCTGCTCGCTCCGGCAACGGAGGACGGGGGATTCCGTGTCTCACCCAGCGGCCAAATGGAGGTGCGTGGAGACGCACTGAAAGTACTCGAAGGAGGCAAAGCACGGCACTTCTACTTGGAATTGGATGACGAGTCCCACACTGTGGCCTTGCGCCCATGGGAGTAATTGACGGGCCGGTCCCTGCGATTCGGGGCGTAGTTGGCATCGACGGCCATGATGGCACTGGAAAGACCACCATTGCAAAGAACGTCGCTGGCCAGCTGGGAATGGCTTACGTGCGCCCCTTCGGTGGGCGCCGTGGGCAGGACCTGACGCGCGCCAGCGAGTCGGGTAACACTTTGGAAGTGCTCCGCCTCGGCGCGTCAGCGTTGGAAGATGCCCTCCAATCAGCCGACAGTACTGGTGGCGTCATTTTGGACAGATCCTGGCTCACAGTGGCTTCCCTGATGGACAGAAGAGATTTCCACGACAACTGGACCTTGTGGATCCCCACCATATTGTGCTGGGCCGATCTCCCCACCACGCTGGCCAGGCTGGCGGAACGTGATGAGCCCGCTGAGTCCGTTGCCGGACATGAGTACTATATTGCCCGCTACAAGGAGATCGCTGAGGAGAACTGGTGCCCCATCGTGGACACCTCCCACGCCAGCGAAGAAGATTCAACGGCTGAAATGGTCTTGGCAGTTCGCAACCTGCTCAACAGCGCCGGGACCAAGTGAGGGGCGAGGCCGGGCAACCTGGACCGTTCCCACGGGGGACTGGCCGGCGTCCTTTGCGAGTCTGCGGGAGGCAATCCGGGTGGGAACTGTCATGAAAAAGGCGGCAGGGGTTCAGTAACGTGCCAGCAACGCACAGGGGGCCATTCTTGTCCGCATGACGGCCTATGAAAGCCCAGAGCAAGGAGACGCCATGAGAAGTCGTGAGCAGTCGCAGCGGCTTGACGCCGTAGAGATAAAATTCAACGTCGACGCGAGCGGCCTGCCGGCAGCAATGGAAGCACTTGAACTCAATGACGCGGAAGCCCGTCACCGCACAATCTATTTCTTTGAGGATCTTACGGGTTCGGACGGGCCTGCGGGCCTGCCGCTGCTAACCAATGGGATCATCCTGCGGCTGCGCGGGAACAATGGGCACCGGGGCGATGTGACGGTCAAATTGCGCCCGTGCGGCGGCGATCAGCTCACTCGTCGGTGGCTCAAGGCGGACAAGGGTGATGGCTGGAGCTTCCGGGTTGAATCTGACTGGGCGGGTCCAAACCAGACGACATCGGCGTCATTGGAAGCCAAGATCGCAGAAGATGCTGTTGACGCCGTGCTGATGCAGGGCAGTGGGATTCCTCTGGTGCCGGAACAGGGGCGATTTCTGGAGGACTGTGCACGGGTACGAGTGGATCAGTCACAGCTGACTCCGCTGGGCCCCATAGGCGGCACGAAATGGGACTTGACACTGAAGGGCCAGGAAATCGCCGCTGAGCAGTGGGTTGTCGGCGACCGCCTGCGCTTTCTCGAGCTCTCCATCAGGGTCACGCCGGAAGAAGCTCCGGTGGCCCAGCAGGCGCTTGAGAAATTGCTCCGAAAATGCCGCATAGACCTTGATTCTGTCCATGAAACCAAGACCCGCCTGGTCATGGAATACCTCGCATCAGCGAGCAGTGGCAGATGATGCGGGCATATGGCACCAAGATTCATGCCGCCGCGTGATCTGCCCAGACACAGTGATGGCATCCGGTGATACGGCCAATCCTCGGGCAAGCGCTGGCCACAGTGCCCGATCGCAGAATCCAAACCTGTGGTGGAGAATCCCGAGATCTGGCTTGTCCGGTTGGTAGGGCACCTTTTGGCCCTAACGGCTCTGAGTTGCGGAACATTACGGCAGGTCAGAAGCATATGTGTGCC
>JBDTQM010000351.1:0-2990 GCA_039932175.1 Specibacter sp.
ATCAACCCCACGGCCGGGTTGACAGAATCAACCCGACCTTAACTTCACGGCATTGCACCTAGTACTGCTCCTCTAGTACTGGCCGGGGGCCCTGTCCCACTCGACACGAACTTTAACGGCACCGGCCTCCGTGTGTTCAATGTGCGTCTTGATCCGGGCAGGTGCTGCACCCATTTCCGCGATCTTGTGCCGGTACTCCTGAACCAGGACGGCCAAGCTGTCCTCCGTCCATTCGCCGGGACGCAGCCGGGTCGAAATTTTCACGTTCTCTGCACTCATCCTGGAAGCTCCCGCACGATAGGTCCTTTTCGGTCCCTGCGGCCTTGACCCCACGGTAGGACCATCTTGGCGGGGGTGCAATAGCTTTCTGGCAGACGCCGGGACTATTCGCCGTTTCCCATGGCGGCCGCTCCGCCAGCCAACGTCATCCCCTGGTGTGATGCTCCGTGGGCCCCTCCCCGCCTAGACTGGCCATTCCGGGGGAAGGCAATGGCAGTGAAACTTTCAATTCGTTCATGGGCAGCGTGCGTTGCGCTGGTTTCCGTGCTGGGGCTCGGCGGGTGCGCTGCCCCGCCCACCACCACCTACACCAATGGTGCGGGCCAGGAAGTCACCGTGAACTGGAAGGACTACCCCCTGCATGCTTATTCGCTTCCCGGCGACCTGCGCCAGGCACCCGTCAAAGAAGAAGGCGGAGTGGTTTCTGCACGGATTCTGGGGCAGATCAGGGCAGCCCTCACCAAAGAATTCGATTTTGCGTGGGAGTCAACGGGTGAGCCCGGCTGGCAACCGGACCTTGGCAATGGCTACGGCGGCCAGGCCATGACAACCACCTACAACTCCGTTGAGTGGAGCAGCACCACAAGTCCCGCCTCCACGGCCCAGTGGCAGAAGATCGTGCGGGTCATCAGCCGGATCACCACTGCCCACGGTTTGGGCCCCGTGACGCTCACCCATGACAAGGACACGTTTAAGAACGACGCCGAATGGCAGAAGGATCTTGTTGAACAGTACGGCACGGCTGACCCGCAAAAACTTTGGTGGTGGGATGGGACCGCGTATTCGGGCTCGCAGTGGCTCTCCGTCTACCTGGTCAATGTGGACAGGGACACCACCGGCAGGGCAGCCAAGGAGCATCAGGAATCACATTTCCCGGCACACTCCGTCTCCATCAGTTACGGTGTCACCACTGTGCGGAGCGCGGATCTGGCTGCTTTTGAGAAAGCCCTGGAACCGTTTATGGGTTTGACCCCGCCGGAACCCACCACCTCGGACTGAGCCCCGCCGGCATCTTCACCGTTGGCCCCGCCAAAACCCTTGGGTAAATCTACCCCGCCATGCACAATGGGCACATGGAACAGCCACGTTTGTCCCCACACTGCCGGACTGCCCCATGACGTTTCCCGTCCTTGCCCTTATTTGCGTGGCCGCCTTGCTGGGCCCGCTGCTGGCGCTCCCGGCTAAGTGGCGGATCCCGGTGGTGATTGGCGAGCTGCTCGCGGGCATTCTGATTGGCCGAACAGGGCTGAACCTGGTGGATCCGGCAGAGCCCACCTTCACGTTCCTGGCAGACATGGGATTTGCCCTGATCATGTTCGTGGTGGGCACGCACGTCCCTGTCCGGGACACGAAAATCCGTTCCGCGCTGGCCAGCGGCGCTCTGCGACTTGTGGCGGTGGCAGCGGCTGCCGCGGCCGTGGGCTTAGGCCTGGCCGCTGTTTTTGGTGGCGGCCACGCACCGCTGTTCACGGTATTGCTGGCGTCGTCGTCCGCAGCCGTGGTGCTGCCCATGGTCGGCTCGCTGAAATTGTCGGGTCCGCCAATTCTGGCCATGACAGCCCAAGTGGCCATGGCGGACACCCTGGCCATCATTGCCCTGCCGCTTGTCCTCAACCCGGCCACAGCGGGCACGGCAGCGCTTGGCTCCCTGGCAGTGTTGGCAAGTGCCGGCGTCGTATTTTTGTCGTTGCGCCGGGCCGATGCCAACGGCACCTGGCGCCGCATTCACAAGATTTCAGAGCAAAGGAAGTTTGCCGTTGAACTCCGGGTCCAGCTGGTGGTGCTTTTTGCACTGGCCGGCCTGGCCGTGTGGAGCCACGTGTCCATCATGCTCGCGGGATTCGCGTTTGGACTGGCGGTTTCTGCTGTGGGCGAGGCGCGCAGGCTGGCCCATCAATTGTTTGCCCTCACCGAGGGATTTCTGGGCCCGTTGTTCTTCCTGTGGCTTGGCGCATCCCTGGACCTGCGCGAACTTGCGGCCCATCCGCCCATGATCGCGCTGGGGCTGGCCCTGGGATTTGGCGCCGTGGTCGTACACTCACTGACACGCCTCTTTGGCCTGCCACTGCCGCTGGGAGTGCTCTCCGCCGCGCAGATGGGTGTGCCTGTTGCCGCCGCCACCATAGGCATCCAGCAAAACTTGCTGGCGCCCGGGGAACCGGCAGCCTTGATTCTGGGCGCCCTGGTCACCATTGCGGCGGCAACCATTGCTGCCGGGAGGTATCCGGCCACCATCGCCAAGACCGCTCGGAGGTCCCCGGAACGCGAGTAGGACTGACACCTGCCGAATCAGACGTTGCGCAACACTCTTTTCCACGCGCAGGGTCTGCCTCGGCGTGGGCAGACGCGGGAGCTGGCACTTAAACGTTCAACGCCGGCACCCAAGGAGGGTGCCGGCGTCGAGGTTCGTGCCTGGAAAAGCCTTAGTTAGCGGCCGCGGCGCTGGTTCGAAGCCGGTGCCGAAGCACGGCGCGGTCCGCCGGAGCGTGCACCGCCACCGTTGGAGTTGAAGCTGCCGCCGGAGTTGCCGCCAGTGTTGGAGGACCACACTGCGCCACCCTGGCCTGCGCCGCGTGAGGTGCTGCGCGGGGCGTCGTTGGTGTGCGAGGAGCTGCGTGTTGCAGCACCCTGGCCTGCGCGGTTGCCGCGGGCCACGTCGCCGTCGCGGGCCGGGCGGCCCTCGCCGGAACGTGCCGGACGGCCTTCACCGG
>JBDTQM010000352.1:0-2981 GCA_039932175.1 Specibacter sp.
AACGGGGACAGCTATTGCCTTGCAAGCGCCATTTGAGCTGCCCGCAGCACCGGCAGCCCTGACCGCTGTTCCGTCGGGCTGTGCACCCACCGCCATCAAACCCGTTTCGGCCAAGGCAAGTTCAGAGGAGTCCTTGGCCACCTACGGTTCCGAGGACACCCCGGCATCGAACGCCATTGATGGAAACAATGCAACGTTCTTCTCCACCGGCTGGTCCAAGGGCACCATGGAATTCCCCAACACGCTCACAGTTGATTTGGGTGAAAGCAAGACCCTGTGCGGCGTGAACTACACAGCCCGCCAAAACAGCACCAACGGCGCCATTGGCGACTACCGCGTGTACGTTTCTGATGACGGCACCAGTTGGGGAACGCCTGTTGCCGGTGGCAAGTTTGTCATGGGAAACAACAAGCAAAGCGCCTACTTCGCCGCCGCGGCCACGGGCCGCTACGTCAAGCTGGTGTCGTACAACGACATCGGAACCGCGGGAACTGAAACCACAACAGTGGCCGAATTCTCCCTCAATGCCATGAACCCCGACTACGTGCCGCCCACGGGCCTGCCGGCGCTGATCCCGGAACCCAACTCCGTGGTGGCCGGGACCGGACCGCGCTTTGGCCTGAGCCAGAAAACTCCCATTGTCACCGATGCCGCCACGGCCAAGCTGGGCAGCTACCTGGCGGATCTGCTCAAGCCCGCCACCGGTTTCACGCTCCAGGTGGGTAAGTCGCCGTCGGACCTTTATCCGGCCATCACCTTGGCGGCGAATGGTCCGGCATCGTTGGGCGAGCAGGGCTACACCCTGAGCGTCAAGGGAACAGGCGTGCTCGTCACGGGCAACACTCCCGAAGGTGTTTTCAACGGCATCCAGACCTTGCGTCAGCTTTTGCCAGCGCAAATCAGCGCAAAGACGCTCCAAGGCGGGGCCTGGACAGTTGCGCCGGTGGAAATCGCCGACCAGCCGCGTTGGGACTATCGCGGCGCCATGCTTGACGTGGCCAGACGCTACTACCCGGTGGCTGATGTGAAGGCCTACCTGGACTACATGGCCGAGTACAAGCTCAACGCTTTCCACTTCCACATCACCGAGGATCAGGGCTGGCGCATTGCCATCGACGCTTACCCCGCACTGACAGGCGTTGGTGCATCGGTGCAGAGCGGCATCCCCGCTGGCACCGTGGACAACGGCGTCGCCGGGCCATGGTTCTACTCCAAGGCAGACTACAAGGAAATTGTTGACTACGCCGCGGCCCGCTTCATTGAGGTCATCCCGGAAATTGACGGACCCGGCCATGCCGGTGCGGCCATGTCCGCCGTGGCGAACCTGAACTGCAACAACGCGGTGATCTCTCCGTGGACGAGCTTCGACCGCGGTCCGAATTTCTGCCTCCGGGACACCGAGCACCTCAATAACGTCAAGGACTTCCTGACAGCAGTTATGACCGATGTTGCAGCACAGACCACCACGAGCGAGTACATCCATGTGGGTGGTGACGAGTCCGCAGGGCTCACGCACCAGCAGTTCACCGATTACACCTCGATCGTGAACAAGATCGTCACGGACACCGGCAAGAAAGTCATTGCCTGGAATTCCTGGGCCGACGGCGAAGGCCTTCCGGCCGGTGGGGTGCTGCAAAACTACGCCCAGGACTCCGGCGACTCAGCGGATCTGGTGGCCAATGTGGCTCATGCCGTGGAGGCAGGGAACAAGCTGATCATGTCCCCGGCCGACCGCACCTACATTGACATGAAGTACGACGCGACCACTAAGTACGGCCTGCGCTGGGTCAATGACGGTTTCATCAATCTGGCCCGCGCCTACCAGTGGGAGCCCACCACGGCAGCACCGAGGATAGGCGGCGGGAAACTGGCGCTGATGGATGAGCAGATCCTTGGGGTTGAAGTTACCCTGTGGGCCGATGCAACTAACCAGCACGGCAGCCACGTTCCCTGGACCGCGGACAAGCCCTTTGACCCGGTAAGCACCTACATGGAGCACATGATGTTCCCGCGTTTCCCGGCGATTGCCGAAATTGCCTGGAGCGCCAAGGCCGACCGGCAAAATGATCCTGCCCAGTTCGAGGACTTCACCGCACGACTTGTCAACCGTGCCCAAGGCTGGGACGCGGCCAAGATTGGCTACTACCGTGCCCCCGACGTGCAATGGAAGGCTGTTGGCGCGCCGGCATTGCCTGCCGCCGCTGCACTGACAGTGACGGATCTTTCAGCCACTGTGTCCTTCGATGATGCCGGCAAGCCCGTCTTCACGACCTCCGGCACCTTGGGCAGCGTCACGGGCACAGTGACGGCCACGGTGAACGGCACAGCCCACGCCATTACGGAAAACGGACCGTTTTCCTTCTCTGTCCCGCCCGCCACAGGTGCGAACACGCTGGCGTTTTCGGCGCTGGACGCCAACGGTGCGCTCGCCGTCCTGCCACAAACTATTGTGGCCCGGGTGGGCACATTGACCGCGGTTGCCACCGAACAGGGGTGGACGCTCACCGGATCCGGGTTCACGCCCGGCCAGCAATTGGCGCTGACACTGCATTCAGAGCCGCTGCCGTTGGGCACTTCCACCGCCGGCGACGACGGGGCGTTTACGCTCCAGGTCGCCACTCCGGCCGGTACTATTGCCGGAGACCACCAGATCCGCGCAGTGGGTGCCAGCAGCATCGGTGCCGTGGTCGTAACGGTGGCCGAGGTGGTTGAGCCTACCCCGACCCCGACACCGACGCCTACGCCGACCCCAACACCTACGGCGACCCCGTCGGCTACCTCAACACCGTCGGAAACCCCGTCAGCTACCTCAACACCGTCGGAAACCCCGTCAGCGTCAGCCACGCCGTCGGCCCGAAAAGAAGGTACAGCCACAGAGCAATGATGCCGCCGTTGGTCACGTGCGGGCGCAACATATCGGACTCCTGCCGCGCGGGCGACTTTCCGCGGAATCAAGCGGTCGGCTGTCAGTTTTCCCTTTG
>JBDTQM010000353.1:0-2977 GCA_039932175.1 Specibacter sp.
CCAGAGGCGTTCGGCGGCGATCGAAGAGGGTGCCTGCCATGACGGCCATCCGAGAGCCGCAACCGCCACATTTGTGCCGCCCATCCGCCATCACCCAGCCGCCGGCATGCGCACAATGGGGACAAACAAAACCATCAGGCCAACGCAGCCAATCCAAATAGTCCAGGCAATCTGCATTAGTTGCAAACCGTGCACGGAACTCACGGGCAGGGCGCGCGTACTCCATGCCACCTCGGGGCTGGAACTCATCCACGTCACCATTTTGGGCCGGTCAGCTGAATGCCCCAGATACAGCTATTGTCCGGCTACCAGGACGACGGGCCCGACGAGGGCTGAATGGATGCACCTGAATGGATCGTGTAGTCCTCGGTGCTCCCCTTGGAGAATTTATTACGGGGCGTTTTCGCCGCGCCACCCGCTCAGAACGAAAATTCCATCCGTAACTTCAGCGATTCTTGCGACGCCAGTTGGCCGGATCCATCCACGTTCGGCGGTTTATTACGGACTGAAGAGTTCCTTGTGATGCCGGACCCGCATCTCGGGGTGGTGGAAAACTGGTTCATCTAGATGAAGTTGTCCTCCATCAGGTAGTCGGCATAGCGGCACGAATGCGAGGCTGGGGCGCCGAACTGCAGCCAACATGAAGAACATAATCGCGGCGATAAGGTGCATGTACCCGATGCCGTGTGGTTGGTGGAGAGCGCTGACCACAACCCAGGAGTCATTTCGCCGGGGTGGTACCGAAGGGGCCGCGGGTGTGGTCCCGGCTCAAATACCGAGGCCCATCGCGTTCCGGACCTCGTTAAGGATGTGGCGGACAGCTGTCTCCGCCATCACGGCATCACCGCGGGCCACTGCAGCCGCTACATCCTCGTGGGCCTGCAAGGCTTCCTTCCGCGGCCTGAAGGGCATCAGTCCTTGCTTGGTGCGGCTGGTGAGTACCTCTGCCACCATGCCTTCAAGCGCCGTGAACATCTCATTGCCGCAGCTCTGGAGCAGCAGGCAGTGGAACTCAATGTCCACCGCCAGGAACGCCTCGAGTTCGCCCGCTTCGCCGAGGCGCCTGAGCTCTGCGGCCAGGAAAACCAGCCTGTCCCGTTCGGCGGCGCTTGCCCGGCGGGCAGCACCTGCGGCTGCAATGGGTTCCACGGCGATGCGCAGCTCGGTGAGGCTGCTGTACTGAATATCGCGCCGGTCAGAGGCTAGGCGCCAGCGCACCAACTTGGGATCGAAGACATTCCACAGCCTGCGCTCCTGAACCACTATGCCCACCCGCCGGCGCGAATACACCAAGTTCATGGACTCAAGGACCTTCATGCTGTCCCGCGCAACGGTGCGGGAGATGCCGTACTCCTTTTGGAGGCCTTCCAGGGTCAGCCTGCTGCCCGGAGTAAGGATCCCGGCTGCGATGGCAGAGCCAACAGCCTCGATGACGCGTTCATGCATGGCCGGGGCGGCCCCGCCATTGTGCGCGTTGTCCGCGTCCGGTGGTGTCGCCGTCGACATATTTCCTGCCTTCCTCTGCGCTTGCGCGCCTTCCAATCCTACCGACAAAGTTGCAAAGGTATGACTTGTGACACCAAAAGATAGTATCTATGACGAGAAATGGTGATACCTTATCTTTCTGCGTAGTTTATTGTGAGATGCGCAACGAACTTTCTTCATTTAGCCAACGGCGTCTTCTTCGGAGGTACAACATGCAGTATCCAGACACGCACCTGGTGGTGATGGGCGTTGCCGGTTCCGGCAAGTCCACCATTGCGGCAGCTCTTTCCCAGCAGCTTGGCTGGGCCTGTGCCGAAGCGGACGAGTTCCACCCCCACTCCAACATCGAGAAGATGACCCGGGGCATTCCCCTGCAGGACGAGGACCGCTGGCCCTGGCTGCGGGAAATCCAGGGCTGGATGAGCGCACATGCCGCTGCCGGGAAGAGCACCGTGCTCACGTGCTCCGCGCTCAAGCAGAGCTACCGTAAGTTGCTCTCCGATGCACAGGGCCGGGTCCTGTTCATCCACCTTGACGGTGGTGCAGAGTTGATCGGCCAGCGCATGCTGGGCCGCGAAGGCCACTTCATGCCTCCCACGCTCCTGCCCAGCCAGCTAGCCACCCTGGAACCGTTGACCGGCAACGAACTTGCCGCCGGCAGCCTATGCCTGGACATCTCCCATTCCCCGGAGGAGATCGTCGCCGCCGTGCTGGCTGGCCTCACACTTCCAGGCCTCACGCTTTCCGCCCAGGCCGAACTCAGCGCCTGCTGAGCTCGGCCACCGAGTCGGCCCAATTTTTCCCAATCCCCAAGTAGTTCTGTTCAAAGGAGAACCATGGTCATCGAAGGATGGACCCAAACGCTGGGCGCAGGACCTCTGCTGCTCATCGCCGCGGCATCGATCGTCGTACTGCTGTTACTGATCATCAAGCTGCGGATGCATGCACTCGTCGCCCTGATCGTGATCAGCCTCGCCACCGCATTCGCCACCGGAATCCCCGCCAACCAGGTGGTTCCCGTGTTGATCAGCGGATTTGGTACAACCCTGGGCACCGTGGCGCTTCTCGTAGGCTTGGGCGCTATGCTCGGCCGCATCGTTGAGACCAGCGGAGGCGCCAAGGTGCTGGCCGACTACCTTATCGGCGTGTTCGGCGAAAAACGTGCCCCGTTCGCCCTGGGCCTCGCCTCCCTGATCTTCGGCTTTCCCATCTTCTTCGACGCCGGCCTGGTGGTTATGCTGCCCGTCGTGTTCGCCGTGGCCCGCCGTTTGGGCGGGGGAGTGCTGCGCTACGGCCTCCCCGCCGCCGGTGCCTTCTCCGTGATGCACATCTTCCTGCCGCCACACCCGGGCCCGGTCTCCGCCGCTGCCTTCTTTGATGCCAACATCGGCCTGGTCCTGATCGCCGGCCTCCTCACCGCCATCCCCACCTGGTACGTCACCGCCTACCTGTTCGGCCTGTGGACCGGCAAGAAGCTAGTCCTCCCGGTCCC
>JBDTQM010000354.1:0-2977 GCA_039932175.1 Specibacter sp.
GGCTCACCTGGTGCTCCTTGAGTGCGTACAACGGATGCCGTTCAGCCCAAGAATTTTGGGGACGACTGTGTCACACATCATGTTACCCGTGAGTAACTTAGAGTCAAAATCAACGCTCCGCCCCCGTTATAAATGCGGGGAGGGAGGAAGGGGACTATGCGGCTGCGTCCCCGGCGTCCCCGGACTTAGGGGCCTTGGGCTCCTTGGGCGGGAGCGGATCCGGGTTCAGCAGGGAATCGGTGAGCATGGCCGCCGTCTTTTCAATCTGCCACGGGCGGGCGCCAAACTCCGCCAGTTGGGCGCAGACGCTCTCCACGCTGATGCTCGACGGCGGGCGCCAGCACACGCGGCGCAGGTGGTCCGGGGTGAGAATGTTTTCGCCGGGAATGTTGATCTCCTCGGCAAGATCGGACAGGCGCTGGCGTGCCGTGGCATACCGGGCGGCCGCCTCGGGATCCCGCTCAGCCCATGCCCGGGGTGGGGGCGGAGTGTTGGTGGAAACCTGCAGGGGCGGGCGATCGGTGCTGTTCTTGGCGCTCTGGATGGCATGGAGCCACTTGGGCGCATCCCGCTTGGCGGCGCGTCCGTGGAAGCCGGACAGGCCCAGGAGGGCGGGAACGGTTGTGGGCATGCCCTTGGCCGCTGCCACGATGGCCGAATCCGGGATGAGCCGGCTGGGGGCAATGTCGCGGTGTTCGGCCAGTTTCTCCCGGGTGTACCAAAGCTCTCGCACCACGCCCAGCTGGATCCGGTTGCGAACTGTGTGTGCGCCGGAGGTGCGCCGCCACGGGTCAACGCGCGGGGCGGGCACCCCGGCGTCGATGAGGTGCTGGAACTCCTGGGCGGCGTAGTCAAGCTTGCCCTCCTTTTCCAGCAGGGCCACGAGCTCCTCCTCGAGGTCAACCAGGACCTCCACGTCCAGGGCCGCGTAACGCAGCCACGGCTCGGGCAGGGGGCGCTTGGACCAGTCGGCGGCCGAGTGCTCCTTGGCCAGGTGGTAGCCCAGGAGGGACTCCACCACGGCGCCCAGGCCAACGCGCGGCAGGCCTGCCAGGCGGGCGGCCAATTCCGTGTCAAAGAGCTTGCTGGGCCACATGCCAACACCTGCCAGACAGGGCAGGTCCTGGCTTGCGGCGTGCAGGATCCACTCCACCCCGTGCAGGGCCTCATGAATGATTTTCAAGTCATCGAAGGCCTCGGGGTCGATGAGCCAGGTGCCTGCGCCTTCACGGCGAATCTGCACCAGCATGGCGCGCTGGCCGTACCGGAAACCGGAGGCGCGCTCCGTGTCGACGGCGGCCGGGCCGTGCCCGCCTGCCAGCGCCGCGGCGCAGCGTGCCAAGGCAGGCTGGGTTTCCACGACGGCGGGAATCCCGTCCTGGGGCATGTCCAGCACCACCAGCTCGGGCAGGTCGCCAAGCTCCACCCGGACGCCGTCAATAACAACGCTGGTCAGGGGGGCGGGAGCCAGTTCGACGGCTGTGGCGGAGGGGTCGTGCACGGCCCCTGTGCCCGCCGGGGTGCCGGGGCCATGGTGCGAGACGGACTTTTTGGACCGGGCGCGGCTGTGTGCGCTGGAATCTGGGTTGTTCATGATGCTTTTAGTCTACCGAATGGTGCGGGAACAGGTGGGGCAGGATCCGAATCCGGCGCCCCGCGGCCCGCCAAACCGTCACCAGCCGGAGCTGGGGCGGCGCTGCCGGAGCAAGGTCACGCCGTCGGGCACGGGCGGCAGGCCGGCAAAGGTGCAGACAAGATTGCTCCACGCCTGCAGGTGGGCACTGACATCGGGCCCCTCGGGCGTCCACGAGGCGCGCAGCTCAATGTCAATGGCATCGGGGCGGGAGGCAAGGGTGCCAAAGCCTTCGGACAGGACGCGGGTGGCAGTGCCGCCGGCATTGCTGTACCGGGCCCCTTCCTCCTCCAGGGCCTCCACCAGCCAGGCCCACGCCACGTTGCCCAGCAGGGCGTCGTTGCCCATGTCCGCCTCGAGCTGCGCCCGCACATAGGTGACAATGCGGAACGTGCCGTCCCAAAGATCCGAGCCATGGGGATCATGCAGCAGGATGAACCGGCCCGTGGCAAGTTCTTCCCCGTCAACCCTGACCTCGGCGCCAAGTGCCACACCAAAGGGGGCCAGGCGTGCCGGGGCGGGGACTTCCGCCAACGTCAATTCCTTGCGGCGGGGGGCCGCCCGCAGCGACGCCAAGGCAATGCGGAAATCAGCGGGCAGGTGTGGGATTTGACTCACATTGGCAGATTATGACGGCCCCGGCCCAATCCGCGGCAGGCGCGCCGCAGTGAGAGCCGCCGGCTACTGTGCCAGTTCCGTGCGCAACGCGGCCACAAAGGCGTCAACATCGGCTTCCCGAGTATCAAAGGAGCACATCCAGCGAACTTCCCGGGCGGCTTCGTCCCAGTCGTAGAAACGGAACGTCTCCCGCAACCGCCCGGCCACGCCGTCCGGCAAGATGGCGAACACACCGTTGGATTCGGTGGGCTGGGTGCACTGCACCCCGGGGAGGACTTCCACGGCCGTCCGCAGCCGGGCCGCCATGGCGTTGGCGTGCGACGCCGACCGCAGCCACAAGTCATCGGCCAGCAAGGCCAGCAGCTGGGCCGAGATGAACCGCATTTTTGAGGAGAGCTGCATGTTCATTTTGCGCAGGTAAATCAGTCCGTCGGTGGCCTGTGGGTTTAACGCCACCACAGCCTCGCCAAACATGATCCCGTTCTTGGTGCCGCCAAAGGACAAAACGTCCACGCCGGCGTCGGAAGTGAATTCACGCACCGGCACGCCCAGGTGGGCGGCCGCGTTGGCCAGCCGGGCGCCGTCCATGTGGACCTTCATGCCCAAGGAATGGGCGTGGTCGCAGATGGCACGCACCTCCGCCGGGGTGTAGCAGGTGCCCAGCTCCGTGGTCTGGGTGATGGAGACGGCCAGCGGCTGGGCGCGGTGTTCGTCGCCAAAACCCCA
>JBDTQM010000355.1:0-2968 GCA_039932175.1 Specibacter sp.
CGCAACACTGGTTTCGACGGCGTTCGGTCAGACTCGGCGACTGGGGCGGTCCGGGAACTTAGACGCCGGCGGGAACCCGCTCGCGCCCTGCCGGCCCGGTGACGGCGCCCGCTGGGGCTTCCGGCAATCCGCCGTCGTGCCGGTCACCGTCGGTGCCGTGGCCGTCCTCAGCCAGGGAAAGCTCATCGAAGGGGTCTCGGCCGGCCAGAACTTCGCGGGCCTTGTCCATGTCAAGCTCCTTGGTCCACTTGCCAATCAGCAAGGTGGCGACGGCGTTTCCGGTGAAGTTGGTGAGGGCGCGGCACTCGGACATGAACTTGTCGATGCCGACAATCACGCCCATGCCGTCCAGGAGGACTGGCTTGTGGGCGGCCAGGCCGGCGGCGAGCGTGGCCAGGCCGGCACCGGTGACACCGGCAGCACCCTTGGAGGCGATCACCATAAAGACCAGCAGGCCGATCTGCTCCCCGAGGTTCATGGGCAGGCCCATGGCGGTGGAGATGAACAGGGCGCTCATGGTCAGGTAGATGGCCGTGCCGTCAAGGTTGAAGGAGTAGCCGGTGGGGACTGTGATGCCAACCACGGGCTTGGACACACCTGCATGCTCCATCTTGGCCATCAGGCGCGGGAGGGCTGATTCGGAGGAGGAGGTGGCGAAGATCAGCAGGTATTCGCGGGCCAGGTAGCGCATCAGGGCGAAGATGTTCAAGCCGGTGACCAGGCGCAGGATGCTGCCGAGGATGACCACGATGAACAGGGCACAGGTCAGGTAGAATGCGCCCATCAGGATCGCCATGGAGCCAATCGCGGCCCAGCCGGTGGCGCCAACCACGGCGGCAATGGCACCAAAGGCGCCCACCGGGGCAAGCCACATGATCATCGTCATCAGCTTGAACACCACTTTTTGGATGTGCTTGACGGCGTTCAGCACCGGTTCCCCGGACTTGCCCAGGGACTGGACGGCAAAACCGACCATGAGCGCCAGGACCAGGGTGGGCAGGACGGGGATGTCGCCCGGGATCATTTCCATCAGGAACTTCACCGTGGAGTTCTCCTCGGCACCGCCGGCGGCCTCATACGGCTTCAGGTGCAGGCCGGCGCCGGGGTGGATGATGTTGCCCACCACCAGGCCAATGCCCAGGGCCACGGTGGACATCGTCATGAAGTACAGCAGCGCCAGCCCGCCCACCTTGCCCACCGTGGCGGCCTTGGCGATGGAGCCAACACCAATCACCAGGGTGCAGAAAATGATGGGCGCAATGACCATCTTGATCAGCGAGATGAACATGGTTCCCAGCGGCTTAAGTGCCTTGCCCAGCTCGGGGGCCAGCAGGCCGATCGCCGCCCCGAAAACCACGGCAGCGATGACTGCGATATACAGCCAGTGGGTTTTGTCCAGCCTGCGGCGCGCAGCCTTTGCAGTGGTGGCGGTCCCTGGTCGTTGAGAGCTCATGGTCACTCCTTGTGGTCTTCGATGACTAGCATTGGTGGGTGGGTTGTGCGATCCCTCTCACACAAGATTGCGGCCGGACGTGACTTATCTCACGGTTGCGTTCATATTGGTCGCAGGGAGAGGGAACTTTATGTTTTGGCGCCAATGGAGCATTGCCCGGCGGCTGTTCGCCGCGAACCTCCTTTTCGTGCTGCTCCTGAGCTCCGCCCTGGCCGCGGTGATGGTGGCCGACGCCGGATCCCGCACCTATGAGCAGACCCGCCAGCGCATGCTCTCGATTGCCACAGCCCTGGCGGACAGCCCCCTGGTGCTCGAGGCCGCCGGCTCCGCAGACCCCTCGGCCATGCTGGAGAACTACGCGCTGGCCGTCATGAAGGATGCGAACGTGGATTTCATCACCATGATGAACCTGGAGGGCATCCGCTGGACCCACCCGGATCCCGCCCAGATTGGCCGCCCCTACGCCGGATCCATCACGGAGGCGCAAGCCGGCCACATCCATTTTGAGACCACGGCCGGAACACTGGGCCCCTCCGTGCGGGTCATAGTGCCCATCAAGGACGCTTCCGGAACAGTCAAGGGAATGGTGGCGGCCGGCATGACTGTCAGCAACGTCCAGGTGCTGGTCAACGCCCGCCTGCCGGCCCTGTTCGGCTTGTCCACGGCATTGCTGCTGGCAGGCTCGCTGGCAGCCTGGCTGCTGGGCCGCTATTTGCAACGTGTCACCATGGGCCGGGGCCCCGAAGACCTCGCCCAACTGTTTGTCTACTACGAATCCGTGCTGCATTCGGTGCGCGAGGGCATCGTCCTGGTCGACACGGGCGGAGACCTGGCGCTGTACAACGACCACGCAGCACTCCTGCTTGGACTGGCACTGCCAGTCGCCCCCTCCGCCGCCGCTGGCTCGACGCCGGCCGGGCGGGCCGGGCGGGCCGGGCGGGACCGTGGCAGCCGCCGCGCCAGCCGCACTGGTCCCGCCGCGCCGGGGGTGGACTCGCTCCACCTGCCCGAGTCGTTGAAGGAGCTCCTGCTCAGCGGGCGCACCGCCACGGACGAGGTCCATTCCTGCGGTGACCGCCTGCTGGTGGTGAGCCAGCGCGCTGCCCTTGTCCCAGGCGCCATCACCCCGGCCGGAACCGTGGCAACCCTGCGCGACCACACCGAGCTGACCCGCCTGGCGGGCAGCCTCCTCAGCACCGAGACCCTCGTGGAGGCTTTGCGGGCACAGAACCACGAACACGCCAACCGGCTCCACGCCATCATTTCCCTGATCGAACTCGACAGGGCCCAGGAGGCCCTGAACTTTGCCAGCGAGGACCTGTCCAGTTCCATCAGGCTGGGCGGTGCGTTCGTGGGCACCCTGGACGAGCCTTTTCTGGCCGCACTGCTGCTGGGCAAGGCGGCCCAGGCCCAGGAACGCGGCGTCGGGCTGGAATTGAGCGGTTCCGGCACACTGCCGCCCGGGCTGCTGGACATGCGCGAACTCGTCACCTTGCTGGGCAACCTGGTGGACAA
>JBDTQM010000356.1:0-2942 GCA_039932175.1 Specibacter sp.
GGAAGCGGCATCCGGCGCAGCAGCCCCACCCATAGCAGCGCCTTCGGCACCAATCTCGGCCTGCCAGGCGTGCCGGAACGCGAGAATCTCCTCGTGTGTGCGGCCCACGAAGTTCCACCACATGACAATGGACTCACGCAGCGGCGTCCCGCCAATGAGCAGCAGGCGCACGGGATCTGGCCCGGCCACGAGCGTCAGGCTCGCATGGCCCGGACCCACATAGCCCAGCTCGGCATAGGCCAGGGGCGTTCCGGACACGCTCACGGCGCCCTCATCCACCAAAATGCCGTGCTCAAAGTCGTCCCGCACCTCCAGCGTGAGGCTGGCGCCGGCATCGAGCAGGATTTCGGCGCCCAACAGCGGCGTAAACGTCGTCACGGGGGAGTCCTGGCCAGCCAGTGAGCCCAGGAAGACACGCAGCACAGCTCCGGGCAGATTTGCCGGCACAGGGGCGTAGTGCTCAAAAGCCGGTTCCGTGAATCGGGCATCCGCGGGCAGTGCCACCCACAGCTGGGCGCCGTGCAGCACTGTGGTGGCCGGCGTGGAGTATTCGGAGTGGCTGATGCCCCGGCCTGCCGTCATCAGATTCAGCTCGCCGGGCCTGACCATGGCGTGATATCCAGCACTATCCGCATGTTCAATTTCGCCGGTAAACAGCCAGCTCACTGTCTGCAATCCGGTGTGCGGATGGGGCGCCACGGCCATGCCACCGGTGGCAGCCACGTTGTCCGGGCCGTAGTGGTCCAGAAAGCACCAAGCGCCGATGAGGGACCGCTCGCGCTGGGGGAGTGTCCGCCTGACAGGCATGGCGCGGGGGCCGCCCAGGGGAACTTCACGGGGTTGAAGAACCTCCACGGTGCCCGGAATGCTGGGGCAGGTCAGTTCCGGGGGTGCCGCTTCCAGGTTGCTCATGGGCAGTTGCCTTTCGGTGTGTTCAATCCCTGTGCCGAATTGTTGGCCGCTGCCACCAGCCTAGCGCCGGACCGGAACGCCCCGGGTGCGCCAACGCCGCGCCTGCTGAAGCGGACGGCGGAGAATTAAGTGTTTGCCGCTGCGTTTTCGTCGTAGGATCATAAGGTTGCATACACATCTTGCCCGGGGCGCGCTGTGCGCCGTGCGGAAGATGCGTGCCGCTTTTCCCCTTAGACTTTTTCAGTCCGCAATTGCCCTCTTTAGATTGGACCGCGGGTGGATCTCACCTTCATGGTTGTGCTTGTCATAGCACTAGCCCTTTTCTTTGATTTTACGAACGGCTTTCATGACACCGCCAACGCGATGGCTACACCCATTGCCACTGGCGCCATTAAGCCCAAGACAGCCGTAGCACTGGCCGCGATCCTTAACCTTGTGGGAGCTTTTCTCTCCACGGAAGTGGCCAAGACCATCTCCGGCGGCATCATCAATGAGGGCGGGCCCAACGGTGTTGCGATCACCCCTGAGATGATCTTTGCCGGCTTGATGGGCGCGGTGCTGTGGAATCTGTTCACGTGGCTTCTTGGCCTCCCCTCAAGCTCATCGCACGCCCTGTTCGGCGGCTTGATCGGTGCAGCCATTGTGGGCACCTGGTCATTCGGTGCAGTGAACTTCATGGTGGTTGTTTCCAAGGTGCTGCTGCCGGCTCTGCTGGCCCCCGCCATCGCGGGGCTGGTGGCCTTCCTGTGCACCAAGATGGCCTACTCCATCACCAAGCGTTCCGACCCCGATTCCGGTGACAAGCTCACCCAAAAGCGCGGCGGTTTCCGCCGCGGCCAGGTCTTCAGCTCCTCGCTGGTCGCCCTGGCCCACGGCACCAACGACGCCCAGAAGACCATGGGTGTCATCACCTTGGTTCTGGTTGCTTCGGGCCTGCAGCAGGCTGGCACCGGTCCGCACCTCTGGGTCATCGCGACCTGTGCCATCGCCATCGCAGCGGGCACCTACGCCGGCGGTTGGCGCATTATCCGCACCCTGGGATCCGGTCTGACAGACGTCAAGCCGGCACAGGGCTTCGCGGCTGAAACCAGCACGGCAGCAGCCATTCTGGCTTCCAGCCACTTGGGCTTTGCCCTGTCCACCACGCACGTTGCCTCCGGTTCCGTGATTGGTTCAGGCCTGGGCCGCAAGGGCGCAACTGTCCGCTGGGGTGCCATTGGCAAGATCGGCATCACCTGGCTGTTGACGCTCCCCGCCGCCGCATTGGTGGGCGGGCTGGCTGCCCTGCTGATCCGGACCGGCACTGTTGGCATTGTGATTGTTGCCATTCTGGGGCTCAGCGCCATCACCATCATGTTCATCCAATCCCAACGCGAAACTGTGGATCACAGCAATGCGATCAGCGACGTGGATGCCGTGGGCGAGGCCCTGCACATTCCCAGCCGCAAGGAACGTGAACGCCTTGCAACCAAGGCTCGAGCCGCGGAGAAGACTGCCGAGAAGGCCGCCAAACGTGCCGCCGAGGCTGCCGCCATCCGTGCCACGGCCCAGGCCGCACTGGACAGGGCTGACACAGCCGTCCTGAAGGCCATGACCAAGGCTGCCGAGCCGCCCAAGGCCAGGGCGAAGCCTGCTGCGGCGCCCAAGCCGAAGGCCAAGCAGAAGGCTCCGGCTGCTCCCGCGGTTGTAGACGAGACTGTCACTGCCGGGGAAGGCACGGAAGAAACTGCCGCCAAGGAGGGGAAGAAATGATTGACTGGTTGGGATTTGTCTCAGTTGCACTGACCACGTTGGTGGGTGCCGGGTTCGTTGTTGGCATGTACTCCCTGGGCGTGCGCCTCACGGCCGTGAGCAGCGACGACGCCGAGCACATCAACCAGGCCGCAAAATGGGGCGCCTACGTGTGCTTCGGTTTTTGTATCATCGCTGTTGTGCTTGCCATCGTCTTGATTGTGCCGCACCTGAACGAGCCGTTCTTTGCCATGCTGGATCGCTTGTTCTAGGAAACGTTTGAACGTACGACGCCGGCC
>JBDTQM010000357.1:0-2935 GCA_039932175.1 Specibacter sp.
GGCTGGCGGCTTTTTGCGTGGTCAGTGAGGAAACAATGTCAGCGGGTGCAACACCCAGGGCATGCGCGGCGGCTGCGGCGGCCAAAAGATTGGTGACGTGGTGCAGGCCCAGCATTTTGCTGCGCACCGGCCACGGCTTCGGGTCTCGGGGGAAAACCACGTCAAACTCGGGCTGGCCGTCGGCGTTGGTGCGCACATTCCGGGCGTGCAGGAAATCCGGCCCTCCGCCGTGGCTGCCTTCCGCTGCTGCCGCATCGGCGCTGCTGAAGAAGGTCACGGGTGCGTTGGAGCGCGCGGCCATGGCCCGAACCCGCTGGTCATCAAAGTTCAGCAAAGCCCGGCCCGCAGGGGCCAGGGCCTCCACCAGTTCACCCTTTGCAACAGCAATGTTGTCAATGGAGCCGAACTCACCGGCATGGGCACTGCCCACGCACAGGACAACACCAAGGTCGGGGTGGACCATGTCCGCCAGGTATGAAATTTGCCCCATTTTGGTGGCGCCCATTTCAATGATCAGGTAGCGGGTGCTTTCCACGGCACGGAAAACCGTCAGCGGCACACCCACTTCACCGTTGTAGGAACCCACGGGCGCCACAGTGTGGCCCAGCGGGGACAAAATGCCCGCCAACAGGTCCTTGGTGGTGGTCTTGCCGGCGGAGCCGGTAATCCCGATGACGCTCACGGGCGAATGGGCCCGGATGCGCTTGATCACCTCGGCGGCCAGGGCGCCCAAGGCGAGCACGGCGTCGGCGACAATGACGGCGGCGAAGGGAGTCCCGGCGTCGTCCTCGGCAACCTCGCGTTCGGACAGCGTCATGAGCGCACCGGCAGCAAACGCCGCGGCGATGAAGTCATGGCCGTCGGAATTTTCCCCCGCCTTGGCCACGTACATGCTGCCCGGAACAGCGTCCCGGGAGTCGGTGACGATCCTTGCCACATCTATTAACGTGCCCGGATCGAGGGTGGCCGAAAGCGTGCCATGGGTGAGCGCGGCAATCTGGGCCGCAGTAATTTCAATCATCAGTTGAGGACTCTATCGTGGTTGGCGCTGTGATCGGGAATCCGCGGGCTGTCAAGGCAGCCCGCAGTTCCACCCTGTCATCGAGTGAAATATTGACCCCTTTGACTTCTTGATGGACTTCATGGCCGCGCCCGGCCACCAAAATCACGTCGATCGGCGTGGCCAGGTCGACGGCGCGGGCAATGGCGTTGGCACGGTTCTCGAACTCCTCGATGACCCTGCCCAAGGCGCCCTGCCCATTGGCTTCAACAGCCCCCGCCAGAACGCCGGCACGAATGGCCGCCGGGTCCTCATCGTGCGGATCGTCGTCGGTGATTATCACCACGTCGGCGAACTTGGCCACCACGGCACCCATGATGGGCCGCTTGGTGGCGTCCCGCTCCCCCGTGGCGCCAAAAACAGCTATCACGCGGGCACCGGGTGTTGCCGGCCGGACGGCCTGCAGGGCCCTTTGCAGGGCATCGGGATTGTGCGCAAAATCCACCACGGCCACGGGGGCCGTGCCAATGAGCTGCATGCGCCCGGGCACCTGGACGGAGAACGGGTCACGGGCGTCCAGGGCGTGCTGCAGGCGCGCCAGCACCTCCTGGCGCTTCGCACCGGGCACGACGCCGGAATCGGCCACGGCAGCCTCGGCAAGCAGTTGGGTGGCCACCATGAGCAACGCCAGCGCGGCGTTGGAAACATTGAAGTCACCCGGCAGGGCGGTGCCTGCGTGCAAAACTTCACCGGCCGGACCGTGCAGGCTGAAGCGTGAGCCGATCCCGTCCCTGCGCACATTGCGCACCTGCCAATGAGCCGGCGCGCCGGTTTCGGCGCCGGTTTCGGTGGTGGCCAAGGTGATGGTGGGCACTGTGCTGGCAGCGGCCATGCGCAGGCCCCAGGTGCCATCAACGCAGATCACTGCCGCACCGGCGTGGCTTGGGGTGAACAGGGCGGCCTTGGTGGCGAAGTAGCCTTCCATGCCCCCGTGCAGGTCCAGGTGGTCCTGGGTCAGGTTGGTAAATCCTGCCACGTTGAAACGCACCGAATCCACCCGCCCAAAGGCCAGGGCATGTGAGGAGACTTCCATGGAGGCGGCAGCGATGCCGCGCTCGGCCATGACGGCCAGCAGTGCGTGGATGTCGGTGGATTCGGGGGTGGTCAGCTTGCTGGGGATTGCAACATCGCCGGCGAGGATCTCAATGGTGCCTATGAGCCCGGTGGTGTTGCCCAGGGCCTGCAGCAGGGAATTCAAAAAATACGTTGTGGTGGTTTTGCCGTTGGTGCCTGTGACAGCAAACAGCGGCAACGTACCGATGTTTGCCGTGCCGTAGAGCGTGGCGGCCGCAACGCCCGTGGCGGCCCGGGCATCGGCCACGGTGAGCACCGGGACACCGGCCAGTCCGCCCAAGAGGTGCGTGCCGGCGTCGTCCGTCAGAATGGCTGAGGCACCATTGGCAACCGCCGATGCGGCAAATTGTGCACCATGGGCCTTGGCGCCGGGCAGGGCCACGTAGAGGTCGCCGGGACAAATGGACCGTGAGTCGAGGCTGACGCCGCTGACCCTCTGGGCTGTCCCGGCACTGCCCGGATCGCTCACAGCGGCATCCAGCAAGGCCGCAAGCTCTCCCAGCGTGGCGCCCACGGGGTGGCGCGGACGCAGGGGCGCTGACGGATTCTTCACAGGCACTTCAATGCCATCCTTTTCATTCACAATTCTTGTTTCCCTGGTTCCGTTTTACTTGTAGAACTTGGGCAGCTTGACAGGGGGTGTGGTGGACGGCGGAACATTGTTGCTGCGCAGCACCTGGCCCATCACCTGATTAAACGTTAACCCCTGGGTGACGCCATAGATGGCTCCCTGCGGGCGTTGCACAGTAATACCCACCACATATCGGGGATCTTCCATGGGTGCCATGCCGATGAAGGAGG
>JBDTQM010000358.1:0-2918 GCA_039932175.1 Specibacter sp.
GCTGCACCATGCACCCCACCCCGGTTTGCACAGGCCCCTGCAGGCCAACATTTCCCACGCCGGCGGGCAGGTCATCGTGGCCGTGACACAGGGAGACAGTGTTGGCGTGGACGTGGAGGAACATTTGGCCACGGAATTCAAAGGCTTTGACAGCGTCGCCCTGTCCGCCGGGGAACGCTCAACGGTTTCCGCCCTGCCCCACAGCCAACGCGCCAGGCTGCGGGCGGAATTTTGGGTCCGCAAGGAAGCAGCACTCAAAGCGCTGGGCGTGGGGTTGCCCGGCAACCCGGCGCAGCTGTGTTTTGCCCAGGCCGCAACACGCTCGGCGGCACAACTGGCCGGGCATCCGCCCGCGGGTGTGCAGCTTGTCCAGGCACCCGACGGCTATGCCGCGGCCGTTGCTGTGCGCGGGGCAGCCGTCGTCGTCTGTCATGAAACGTCATTCTCAGCCGCGGAAATCGCAAATTACGCAAGAAAAACCTGACCAATTAGTAAGTAAGGATAGGCTCTGCTAAGTTTTCAACGACGAGCGCGCGGACATTCGGCGCTCGACCACGTCGGGACACGTCAGTCCCCATCATCACGCACCACCTTTCGAGGAGACACTACTGTGAAGTTCCAGCGCAAAATCCTTCCCCTGTTCGCAGCCGTTGCTGCAGCCGGCATGGCCCTCAGCGGCTGCTCCGGGGCAGGCGAAGGCACAACTGCCACTGCCAACGCCAGTTCCACCACCGCGGCCGCCGAAGCCTCATGGCCACGCACCATCACCCATGAAGCCGGGGAAACGGTGATTCCCGCCCAGCCCAAGAACATTGCCTCCACCTCGCTGAGCGTGACGGGCACGCTGTTGGCCATCGACGCACCCGTCACCAGCTCGGCAGCCACCAATCCCAGCGATGTCACCGACAAGGTGGGCTTCTTCTCGCAGTGGGCCGATGTTGCCGCGGAGCGCAACGTTGGCGTGCTGTACCCCAACCTGGAATTCGATCTGGAAGCAGTGGTGGCAGCTGCTCCCGATCTGATTGTTGTTTCCACCTCCGGCGCCGACAGTGCCGCCGACCACTACAAGGAGCTCAGCGCCATCGCCCCCACCATCGTGGTGAACTACGGAGACAAGTCCTGGCAGGACCTGGCGCTTGAACTGGGCAAGGCCACCGGCACGGAGAACTCAGCCGGCGCCGCCGTCGCCAAGTACGACCTCCACGTCAAGGATGTGGCCGCCAAGATCAAGCTGCCCGCCGGGGAATCGAACATCATCAGCTACAACGGCGCAGGCCAGGACAACGGCGTGGCCAAGAAGACAGGCAGCCACGCTGCCGTGCTGGAATCCCTGGGCTTCAAGATCGCCGAGGTTCCCGAAGGCCTGGACACCAGTGAAAAGGCACGCCAGGACTTTGCGTTCGTCTCCTTTGAAAACCTGACCAAGGCAGCCAACGGCAACACCGTGTTCCTGCTCAGCGCCGACGACTCACTCGTGACGACGTTTGAGGGTGAAAAGGTGCTGGCCAACCTGCCCTCGGTCAAGTCCGGTGCGGTGCACGCCATGGGCCCCACCTCGTTCCGCCTTGACTACTACAGCTCCACCCAGCTGGTGGACCTGCTGGGCAAGACGTTTAGCTAAACCTTCTTCTTACCGGCATGACCCGTGGCCCCTGGAATCCAGCGTGTGGATCCCGGGGGCCACGGGCTTTCAACAAGGGGAAATCCCGGCGGACCGCGGGCAGCTGCGCAAACGCGGTGATCCTGAGAATCGTGGGTGTCGCTTGCGCCGGTGGGCTTTGGGCCGAACCATGGCCGCAGGCAAATCTGTCGGCGCCCCCGTAGGGCGTGCCTGTTCCGGGATGACGGACGGAGCCCTTTCTGTGTGCCATGGCCAACATTTGATCCAGCTGCAAAGTCCCTGTTTATGGAATCAAGCGATGGAGACAATCGCATTGTCCGTTTAGGTTCAGGCGTGGTGCCTGCTCATGCTCGGATCAGGCACGCTCACGCCGTTGCGGGCCGACGCCGGCGGTGAAATGTCCAAGCAGTTCCGATTCGATTCCGACGAGCTGGGCACTGCTGCCGTCAAAGTCCGGGCGGATTCCGCCGCCAGGATCAACCGACGCCTTCACCTTCAGCTCCTTGCGGCAGATGCCGGTTTCCCGTGTGCCCGGCCCGTCACAGATGCAGACACAATCGGCCCCGGCCTGGTTGTCAGCGCTGAAACGTGGGGACCCGGCGCTACGATGCCTGTCGGCGGAAGATGCTCGTTCGTCACCCACGTCCACCTCCGTGCGGGAACCACCATTGTTCCCGTGGCCGAGTCCATGCCGCGCGAAATTGCTGCTCCGTTGTCCTGTGCCTCGGCGACGGCCATCGCCGCCATCGATGCCGCTGCTTCCATCATGGACCTCGACGGCGCCGCCATGCTGGTCACAGGTGCCGGCCTGGTGGGTCTCACGGTTGCCGCGGCGGCAATTGACAGTGGAGCGCGCGTCATTGTGTCCGGCCCGGATCCGGACCCGCGCGCGAACGCGCTTCGCTTCGGCGCCATTGCAGCGGTCGATCCCATGAGCCCCGCCGGCCTGCCCGATTCCTTCGTGGCAATGCGCGAGCGCCTGGGCCTCAGTGACGGCTGGGACGTCTCCATTGAGGCGTCAGGATCCTCGGCAGCCGTGGTCCGAGGCCTGAAAACTGTCCGCGGTGTCCACAACAACGCGCCCCGGCACTGCGACTACCCCTTCGCCGAACTGGTCGGCACCAGCTTCCCGCCGGCCGAGCTGGATGCAGCCATCGTGGAAGCCACCACCGGCGGCAACGTGCGCGTTGGCATCATCCCCTAACCACCGGCGCAAACTTCAAGACCACGGTGACTGGACAGGTCATGCCCTTCCCACGCGAAATGGCGGCATGATCTGTCCAGTCACCGCCGGGGA
>JBDTQM010000359.1:0-2918 GCA_039932175.1 Specibacter sp.
CCAGCGACGGTTTGGCCCGGGGGCGCCCTTCACCTCACCGGGCCCGGATGATCTTCTGGCTGATCAATCGGTTTCGATCGGACGGTTCCCGTAGCACGCGTGCTCAAGTCAGTTCGCGCGCCTGCTCGCGGAGGAAATCGCTGGTGGGCCTGGGGCTGATTCCCCGCTGGCGCAGGGGCTTATCGTCCCAGGTGGCCTCCTGGAGGTCCTCGAGCAACCCTGCACCGAACACGGATGCGAGGGCGTCGTTGCGGCGGTCGAGCAGACGGATCGCAAGACGGGCTATGGGGCGCGGCATGCGCTGCACTTTCATTCGGTGATGGGTGAACTCCGCGGCGATCGCGAGGGCTTCGTTCTTCGTGAGCGGCTCGGGGCCGCCGACCTCGATCAGCAACGGCGGATCGGACTCGATCGCGACCGCCGCGAGGAGGGAGGCAATGTCTTCAGTGGCCACCCAGCGCCTCTTTGTCTCCCCCTTGCCGATGACTGCTGCCTTCCCGGCGGCCATGTCGAAGCGTGCCATGGGGGCGAGGACGACTTCCTGGAAACCGTCCGAACGGACGATGACCGTCCGCATTGCCGAGCTGACCAGTCGCCTCTCAATCGCAAGCTTGGCGCGTTCCAGGGGCGTGCCGATAGCCGTGTCGGCTCCCGGGAAGGAAATGTAGATGAAGCGGCGCACGCCCGCGGCCTCGGCCGCATCCACCAGGAAGCTCATGCCGTGTTCGTCGACGGCTCGGATGGTCGCAGAGCTGGTCCCGGAGATGCGTCGACTGATCGCCGTCGCCGTGGCGATCACAGTATCGACGCCCTGACATGCAGCATTTAGGCTGGCCGGTAGCGTGAGGTCGCCGCGCACAACTTCCGTGCCGAGTTCCTGCAACCCGGTGTCGTCGCTACTTTGCCTCACTAGGCAGCGGACCTCCTGCCCCTCTGAGCGCAGCAGTCTGGCAACGCGGCCGCCGAGATTACCCGTGGCGCCGACAACGAGGATCATGGCCGTGGCCCGCTCGAATCGGCGCCTGCGACGTCCCGGACGGCCGTGTTGACGTCCCCGGACTCGTGCTCGACGGGCTCAAGGTAGAACCGGACGGCGGCGAGTAGGTCTTCGCGCACGGTGAAGATCGCAACTCCGGCCTGCTCGATGGGAACGCCGTCGCCACGCGTACCGCGGGCGCCCCACTCGACCCAGACCTTCCCATCGGGCGCAGTTGCCGCGTCGCGTATTTCCAGTGTGAGATCAGGGACTCCCGCGAACAGGGCGGACCAGTTGGACCGCACCTGGGCGCTCCCGGTGAAGCTGCGGTCGGGGTGGTTGGGGGTGGTGTTGACATAGTCGTCGGCGAACTCGGCGACCATCGCGTCGAGGTCCTGCCGGCGGGCGGCGGCGAACATGCGCCGCACGGTGCCGTCGGGAAGGCGGTCCATACCCTCAGGCGTGTCCATGATGATGACTCCTTGGTGCCTCGGGCGTGTGGAGGAGGCTCATATCTGCTAGATTTAATTTAAATACAGTTAACTGTATTGGTTAAAGCTTAGGACAACATGCCTCACAACGTCAATGCGTCAGAGCCTCCCACGCCCAGGCGCGCCTACGATGCAAAACGGCGGCGGGAGCTCGCCGAGGAGTCGCGGCGCACCGTGCTCGCAAGGGCGCGCGAGCTGTTTCTCGCGCACGGGTTCGGGCCCACGACTATAGCGCAGATCGCGCACACGGCAGGGGTGTCTCCCGAATCGGTCTACAAGAACTTCGGCGGCAAGCCCGGGCTCGTGCGGGCCATCCAGGAACAAAGCCTCCTCGGCGCGGGTGTCCCGCCAGCAGAGCAGCGTTCCGACCTCGCGCAGCTGACGGCAACGGATCCGTTAGCACTCATCGAACAGCTCGGTCGCTTCACTGCCGAGGTCAGCCCACTCGCGGCCCCGATCATCCTGCTCATCCGGGACGCGGCGGCCAGCGGCGATGCTGACATGGCGGACTTGCTGCGCGAGGTCGACGATGTCCGCTACCGGCGAATGCTGCACAACGCGCAGCAGATCGCGGCCCGGGGGCTCCTGCGTCCAGGCCTTGGCGCCCAGGAGGCCGCAGATGTCATGTTCACGTGCACGACCGCGGAGCTGTACGAGAACCTCGTCATGAAACGGGGATGGTCAGCCGAGCGATACGGCACCTTCATCGCAAGGACACTTGCGGCGAACCTTCTGTAGGAACCCCGGACGTCGTCGGCACAGCGCGGGGCGGGGGCGTCGAGGACTGTGCCGTTGCGATCCTCAACACCACCCTCGACGATCGCCGCGAGCTCGGACGACGGCGGACTTGGCACGGTTGCCGGCGATCCCACCGTCGGCGGCCCGGCTGCCAGACGGAACCCGGCAAGGGCAAACCCGAGGAGCGTCGCGATGGCGGCCGAGGCGAGTGGGTACTTCATCGGGATCAGCCGTCAAACCGTCTACCAAGACCTTCAATCAAAATAGGGGCGGCCCTGAAGGGACTGAACCCGTGCCCTGAACAACGATGTGTATCGAAGCCCGAGGCGGTCTGTTCACAGTCGATAAAATGCCATCAGTCGTGTCGACACACCGGCAAACGACCACCACATACCCGGATTGGCACTATTTGGCCCAGACTCGTCACGTATTGCTCACGTTTTTCAACCAAAGCCCACGGCAATCCTTGGCATGCCAAAGGGGCCCAATCGTTTCGCTTTCCCCCGGCAACACACGGTTTTTGACGACCAACGATGCCCGTTGGCAAGAGAGCCCTGAGTTTCGCTTGGTCGCCGGTTCGATTTCAGCCCGAGGCACAACATGGGGCTGATCTGCGGTTACGTCTCGAAGGTCAGGGTACGCAGGGCCAAATTTGCCCCAACTCATCTTTTTACTCATCTATTTCAACGAAAAATTTCTCACGGTTCATGTTT
>JBDTQM010000360.1:0-2910 GCA_039932175.1 Specibacter sp.
GTTCCTCTTTGGTAGCTAGGTAATCATCCTTCATTTCTTCAGGTGACGCAAAAACGGCGCTGCCGGGAACGGCTGTGCGCTCTTCTGTGACGTGTTCCACTGTGGCCTTCTTCAGGCGCGGCTCCCAGTAGGCCTCGCGCTCGGCACTGACATCGCTGAAAGTGCGCACGGTTGCCGACGCCTGCCGCCACAGTTTGAAGCCCAAAAAGACCATGAACAGCAAGGACAGCGCACTGAGCGCAATCCAGAGAAGAATCCAGGACCACCAAGCCATTTTGTAAGTTTATCCGTCCAGTCTGGGAACAGCCGGGGTGTTTTCGCCCACAGCGTCATAGCTGGCCGACGCCTGTGCCAGCCATGCGGCAGTTTCCGCCTGCACGGCTGCCGGGCCAACTACCCGGGCCGCCCCGCCCAGCCGGGCCATCAGCGGGGCGAGCGTGGCAGTGTCCCCCACCAGCATGCGCAGTCCCACCTCACCGCCGGCCAAGTCAAACAGGGAGGCGTTGTAGGCCGACCCCAGCCGTTGCACGCCGGCGGGCGTTCCCACCAACTGCACCTGGTGGTCGTTGCGCCCCGGGGCATAGATGCCCGTGTTGGGCTGCCACGGCACATCTGTTGCGCGAACGTGGTCCCGGGCCCCGGCATCGGACAATTCCTTGATGCCATCCACCCGGAAGCTGCGCCAGTCCCCCGCCTTGTGGCACCATGCCCGTACGTACCAGAGCGAATCGACGGAGAAGAGCCGCACGGGCTCCACCACGCGTTCGCTCAGTTCATCGCGGGCACGGACCAGGTAGGTCATGGCGCAGGCGCGCTTGTTCAGAATGGCGTCCTGCAGGGCTGCGATGGTTTCCACCTCGGGACCTGGGATCAGTTCAAGCCCGACGGCGTCCGCCAGCCAGGCATCCTCCCCCGCCACTGCGCTCAACGACTCGATCGCCGCCTTGAGCGTTTGGGCCCGCTCGGAGCCGGGAAATGCCGTGAGGGCCTGCAGGCCCACCAGGACGGAGCAGGCCTCCTCCTGGGTCAGGCGCAGCGGGCTGGCCAGGGTCTCGGCATCCCTGATGAAGACCTGCCCGGCTTCGGTGGTCACATCCATGAGGTCGCCATGGAGGTAACCGGGCAGGCCGGAGACGTTGAGCGTGTCCAGGTCCTTCTCCCACTCCCTGGCGCTGATGTTGAACTCGGCCAATACTTCAGCTTCCTCCACCCCCGGGTTGGCCACCAGGTAGGGCACCATGGACAGCAGCCGGATCAGCCGGTCCCGGGAATCCTTCTTCTTGGCTGCCGGGCCTGCCAGCGGGACGGTCCAGTCAAGGGTGTCCGGGCCGGCGGCAGCGGCCTGTGCTGCACGGTGCAGGCGCCCGGCCACGGCGTCCCGCATTGCGGGAGGAGACACCACCAGGGCGTGGGCACCCATGGCGGCCACGTCGTCGGCCATCAACTCAGGCTCACGGTAACTCACGTCCAAGAGCTCCCAGCCCTCCCGGCGCCAGTCGCTGCCGGCAACCACACCTGTGCCCGGGCGGCTGCGCAGCCAATGGGCGGAATCGAGCGGCACGGCAATCCGGGCCGCATGCGGGGTGCCAGTGCCCAGGCGCTCCAGCACCGTGGCGATGGCGAATCCTTCGGGGCGGTTGAACGTCTCCTGGGCGTGGACGCTCACATCTGTGGTGATGCGGGAGAGCCGGAAACTGCGTTGTTCCCCCTTGTCCAGGTCAAAGCCGGAGAGGTACCACTGGCCGTACTTGTTGCCAAGGCCCCAGGGCTGGATGCGGCGCCGGGTGCTGGCCCCGGCCCCGGGGGCACTGTAGCCAAAGCCCACGGGATGATGGTTGCGCAGCGCCGTCCACAGTGGTTCAAAGGAGGGGTCGGCCGTTCGGATGCGCGACTGCGAGGTGTCGCTGTCCTCATACCATCCCGTCCCGGACCGGGCGGAGATCTTGCGCAACGCCGATTGTGCCGGAGCGGCAAAGGTTGCCTCCGCCCACATGTTGGCGGCGACGGCCAGCAACGTCATGGCCGGTTCGTCGAGGCGGACCTCGGGCACCCGGTAGTCCACCGGATTGATACGGTACAGGGACTGGTCCTGGGCATCGCTGTCGTAGCTGGTGGTGACTGTCATGGGGATGCCCAGTTCCTGCAGGGTCTTCTTGTCCCGTTCAAACATCCGTTCAAAGGACGCCTGGACTTTTTCCTCCTCTGCGGAGGTGGATGCCACGGGCATGTAGCCGTTGATGTGTTCCCGGAGGTAGCTCTTGCTGTAGCCGCGCCGGGTCCCCAGGAGGGCTATCACCAGATTCAACAGGCGTTCGGTGGCATCTATTTTTGTGGACACACAGCCCAGCGTACCGGCAGTGGCATTGTGCTACCGACCCACCACTCATCCCCTTAAACAATTGTCCCGCAGCAGTGGCTGAAAAATTGCGGAAATTCGCGATTTTTCGACCACTGCTGCGGGTCAGTTGAACTGGGGGTGCTTAGCGCACGGCCACCAGGTCAACAACAAAGATCAACGCTTCGTTGGGGCCGATGGCTCCACCGGCGCCGCGTGAGCCGTAGGCCAGCTCGGAAGGAATTTCCAGGCGACGACGGCCGCCCACCTTCATGCCGATCAAGCCCTGGTCCCAGCCCTGGATGACCTGGCCAATGCCGGCGCGAAATTCCAGCGGGTTGCCGCGGCCCCAGGAAGAATCAAATTCCTCGCCCGTGGAGAACGCAACGCCCACATAGTGGGTGGACACCGTGCTGCCGGGGACCACCTCGGTGCCGGAGCCTTCGATCAGGTCTTCAATGACCAGTTCGGTGGGAACGGCGTGTGCCGGGAATTCGATTTCGGGCTTGGTGCGATCGTAGTCGCGTGTTCCAAAAGACATGGTTCTCCTTGCAGGTGTTAGTTACTTCTTCGTT
>JBDTQM010000361.1:0-2908 GCA_039932175.1 Specibacter sp.
GGGCGAGTTCACGCGCCAAAGTTTGAGCACGGATGGTCTGGGCCAGCAGGGGGGCAACGATCCGCAGCACGGCCTCATCGCCTCGGGCAAGGGCCAGGTCGCCGGCCCGCAGGCCGATGACCAGAGCACCAACGGCGCCGCCACCAAGGTGGAGGGGCAGCGCCCGGGTGTACGGCACGCTCAATCCGCTGGTGGCGACCACGTCGTCGTCGATGTGGACCGCGGCGTACGGCAGCAGCAATGCCTCACGCACCGCATGGAGTGCTGCCGCAGCGTCGTCGCCCAGGTGGTCGGCCAGTTCAGTCGCTGCGAACAGCGGGTCGGGACGCTCGCCAAACAGCAGCCGATCGACAACCCCGCGGAGCAGGTGGCGCAGCGGATGCAGCGCAAACCCGAGCAACAGGCACAGGATCACGGTGGCCGGGATCCCGACTGGACGGTGGGCGGCCTCCTCAATAACCGAAACGGTGGCGATCCCGACCCCCATGAGGACCAGGAAGGTCGTTGCGGTCACGACAGCGGACGTGGTCAGCCCGCGCACATCCACAATGTCCGGCCGAGCTGCGCCGATCGCCGTTGCCGGCGGGCAGGGCAGTAAACATGCAAGAGCGACGACCCCAACCCGCGGATCGCTCGATAGTCCGAGTCCTTCGGAGAGGAAGCCGATGAGGCAGATGACGAGCCCGGCGCCGCCCCAGGCTAGCACCGCCCAGCCCATGGCGCGGCGGTCACTGGGCACGTCGCCCTCGAACACCCGCCACGCGTGCACCATCAGGACGGCAAGGCCGAAGGTTCCGACCCCGAAGCGTGCCTCCGGCCAGAGCACTGCCGCCGTACCGGTGACGGCGATGGCGGCCACGAGGGCAACCGTTACCGGATCACGCCACCGGACTACCGGGAACAGCAGGAACCCGGCAGGCAACACCGCGAACCCGGCGACCACTGCTGGCAGTTCCCCAGCAGCCCCAAGCACCTCGAAAGCAACGCCACCAAGGATCAGTGCCCCTCCCACAATGAGCAGCGATCCGGACCAGCGGGCGCGGGATGCCCGCACCATCACCCAGCCCGAAACGCAGCAAAGGGCCCCAAACAGGGCCCCGAGAAGCAGCACCGTGCCCGTCATCACCGGCCCAGGCCTTGCTCCCGACCACGGATGATCGCGCCCATTCTTCCGTCGACCCCGAGCTTCGCGAACACGGAGGAGAGGTAGTTCGCCACCGTCTTTGGCGAAAGCGAAAGCTCGAGCGCGATGGCGGCGTTTCGGTGGCCCGCAGCAACCCGGTCCAGGATCTCACGCTCCCGGTCCGTGAGCTCCGGGAACGGTGCCACTGTCTCACCCGCTGTGGTGCGCCCGGCGCGGCCGATCACGCGTTCGGCGACTCCGTGGCCGAAGATTGCCTCCCCTGCCACGACCGCGCGGATCGCCCGGTCAATCTCGTCCTGTCCTGCGCCCTTCAACAGATACCCGTGCGCCCCGGCCCGGAGCGCACTGGCGATCGTGTCGTCGTCGTTGGACATGGTGAGCACCAGTACAGCCGTTTCGGGGCAGGCCTCCCGGATGCGAAGTGTCGCGGTGATGCCGTCCATGCCAGGCATGGCCAGGTCCATAAGGATGACGTCGGGCCGGTTGATGACCGCTTCGCGCACAGCGGACGCGCCGTCGGATGCCTCGGCGACCACCTCGTATCCGGGCCGCGACTCCAACAGTGCGCGCAGGCCGTGCCGGACGATGGGATGGTCATCCGCCAGCATGACACGGATCTGTGCGCTGCTCATGAGAAGATTCTTCCACACGGGTGGATGCTTGGCACGGGAAGAAGTTCCCATGTGCCCGGGCCAAGACCTACAAATTCCGGGAACAATGGCCCATCCGCCGGAACCTCTCCACACGGGACCATGAAGGGGACGGCACCCGCCGCCCCACACGAATGGAGAATCAAATGTCCCCCACCCGCGCGCCATGGTCGGTCGCGAACCGGATCGGTTTCGTCATCGCCGGTGTCTTCAGCCTCGCCAACATCCCCAGTGCCCTGGCGCCCACCCCGGATGGGGCGATCGGGCCGCCATTGCCGGCACTCCTTGCGGACACCGTGCTCGCCGTGATCGCGGTGGTGTGCGTCGTGGTCGCCTGGATCACCCGCCAGCGCGTCCCAGCACGGATCGCCGGGACCGCGGTGGTCCTCATCGCCCTGACAGGCTTCCCGGCATTCTTCGTCGACGTGCCAGCTTTCGTGAAGGTGCTGGTGGCGGCCAGCGCATTGGTCGCCGTCGCGGCCTGCGCGCTCATCCTCACCCCCGCTCGGCAACAGGCCGCAATGAGGGCGCAGGCCCGGCCATGATCGCCATCGTCACCCTCCTGGCCGCATTCCCGCTGGGGGCGCTGGTGCGTTCACGTGCCGCAGCGTTCGGCATCTACTCCGTGGCCTACCTTTGGGCCTTTGTCTTCCAAAGCGTGTACCTGCTGCTCTACACCATGTCCGGAGGCAACCAAGCTTTCAACCCGGAGGTTTTCCCCCTCGACTACGGCCTGGTGGCCGCCGGGGTCTTCACCGCCGGGCTGCTGCTGGTGCTCGCCGGAAGCCACGTGGGGCGCCGGGTCCGCAGCCGACGCAGCAAGGCCACAGCCCACGCCTGAAGTCCGGACCAACCGGCCATTCCGGAAGTCCGGATGCCAGCAGGCCGGGCACGGGTGCAGCCCCGGCCTTTCCACTCACCCGGCCGCCGTAGCAGGCTGCCGGGGCCCGGGCAGTTCATTGCGAGGCATGTGCAGCATGACCATCCGTCGATCGGCGCCCCACCACACGACCCGGTCAGCTACATCCACGTCAAGAGACACGATGGTGGCGTCAGAATGCGCCCGGACGCCGGATATAACAATCCGAGAACCCTTGGAGTTTCCACAAAATGG
>JBDTQM010000362.1:0-2873 GCA_039932175.1 Specibacter sp.
TCCCCAACCTCGTGCCTCGGCCGGGGCCCCTCGGGTGCGTGGGCCCAGAACACCCAAGTTACTGCGCCGGGACGGCCACGGAACCGCGCATCACCACGGGGCAGGGCACCAGGATGGTGCCGCCCGCCTGGTCCCGGTCCCCGCTGCGGAGATCACCAAGCAGCAGTTCAATGGCCTTTTCGCCCATTTCCCGGTGGGGCAGCGCCACTGTTGTCAGGCCGGGCACAGTGGTCCGGGCCAGCGGCTCGTCGTCGTCATATCCCACAATGCTGAGGTCTTCAGGAACCCGCAGGCCCAACTGGCCGCAGACAAGCATGACGCCCAATGCAACCCGGTCGTTGGCGCAGACAACACCGGTGGGGCGTTCGCGCTTTGGTGAGTGTCCGCCGTCGTCCGCCAGCAGATGCATGGCGGCAACAAAGCCGTCATTGATTTCCCAGCCGGTTTCCCGCGCCTTGATGGCGGGCAGCCCCGCCTCGGAAATGGCTGCGTTGAAGCCCTCGGTGCGGCGCTCCGTGGCCACCAACTCACCCGTGCCGGACAGATAGGCAATGGCGGTGTGCCCGGCGTCGAGCAGGATCTGGGCGGCCGCGCGACCCCCGGCAACCTCGTCGGGAATGATCGAGCGCAGGGTGCCGGCCGGGTCAAAGCTGTTTGCCAATACTGACGGCGTGCCGTGCATGGCGGCGTGGGGACGGTGTGCGCGCAGGCTCATGGCGGCAAACACCAAGGCATCGACCTGGCGGTTGAGGAGCGTGGTGAAGGCGCCGTCTTCCCTGATGTCCTCACTCGCAGTGTCAATGACCAAGAGCAAATACCCTGCCTGGAACGCGGCGCTGCTGGCCCCCTGCAGGAGCTTTCCGGCGAAGGGCCCGCCGGCGATGGAGTCAGTGACAACGCCAATGGTGTGGGTGCGCTGGGCTTGCAGCGAGCGAGCCACCGAATTGGGCGTGTAGTTGAGCTCCTTGGCGGCAGCCAGGATGAGCAGCTGCTTGTCCTTGGCTATGTTGCCGTCGGCGCGGCCGTTCATGACAAAGCTGACCGCGCTGCGGGAAACGCCCGCGTGGTCGGCGACGTCCTGGGAAGTGGCCTTGCGTGCCATGCTGCCTCCTAAATCGTGTGAGGCCAGCCTATCGCAGGGCGTTGCGGCGTGTTTTGTCGCCTTGGTTCCGGGCACGTGGGATCCTGAGGTTGGCCGGCGCCACTGTCCAAAAAGCTGAGGCGTGTTTTGGTGCGCTCGGCCGGGACCGGGGTACCGTTGAGTGTGTCCCCGCCCCTACAGCCGCGCAGATTTCCGATTTATCGCATGTAATGGTTAATTTCTGCCATTTTTCGCACAAATTGTCCATTGGGTCACAAATGTCAAGCTAAATATGCATGCTGTGATATAAAAGTTTGTATGACTCAAATGGCTGCAGAAACAGTTGGCGTATTGGTGCGCGACGCGCGCACCGAAAAAGGCTGGACCCAAGGTGAATTGGCGTCCCAGCTGGGAACCAGCCAAAGCGCTGTCGCCAGGATGGAACAAGGCAAACAAAACCTGAGTTTGCGGATGATCCAGCGGATGGAAGCACTGTTGGAGGCCAACCTCGTCAGCGTGGGAGCCGCCACCAAGAACACCGTTACACACCTGCGTGTGCACGGGGAGCGCCAGCTTTTCGGCAGTGTCGAGGTAAACACCAGTAAGAACGCAGGCGTTGCCCTGCTCTGCGCCAGCCTGCTGAACCGCGGCACCACCACGTTGCGCCGCCTGGCCCGCATTGAAGAGGTCAACCGCATTGTTGAACTGCTGACCTCCATTGGTGTTGAGTGCACCTGGCTGGAAGACAACGATCTCCAGATCCGCCGCCCTGCCGTGCTGGACCTTGCGGCCATGGATATTGCGGCAGCCAAGCGCACCCGCAGCGTCATCATGTTGCTGGGCCCGCTCCTGGACGAGCAGGACACCTACCGGATTCCCTACGCCGGCGGCTGCGACCTTGGCACCCGCACAGTGGAACCGCACATGCAGGCACTGCGTGAATTTGGCCTCACAGTCAACGCCCATGACGGTTTCTACCAGGTCCACGCTCCCGTGAGCGATGCCATGGACAGGACATTTGTGCTGACCGAACGCGGCGACACCGTCACCGAAAACGCCATCATGGCCGCCGCGCACCGCGAAGGCAAAACAATCATTCGCAACGCCAGCCCCAACTACATGGTGCAGGACCTTTGCTTCTACCTGCAGGGCCTGGGCGTCACGGTGGAGGGCGTTGGTTCAACAACCCTGACCATCACCGGCAAGTCCCGCATCGATGTGGACATCGAGTATGCGCCCTCCGAGGACCCCATCGAGGCCATGAGCCTGATCACGGCCGGCATTGTCACGAAGTCTGAAGTCACCGTGACGCGCGTGCCCATTGAGTTCATGGAGATTGAACTGAAGGTCTTGGAGCAAATGGGCTTCAAGTACCTCAAGTCCGCCGAGTACGTGGCCCGCAACGGCAAAACCCGCCTCGTGGACATCACCACGCTGCCGTCCGAGCTGAAGGCGGCCCCGGACAAGATCCACCCCATGCCCTTCCCGGGCCTGAACATTGACAACCTGCCGTTCTTCGCCGTCATTGCCTCCTGTGCCGAAGGCACCACGCTCATCCACGACTGGGTGTACGAGGGCCGGGCCATCTACCTGACGGAACTGAACCGCCTGGGTGCCGGTGTTCGCCTGCTGGATCCGCACAGGATTGACGTCACGGGCCCCACCCCTTGGCGTGCAGCGGAAATTGGCTGCCCCCCGGCGCTGCGCCCGGCCGCCTGCATCCTGCTGGCCATGCTGGCCGCCAAGGGCACCTCCGAGCTGCGCAACATTTACGTCATTGAGCGCGGCTACG
>JBDTQM010000363.1:0-2799 GCA_039932175.1 Specibacter sp.
ACCTGGGCAAGGTGTATTTCAGCAACGAGCAGGTCGTGGCCGCGGCGCAAAAGTTCGCCACGGCGTTGGAGCTCAGGGTGGCGGCAGGGGCGGATGCCACGGCCATCTACTCCTCAACAGTCTCACTGAAACGGGCCCTGGATCTCGCCGAACAAACCGAAGACTTCAAATAAGGCAGTCCTGCAGTGCCGGCGGAGTTTGCCATGGTGGCGAGGATCATGCGGCGCGCCCCGGCATAGTGCGGTAATATGGTCAATGGATTTTTGATAACACTTATACATAAGAGGCTACTGTGGCAACGACTAACGACATTAAGAACGGCACTGTCCTCAAGCTTGAGGGCCAACTGTGGAACATCATTGAGTTCCAGCACGTAAAGCCCGGCAAGGGTGGTGCCTTTGTTCGCACCAAGATGCGCAATATCCTCTCCGGCAAGGTTGTCGATAAGACGTTCAACGCCGGCCTGAAGATTGAAACCGCCGTTGTCGACCGCTCCGACTACCAGTACCTGTACCAGGACGGCGAAGACTTCGTCTTCATGGACAACCAGAACTTTGACCAGCTGACCGTTCCGGCCAAGACGGTTGGTGACGCCACCAACTTCATGCTCGAAAACATCAACGTCACCATCGCCCTGCACGAAGGCACCCCGCTGTACATTGAACTGCCCCCGTCGGTTCAGTTGCGCATCACCTACACCGAGCCCGGCCTGCAGGGAGACCGCTCCTCCGCAGGCACCAAGCCCGCCACGGTGGAAACCGGCTACGAGATCCAGGTTCCCTTGTTCGTTGAGAACAACACCCTTGTCAAGGTTGACACTCGTGACGGAAGCTACCAGGGACGTGTAAGCGAGTAGTGGCAAGCCCCCAGAGCAGCCCCACGGGCAAACCAAATTCGGCGCGCAGCAAGGCCCGCCGCCGTGCCTTGGACATCTTGTTCGAGGCTGAGCAGCGGGATGTGAGCGCCATGTCCGCGATGACCGCCCGCCGCGAAAAGACTGATCAAATCATCAACCTGTACACGGTTGATCTGGTTGAGGGCGTCACAGCCATGGCCGAGAGCATCGACGAGTTCCTGCAGACATATTCGCAGGGCTGGACGCTTGAGCGCATGCCTGCCGTTGACCGCATCATCCTGCGCATTGGCACCTGGGAGCTGCTGTACAACGACGACGTCCCCGACGCCGTTGCTGTCAGCGAAGCTGTTGAACTGGCCAAGGTTCTCTCCACGGATGAGTCCCCGCAGTTCGTCAACGGCCTGCTGGGCCGTTTGCAGCAGATCAAGCCAACCCTCCTGGCGTAGTCCCCACGCCCAAGCGTCTGACCCGCAGTAGTGGTCGAAAAATCGCGATTTCGCGGTGTTCTTCGACCACTGCTGCGGGTCAGTTTGGTTTAAGGGCTAGTAACGCGGGGGTTGGGTGTTCTGCCCCTGGATTTGCCGGGCCTGGTGTTGGGCCAGCTGCGCCTGTTGAACTTGCCGGGCCGCCCACACGGCGCGGGCGTGCCGGCCCAGCAGCTCGTTGCGCACTGCCGTGATCTTCTCCAGCAGAGCCAGCTCCAGCACCTGGTCCGTGGCGAACCGGCGACCGGCGGCAGTGCCGGCGGTGCCCCTGGCGTCCACCAGGATCCGCTGCCGCGTGAAGGCCAGGCGTGTTGCCAGCCGGATGAATTCCTTCATGACGAGCCCGGCCGCGAACGTCTTTGCCCATGCCACGGCACGACGGCGTCCGGCAGCTGTTGCCAGCATCGGCACCTCCGGCTCGGTGAACCAGCCGGACGGAACGTAGTCGGAGAGGCGCATGCGCGTGAGTTTGGCCTCGGAGCGGCGCAGCCAGATGATGCCAAGGATGAACATGATGAACAGCGGCACCTGGAGCGCGCCGTACATAAGGAAGAAATTGGCGCCCAGGAACGATGTGCCGTTCCACAAGCCGTGCAGGAGCATCGCCGGGACCAGACCCGCCACCCACGCACCCAGGACCATCAGGGTTCCGCCGTTGCGGGCCGCGTAGCCCACGCAGAGGCCCAGGGATGCGGTGAACATGACGTGGGCGAACGGGGACATCAGGCCGCGCATCACAAAGATCGCCAGCAGCCCGCCGGTGGCGCCATCGGATTGCTGCAGTTCGTTGGAGAAATAAAGAGTGTTTTCCGTGAAGGCGAAGCCGGCGGCGATGATGCCTGCATATACAACACCGTCTATGGGCCCGTCAAAGGTGCGCCGGCGCAGGAAGAACAGCAGGAGCAGGCCCGCGCCCTTGCAGATCTCCTCCACCAACGGTGCCTGGATGACGGCCCCCACCATGTCCGCATCGACGTCGGTGCCCCCGGCCATGAGCAGCGGCTGCACCCAGCTGCCCAACACCAAGGTGGTGATGACAGCCATGCCCGCGCCCCAACAAAAGCCAAGGATGAGGGCCGGGACAGGTTCGGGTTCCCACTTGTCAATCCACATCAGGGCCAGGACGCAAATGGCCAGCGGGATCAGGGCCAGGGTGCCGCAGATCAAAAAAACGCTCACACCCAGGGAAAAGGCAAAGAACACCAGTGTTCCCACCGCCACCAGCCCAAACACGCACAGCAGGATGATGTTTATCACTTTGACGCCGGTGCCGGCGACCCGTTTGGGGGCCGGTGCGGGTGCCGGATGGGCCCAATAGTCCGGCCGGTAATTCAGTGCCGCACCCGGCGCCTGGACCTGCGGCAGCGGCTGCTGGGCATACTGTGGCTGTTGATTCGGGGCGCCTGCGGCGGGGTCTTGCCAGTGGCCGGGTTCACTCATAGTTCCCAGACTAGGGCC
>JBDTQM010000364.1:0-2790 GCA_039932175.1 Specibacter sp.
GCTTAGAGCCCCAGCTCGGCGCGAAGGCGTGCAACGTGCCCATCGGCACTGACGTTGTACTCGGCGGTTCGCACGGTTCCGTCGGCGTTGACAATCACTGTGGAGCGGAGCGTTCCGATGACAGTCTTATTGTTGACCAGCTTTTCTCCCCAGGCGCCCCAGGCCTCGGCAACTTGGTGGTCAGCATCGGAAAGCAGGGGAAAGTTGAGCTCAAATTCGCTGGCGAAGTTACTTAGGGCCTCGAGTGGGTCGGTGGAGATTCCTACAACATCCACACCCGCCGCCTGCAGCGCTGCCAGGCTGTCGCGAAAATCGCAGGCCTCGGTAGTGCAGCCAGGTGTTGCCGCTTTGGGGTAGAAGTAGACAATCACTTGCCGCCCGGCGTAGTCGGATAGCGAGATGTTGGTGCCGCTTGCGTCGGGGAGGCTGAATCCGGGTGTTTCCTGGCCGGTGCTGAGTGAGGCTGACATGCGACTCCTATAATTTCGTAATATGAAATATAATTATTGTTTGGTGAAATAAGAGTAGGACTCCTTGGGGTGCAGGTCAAAGTGGTTGCAGGGATTTGGTCACAATGGATCACGGATCATGGGTCTTCGAAGCGGGCGCCCGTTGGCGCTCCGGCCAAATCATGACGGGCTGGTTGTGTTAGGAAACCAATGCATCAACCGCGGCTCGCAACCTCTCTCGCAATAGGGCCGCCTCGGCGCTGAACGCCCGCTGTGCCGCCACATAGTCGGCTTTTCCGGCGACAGTCTCAATCGCGATGGCAGGGTAGCCCCATTGGGCCAGGTCGTAGGGGGATGCCTGCATGTCCATGGCCCGGATGCGCCAGGAAAGCTCAAAACAATCCATCACCAGCTCGCTGGGCAGGGCGGGTGAGAGTTTGTAGGCCCACTTGTAGAGGTCCATGTTGGCGTGCAGGCAGCCGGGCTGTTCCATGTCGCGCTGGTTCTCGCGGGTCGGCGTCAGCTCATTGAGGCCCGTTGCCTGCGGGGTGTAAAAGCGGTACGCATCAAAGTGCGTGCAGCGGATCCTGCTGTTCTCAACCACCTGGTCGGTGCCGCGCGAACCAAGGCGCAGCTCAAGGTATTCGTGCCGCACCTGGTTGGCGTCCTGCTTGTACACCATGGCCCACTCGTGGAGCCCAAAGCAGCCAAACTGCGCCGGTCGGGCGGCCGTGCGCCCCAGAATTATCCGGGCAAAATCAATCGCGTCCTTGCGCTCAGCCAGGAACTTTTCCTTGTCGAAGACGACGCCGGAACTTCCCTGGGGTGCCCCGCCGGCCAGGGATTCGACGTCGCCCGCGGCTCGGTAAAACTTCCAGTTCAGGCGCTCATTGGCGGCGTTCCCCGTGAGGATGTAGCCGGCGCCCGGGTGCCAGCGCTGCAGCTGGCCGGGCTTTTGGTTGTAATAGGTGAAGAGAAAATCTTCCACCGGGTGCTTCTGGTTGGCCGAGCGGCGGGCCAAGTATGGCGCTGCGTAGCGGTTGACGCGGGTTTGGTGCGCTGCGGCGCGGGCCTGCCAGGCATCCTCAGCGAGGGGGAGTGGGGCAGAGGTCATGTCCTTAATTATCCGCCACTGCCAAGGTCTTGGCGTCCGCGGATTCCTCAGTGCGGGTGGCCGCCTCGATCAGGGCCATCATGGTGCTGTGCAGCGCCATAGCCCCTTCCCGGTCCAGGCCCAGCTTGGCCATCATGGTCCCGGGCACGGACAAGGCCTGTTCCCGCAGCGCCGCTCCAGTGGGAGTGAGGTCAATGGCCAGGGCCCGTTCGTCGCTCGCGTCGCGGGCGCGGGTGATGTACCCCAGCGCTTCCAGGCGTTTCAGCAGCGGCGAGAGTGTGGCAGATTCCAGCAGCAGGGCACTGCCAATCTCCTTGACCTTGCGCGGCGCCTGCTCCCAGAGGGCCAGCATGACCAAGTACTGCGGGTGGGTCAGCTGCAGGGCTGACAGTACGGGCTTGTACGCGGCAATGACGCTGCGGGAGGCCACGCTGAGGCCAAAACAAAGCTGCCGCTCCAGCAGCAGATCATTTTCCGTGGTGCCCATTGCCTTGCTCCCTCATTTTGATTAGTACCCTAACTATCAGGGTACTATGTATAGTATCGCCTTTATCAACCGGCCGGTGAATCCCATTTCCGGCCCAAGCGCCATAAGGAATTACGCCCATGCCCAAGATGAGTCTGGTACAGAAAATGATGCGTTTTACAGGCCGCTTGCGCTACATTTTGGGCCCTGCCAGCAGCAGCCCCCTGGATCATGAGATGACGCCGGAGAACAAGGCGCTGTTGAAGAGCCAGCAGGAAGCAACTGTGCAGTGGACTACAGTCACCCGGGCCGACGGCAGCACGTATTTGGTGCCCACGGACCCCACTGACAGGTCCCTGCGCTAAGCCCTGGCGGCCCATGATTGCGCCAATCCGCCGGTGCCTTTGGTGGGCATCAGGCGTAAACTGAAGGCGTTCCGGCAGTGGGATTTTTCTCTGATGAGAGGGGTGTTGACGATGACGAGCGGTGAAAAGTTCGTGGACAAATTCATGCATGGCACGGAGAAGCTCAAGAAAGTTTTTGGGCCGGCTGACCAGGGCGACATGGATGCCCCGGTGGTGCACCGCCATGATGCTTTTGAAGACAGCAGCGAGGAGCAGCTCTCCCACTTTGAACAGGAGACCGATTCACAGGGCCACCACTACGCCGTCCGCAAGGAAGACGCTGCGGACTAGCACCCGCCATTAAGCAACTGACCCGCAGAAGTGGTCGAAAAAACGCGATTTCGCGGTTTTTTCGAC
>JBDTQM010000365.1:0-2778 GCA_039932175.1 Specibacter sp.
TGGCCGCAGCAACTCCAAGCTGCGCATTCTGGCCTAACTCTTTAACTCTGAGGTAACTTATGCGCGAAACTCATCACGAGTTTCGCGCATAAGTACTTATGCGCGAAACTCGATGCGGGTTCGGCGCATAAGTTCAGTACTGGACGGGCACCCCCAGCACGGGCAGACTCTCTTCATGGCGTATTCACTGCAAATCGTTGTCGATTCCCAAAACCCCCATCAGCTTGCCGACTGGTGGGCTGAGACCATGGGCTGGCAGGTGGAACCGTCGGAGGAAGACTTCATCCGATCCATGGTGGAGAAGGGGGTTGCCACGAAGGAGCAAACGATGACCCACAACGGCATCCTCGTGTGGGCCATCGGCGCCGCCATCACAGCCGGGGCTGACGCCAGCCCGGATCAACCCAGGATTCTGTTCCAGCGCGGCGAGGAAGCCAAGTCCGGAAAGAACCGCGTCCATTGGGATGTGCGGCTCGACGGCGACGACAGGGGCGCCGTCAGATCGCGCCTTGAGCGCCGGGGTGCCACGTTCCTCTGGGAGGCGGGGCAGGGACCACATTCCTGGTTCACCATGGCCGATCCCGAGGGCAACGAGTTCTGCATCAGCTGAGCCCCCCAGCACGCGGCGCAGACGCCTGCCAGCTAAGATCGTTAGGGTGAGCAGCGTGCAGAATCTTCCAGATCAGGTATCCGACATCTTCGACCCCACACGCTGGCGCGTGGTGGAGGGCTTTGATTTCACCGACATGACCTACCACCGCCAGGTGGAGCGGGACTCCGCCGGCGCCGTCGTACGCGACCTGCCCACTGTGCGCATCGCCTTCAACCGCCCCGAGGTCCGCAACGCCTTCCGCCCGGGCACGGTTGATGAGCTGTACCGCGCCATGGACCACGCCCGCATGACCCCGGACGTGGCAACAGTGCTGCTGACGGGCAACGGCCCCTCCACCAAGGACGGCGGGCATTCCTTCTGCTCCGGCGGCGACCAGCGCATCCGTGGCCGCGACGGGTACAAGTATGCTGACGGGGAAACCAAGGAAACCATTGACCCGGCACGTGCGGGCCGCCTCCACATCCTGGAGGTCCAGCGCCTCATGCGCACCATGCCCAAGGTGGTCATCGCCGTTGTGAACGGCTGGGCTGCCGGTGGCGGACACTCACTTCACGTGGTCTCGGACCTGACCATCGCCTCCCGCGAGCACGGCAAGTTCAAGCAGACCGACGCCACGGTGGGAAGTTTCGACGCCGGATACGGCTCGGCCCTGCTGGCCCGCCAGATCGGCCAGAAATCGGCCCGTGAAATCTTCTTCCTGGCCCGTGAATACTCCGCCGACGACATGGTCCGCATGGGCGCCGTCAACGAGGCGGTTGCCCACGCGGACCTGGAGAAAACCGCGCTGGAATACGCGGCCGACATTGCCCGCCAGTCCCCGCAGGCCATCCGCATGCTCAAGTTCGCCTTCAACCTGGCCGACGACGGCCTGGCCGGGCAGCAAGTGTTCGCCGGCGAAGCCACCCGCCTGGCTTACATGACGGACGAAGCCGTGGAGGGCAAGGAAGCGTTCCTGGAAAAACGCGACCCCGACTGGTCCTCCTTCCCGTACTACTTCTAATCCCACCCAGCAATAGGCGCACATGAACATCGAACCCCTGCTCAAGGCACTCTCGGAAGCACTCTCCGGCGAGGGCCCCGCGGTCCAGATCGCCCCCGACGGCAGCTTCACGCTCATCCCGCAAAGTGAGCTGGGATTGCCGGCCGGCAGCGACACGGAGATTGCCGCCGTCGTGCTGACCTCCGGCAGCACCGGAACGCCCAAGCGCACGCTGCTGAGCGTGGACGCGTTGGCGGCGTCGTCCGTGGGCACGGCGCTGGCGCTGCGCGGCGAGGGTCAGTGGCTGCTGGCACTGCCGCTGAACTATGTTGCGGGCCTGCAGGTTTTGGTGCGCAGCTTGTTCGCCGGCACCCGCCCCTGGGCCATGGACCTGAGCGGCGGCTTCACCCCCGAGGCGTTCACCGAGGCGGCGCTGGAGCTCACCGACAAGATGCGGTTCACCTCGCTGGTGCCCACCCAGCTGAGCCGCCTGCTCACCAATCCGAGCGCCGAAACGCTGACGGTGCTGCGCCGCTTCAACGCGATCCTGCTGGGCGGGGGCCCCATCAACCCCGTGCTGCTTGAGGCCGCGCGCGGTGCCGGGCTGAACGTGGTCACCACCTACGGCATGAGCGAAACGTGCGGCGGTTGCGTGTACGACGGCGTCCCGCTCGACGGCGTGCAGCTCACCATTCGCGACGGCAAAGTGGTGCTCGGCGGGGACGTTGTGGCCTCCGGCTACCTGGACAATGCGGCTTTGACCAGCGCGTCCTTCTTTGCGGAAGAGCTCGATGGCGAGCTGGTGCGCTGGTATGAAACCGGCGACCTGGGCGAACTGGACGGTGAGGGACGGCTGCGCGTGCTGGGCAGGGTGGACGATGTGATCATCACGGGCGGGCTGAAGGTTTCCGCCGGCACCGTCACCGACGGCCTGCACCGGGTTTTGGGTGTTCGGGAAGCGTTTGTTGCCCCCGTTCCTTCCGCGGAATGGGGCCAGGCGGTGGCGGCCATGGTTGTTGGCTCATGCTCGTTGGCTGAGCTGCTGGCCGGAGCAGCGGCCGCCATGGAACCCCATCTGGTGCCCAAGACTGTGGTGTTTGTCTCCGAACTGCCGCTGCTGGCGTCGGGAAAACCTGACAGGACGGCGATTCTGGCCGCACTGGCGGACGCTTCCCTGGCCCCCAAC
>JBDTQM010000366.1:0-2749 GCA_039932175.1 Specibacter sp.
TTCGATGTGCTCGGCCGGACGCGGGCGCACCACTCCGGTGACGCTCACGCCGTTAAGGTTCGATTGGCCCCAGCCAGGCATTGGCAATGGTGGAGTGGGCTGATTCATCATCCGAGGGGTGGAACATGCCGGCCAAAACATCCCTGTACAGCCGGCCCAGCTCACTGCCGGCAAAGTAGCTGCCGCCGCCGCTCACGCGAATGATCAGGTCCACCACGGTGCGCGCAGTCTCGGTGGCACGGATCTTCAACCCCACCAGTTTGGGGAACCACATTGCGCCGTGCTCTGCCAGCTGGTCCACGTCCCTGGCCACTGATTGCAGCTGGGGGTACAGCCCGTCCATGGCCAGTGCAGCGTCTGCAATCCGCCAGCGGATGTCCGGATCCTGGGCGTGACTTTTGCCGCCGTTCTTCTTGGACGTGCGCTTGTGGACTGTGGCCACACCAATCTGCAAAGCCCGCTCCCCCAGCCCCGTGTACACAGCCGCCAACAGTGTCTCGAAACAGGCGAAGATGGCAAAAATCAGCGGATCGGCGTTGGGTCCCACCGGGAGTTTCCTAAAGATCCGGTTGGCCGGGGCAACGGCACCGTCGAGAACAGTTGTGTTTGACTGGCTGGCCCGCATGCCCAGGGTGTTCCAGTCATCCTTGATGGTGTAGCCGGGTGTGTCGCGGGTGATGAACCCATGCACAAGCACCGGCTCCTCCCCCGTGGAATCCTTGCCAAAGATCCCCAATCGTGTCCAGGCCGGGGACAGGGACGTGAAGATCTTTGTGCCGGTGAAGGAGAAGCTGCCATCGCCCAGCGGCGCTGCGACCGTGTTCGAGTCGAAGAGCACCTGGTCATTGCCGGCTTCCGAGTTGCCAAAGGCAAACACTTCACCCGCCACCGCCTCGGTCAGGACATAGTGCAGGGACTCATCCCCGCGCACTGACAACAGGTGGGCCACACCTGTCCAGACCAGGTGCATGTTGATGGCCAACGCCGTTGCCGGGGCAGCCGTTGCCAACCGGCGTTGCGCGGCGGCCGCCTGTTCCAGCCCAAAGCCGAGACCGCCGTCGTCCGCGGCAGCAAACATGCGCAAATATCCGGCCTGCTTCAGCTCGGCCAAGTCCTCGTGGAAGAACTCGTTGCGCTCGTCATATCCCTTGGCGCGAACGCGGAACCGTTCCAGCAGCTCATCGGGTAGGAGTTCATCCAGCTCAACACTCATGGGCGCGCCTTAGTAGTTGCTCAGCAGGCGGTCCAACACGCGGACACCAAACTTCAACGAATCAACCGGCACCCGCTCATCCACGCCGTGGAACATGCCCGTGAAGTCCAGTTCCGGGGGCAGCTGCAAGGGGGCGAATCCGTACCCGGTGATGCCCAGGCGGCTCAGGGACTTGTTGTCAGTGCCTCCCGACAGCGTGTACGGCAGCACTGTGGAGCCGGGATCCTCAACATGCAGGGAATCGATCATGGCATCCACCAAATTGCCGGCAAAGGGGGTTTCCAGGGACACGTCATTGTGAATGGTGGAAATATCAATGCCGTCCCCGGCCAATTCACGCACCAGTTCCAGCACCTGCTCGTGCTGGCCGGGCAGGGTGCGGATGTCGATCATGGCCTCCGCCGTGCCCGGAATCACATTTGCCTTGTAGCCGCTCTTGAGGAATGTGGGGTTGGCCGTGTTTTGCAAGGTGGCGCCCACAAACCGGGACACCGTGCCCAGCTGGCTCAACAGGGTGTCCGGATTGGACTCGTCAAATTCGACCCCTGTCAGTTCCGAGACGCCCTCCAGGAAGGCCCGCGTGGTGGCCGTGTATTCGATGGGCCACTGGTGGTCGCCGATGCGGGTAACTGCCCGGGCCAGGCGGGTTACGGCGTTGTCGGTGTTGATGTGGGAGCCGTGCCCGGCGCGGCCGTGAGCTGTGAGCCGCAGCCAGGCCAGGCCCTTCTCGGCCGTCTGCAGCAGGTAGGCCCGTTTTCCGTTGATGTCGGTTGAGAAGCCGCCCACTTCGGAGATGGCCTCCGTGGCGCCCTCAAATAGTTCGGGTCTGTTGTCCACGCTCCACCGTGCCCCATAGGTGCCGCCGGCCTCCTCATCGGCGAAGAACGCGAAGATAATGTCCCGCTTGGGCTTGCGGCCTTCCCTGCCCATGGAACGCATCACCGAGAGGATCATGGCGTCCATGTCCTTCATGTCGACGGCGCCGCGGCCCCAGATGAGCCCGTCGCGCTCTTCACCGCCGAAGGGGTCAACACTCCAATCATGGGCCTGGGCAGGGACCACGTCCAGGTGCCCATGCACCACAAGGGCCGGCAGGGAGGAGTCGCTGCCTTCCACCCGGGTCACCACGTTGGCCCGGCCCGGTGAGGACTCGTACAAGTCAGGCGTAAATCCAACTTCGGCAATCAACGCTGCCGTGTGTTCAGCAATGGCCCGCTCTCCGGGGCCTTCGTTGTCGGCAAAGTTGCTGGTGTCAAAGCGGATGAGATCGGCGCAGATGCCTGCAACTTCATCCTGGGGCCTGACGGTATTCACAGGGAAACTCCTTTGTGCGGTGGCGTACAACTCAGCCTACCGGTTGGGCCTGGCCCGCCCCTTACGGGGAATCCGGCGCAGGCGGGGGCGTGCGGGCCGCCCCTATTCCTGCGTGGCCACGAAGTGCTGTCCGGCCGTGAGGGAGTTGATCGTCGCCGGCAGGGACTCCTCAGCCTCGGATTCGGTCATCCGGCCGGCCCGGATTTCTGCGGCCGTACCGTG
>JBDTQM010000367.1:0-2743 GCA_039932175.1 Specibacter sp.
TCTGATGGATCTGTAGTTTCCACGGCACTGTGGTGGGTTCGCCGTAGAGTTCGTTGTTGAACCAGTTCCCCCAACGTCCGAGGCCTTGGGCGATCAGGAGCCCGGGGGCTGCTGCGTCTATGAGGGCGGTGAAGGAGACTTGGCTGCGTCGGCACCCTATGTAGGCGCCGAGAAGGCCCAAGGCTATTGCTCCCCAGATGCCCATGCCGCCATCCCATATCTTCAGGGCGTTCCAGGGGTTCTTCCCTGGCGCGAAGTACAGTTCTGGGCTGGTGATGACGTGGTAGATCCGTCCGCCGGCGATGCCGAAGGGGACGGCCCAGATTGTAATATCTAGTATTGTTCCGGGTTTGCCTCCGCGGGCGGTTAATCGTCGCCCGGTAAGCCAGACGGCAATCACAATGCCTGCCAGGATGCACAGGGCGTAGAAGCGGATGGTCAGTGGCCCCAGTTGCAGCGCACTGACCGTGGGTGAGGGGATGAGCAGGGGTGTGAGCGCGATTGGATTCATGGGGGCCGTCTTACTTGAGGTAGGAGAAGACGCCCATCATGCCGCGTTCGGCATGGTAGGCGTTGTGGCAGTGGAAGAGCCACTGGCCCGGATTGTCGGCATCGAAATAGACGGTGACGGTCTCTTTGGGGCGGACGATGACGGTGTCCTTGCGAGCCCCGGTGGTGCCGATTTGGAAGGTGTGGCCGTGAATGTGCATGGGGTGCCACATTTCGGTGTCGTTGATGAACTTCACTTCAACCCGTTCCCCGACCTTGAGGTCAAAGGCCTTTTCGAAGGGTTTGGTCATGTCAAAGTGTTGGTCATTGATACCCCAGTCGTAGTTCGCCATTCCGCCAGTTAGGCGCAGCTCGTGGGTGCGGTCCGGTGACTTGGAAGGAAGGTTCACAGCCGGGTCAGCGTTAAGCTGGCCACCGTCAACGACCTTGCCGTTCAGTGTTTTCGGGAGATCATCTTTCCCGGGTGCTGTTCCGCTCCCGGTGGAGATTAGGCCGTAAGTCATCTGGGCTTTCCCCTCGGCAAGGGCCAGCACGGGGGTGTAACCAGCCTGGACGGTTAGGACCGCGTCGATGCGTTCGCCCATGCCGAGGACGACGGCGTCGACATCGGTGTGCTGGACGGGGAATCCATCGGTGTGAGTCAGAGTCAGTTTCTGGCCCGGGATCCCCACCCGGTAGGCGGTGTCCCCTGCGGCATTGATGATGCGTAGCCGTATCTTTTCCCCCACGGTGGCCGTGAAAGTCTCCGGGTTCTCCGGCTCACGGCCGTTGAACAGGTGGAGCGGGTAGGCGACGTCCCCGGCGTCACCGCCGAGGAAGTCGCTGCTGGCGCCCATGAGCATGTGGCCCATCACCATGCCACCATCGCCTTCGCCGTGGTTCATGCCGCCCATACTGGCCATACCCTTGGAGAGCTCTGCGATGACCTCATCCGGGGTGCCGGTGACGCCGTCGAGCCAGTCATCCAGGATGATTACCCAGTCCTTGTCATACTTCAAACTTTCTTGAGGGTCTTCGATGATCAGGGCACCGTAGAGAGCACGTTCTCGTTGCATTTCCACGTGTGAGTGATACCAGTAGGTCCCCGGGTGCGGCAGCTTGAAGCTGTACGGGTAGTCCTTGCTGGCACCAATCGCGGCCTGAGTGAGTCCTGGGACACCATCGGCATCATTGCGTAAGGCGAGTCCGTGCCAGTGAATGCTGGTGGGCTCGCTGAGTGTATTGGTGACGGTGACCTTGAGTTTGTCACCGGCCGTGCCGCGCAAGGTTGGTGCGACGAGGGCGCCGCCATAGCCCCACGTTGTGAGCTTCTTCCCTGCCAAGGTGGTGGAGAACGGGCCGGGGGTAAGGGTCTTGGCAACGGTCTTTCCGGTGGAATCCCGCCGAGTTTCATAGTCGTTGATGAGCGGGTCGGTGGGAAGAATGCGGTTGGTTTGCCCGGTCGCTTCTGGGGTGGGTGAGCAGGCTGCCAAGGCGGCTGCAGCGGTGGCCGCGACGGAGAGCCCTAGGAAGGAGCGTCGGTTTAATGTGTGGCTCATGAGGTGTTCCTTTGAAGAATGTGTACTTAGACGACAGTGAGGTACGTACCGGAGAGGTTTTGCAGCTGGTAGATCCACTGCATCCAGACTCCGGTGACCATCAAGACGCCCAGGACAATCAGCATGCTGGCTCCAGCGATGTTGACAATGCGGATGTGGCGACGGATGAAACCCAAAATTTGGGTAACCCAGCCCAGTCCGAGGGCGACAAGGAGGAAGGGTATGCCCAAGCCCAGGCAGTAGATGAAAGCCAGTAGTGCCCCGCGCCAGGCACTGCCGGAGGAGATACTCAGGGCCAGAACGGCGCTAAGTGTCGGGCCCATGCAGGGCGTCCAGCCCAGGCCAAACACAATGCCCAGTAACGGTGCCCCGCCAAGTCCGGTGCGTCGAGTGAGCGTCAGTTTGCGGCTCTGTTGCAACCAGGAGAATTTCCCCAACAACACCAATCCCATGACAATCACGACAACGCCCAAGACGCGCATGAGCGGATCCTGCCATCGGACGAGCCAGTATCCGACCATCCCGAAAGCAGCCCCGTAAAGGGTGAACACGGCACCGAATCCAAGGATAAACAGCCCCACCCCTGCCACCACACGCCGACGATTGCGAGGCTGGTTCGGGTCCGTCAAACCAGAGACATAGCCGAGGTAGCCAGGAACGAGCGGCAGAATACAGGGGGACAGAAACGAGACGAT
>JBDTQM010000368.1:0-2739 GCA_039932175.1 Specibacter sp.
TCTGACACTGTTGTTTCTGACACTGTTGTTTCTGACACTGTTGTTTCTGACACTGTTGTTTCTGACACTGATGCTTTTGTACCTGTTGCACGAGCTTGTGCACGGGCCTGTTGCACAAGGCTATAGCCGGGACACGCCGCACAGTTGCGTGCCCGCCGCAGACACGCCGCGCAGTGTTGCTTCAGCCTTAAACGGGGCCGGCTGCGACGGTCAGCCCAGGCCCTGCAGGAGCTCGCGGTAAAACACCACTCCCGCGCCCAGCGAGCTGATGCGGACCTTTTCGTTGACGGCATGCAGGCTGGCTCTGTCCCCGGCGTCCATCAAAAGAGGTGAGAACCTGTAGACGGCGGGGCAAATGGCTGTGAAGAATCGGGAATCGGTGGCGCCGGTCTGGATGTACGGCGTCACCACGGCTTGCGGGTAGGACGCGGCCACGGCCCGGCCCAGCAAGGCGAATTGCTCATTGTCAAAGGGCGAAATAGGTGAGGGATTGTGGCCCGACCGCACCGTGAGCTGCACGGCGGGATCGTCAATAATGGCACGCACCGCCGCCACCACGGAGTCCACGCTTTCCCCGGCGGCTATGCGAATGTTGGCGTTGGCGCGGGCCGTGGCTGCCAGGACATTGGAGGCCTTGCTGCCCTCGAGCATGGTGACAGCCACTGTGGTGCGGGTCAGCGCCCGGGTTTCATCGCCCACCAGGCCCAGGACCTGGGTGACGAGCGGCTTGAAGGCCCACATGTTGGCTGTCACGAGCCGTAGGGCAAACCCGCTGTGGGTGCCTATTCGGCGCAGCATTTCGGCAATGGGCTCGGGCATCGAGGCCGGAAACGGTGTCTCCTCCAGCGCCATGATTGCCTGGGCCAGCCGGGAGGTGGAGCCCATGCGCGGCGGCGTGGAAGCATGGCCCCCGGCACTGCGGGTGAGGATTTCCAGGTCCAGGATGCCTTTTTCGGACACACCGATGACGGCTGCCGGTGCATTCAGGCCCGGGAACGCATCCAGCGCCACTGCACCGCCCTCGTCAAGGACCAGCCACGGCCGCACGCCGCGGCGCACCAGCAGGTCCACCGCCGCCTGCGCGCTGTCGCCTGCCGTTTCCTCATTGTTGCCAAAGGACAGGTAGAGATCGTGGGCAGGCCTGAAGCCTTCCCTGAGGAGGGATTCAATGGCTTCCATGATCACCACCACTGCGCCCTTGTCGTCCAGGGCGCCGCGCCCCCACACAAACTCACCGTCCTGGTGTCCGGAGAACCCCGGATGTGTCCAGTCATCACGCGCATCCACCGGAACCACGTCGTAGTGGGCCATCAGCACGGTGGGCTTGGCGCCGGCGTCGGACCGGGTCCCGGCCCACCTGAAGAGCAGCGCATGGCCGTTGACAAGTTCCCGGCTGAGCTCCGCATGGACGCCCGGATACAGTCGTTCCAGGGCCTCAATGAACCCGGTGAACTGTTCCAGCTCAATCCTGTCCCGAAAACGTGAGAAGACAGTGCGGAAGGTGATCAGCTCGCTGAGCCGGTTGGCTGCGCCCTGGGCATGCTCGGCGCCAATCGCGCCGGGGTGCGGGCCCGCACCGTAGTCGCCCACAGGCGTGGCGGCCCCTGCACGGTAGGCCCGCGCGGCAATGACTGCTGCGGCGCCGGCGGCACCAACGCCTACAGCGGCCGCCACGGCGCGATTAATTGCTGAACCTTTAGGCATGACACGGATTCTATGCCACGGGGCTGTGAGCGCCATTGGCCCGCGCGTAACACTTCCCGCGTGTTATGGTGACCACCGGCGAAACCGCCAGCCTTGGAGGTAGGATGTCCAGATGACTGATGCCCCGTACCGCCTGGCCCGTGTCCGCCCCCTGGATGCCGTGGCGGCGCCGCTGCCCGAGCAATTCTTTGTGCGCAATGACGCCGCACCCTTTGACAGTCCCGCGGGCCGCATCTGGCAGCTGGTGGAAACCCCGTTCCCCACTTCCGCCGCCAACCAGAACAGCGCCGCCCGTGCGGGCTGGACTGTGGGCGCCTCCGTATCGGAGGACCAGTTCACCTTCCTGGCTCCTTGCGCCCCCGCTAACGTCTTCGGCATGGCGCACAACACCGGCGCCCCCGGCCGCGCACTGCCGCCTCAGGCTTTCCACAAGGCCGCCAGTTCCGTGGTGGGTCCCGGCGACGCCATTGAGCTCAGCCCCACTGTGGGATATGTTGACCCGGAGGCCGAGCTGACGGTTGTCATTGGCCGGGCCGCACGAAACCTGACGCTGGAGAACGCGCGCGGGGCCATCCTGGGCTTCACCATTGGCAATGACGTTTCCGCCCGCGATGCGCAAAAGTCCGACGAGTTGTGGATCAGCGCCAAGAGCCCGGACACGTTCACCCCCTTGGGCCCGTGGATTGTTGTTGGCCTGGCGGACGACGGCGTGCCCATCAGCATTGTGCACAACGGCACCGAGCTGGCCCCCGCCTCCAGTGACGACCTCGGCTGGGGTGTGGATGAGATTCTGGTGTATCTGAGCAGCTTCATGACGTTGGTGCCCGGGGACGCCATCCTGACAGGCTTCCCGGCCGAATGCCGCCAAATCACCCCCGGCGATGAAGTCATCTGCCGCGTTGGCGGCATTGGTGAGCTCCGCAATCCCGTCGTGGCCGGCGTCTGACACGCCAGCCCCGCAGCCGGGGCCTGGGTGTTGGCAGCAATTCACAGCCAACACCCATCACACGCGCATTTCGCAATGATGCGCAGCTC
>JBDTQM010000369.1:0-2701 GCA_039932175.1 Specibacter sp.
GCCTCTCGTCCGCTCTGGAGGCATCGCTGTATGTCGGTCTTTGGATTCACGTCGTTCATGCCGGACAGCCTTGCAGCGGCCAACCGCGCAGACCAAGGGCCGGGTGGGCATTGGCGGTCACCGCCCCGACACACGCACCCAGGACACAAACCGGAGGGCCGTTGGCGTTGCGACAGTCGACTGTGAATGTACCGGGGTTATAGGAAAGTGTCACGAAATTGAGAAATTCGGAGATCTGGGACCATGCATAGCTGCAGGTCAGAGCTTTGCGCTGGTGACAGCCAGCTCAGGATCCTACATCCGGCCACCACCAAGTCACAGTGGCGGGCAGGCGGTCTGTTTCCTTCATGGCTGCGGTCTTGACCTGGCGATCGAAGAAGGCATTCCGGCCGTCAACGCTGGCAGGGTTGGTGGTGGAGAGCATCAACCGCAGGGCTTCCTTGACACCCCAGATGGCGACGATCCAAACTCGCGAAGACAAATTCCGCTATGGCACCACGTGAGTCTCCCATACACTACCGACATATGCTCCTAGCGGATTATTCGTCCCTCGCGCTGGGCCAGCTCCACCGGACACCACGGACAGGTCACAGCGTGAATAGCCTTGGCCCGCAGCTAGACGTTCGTACCGATCCTGTCCAGACCCCATTCACCGCATTTGCTCAACGTTCCGCCGTGAGATGGTCTCTATCGGTTAGCTGCATGTTGGTGGGTGTTTTGAAAAGCTATTGTTTTCAAGTCAGTCCTTGGCCGCCGCGCACCGATTCGTTGGCACCTGCCGTCATCGTCGGGTCATTCGGCGGGTGCCAAAAAGGTCACCAGCTCCCCTGGCCGCGGCGATCTCGTCATGCACCTGCATCCTGGGAAGTGACCTGCTGGATCCGCTGTCTGTTGCGGCAGCAGCCGAGCACAGCTGACACGAATCGAAAAGGTGCCCGCACAGGGTTCCTCAAAAAAGGCAAAGCCACCGTTTCAAACGGCGTTTCAACCGCTAAACGACATTAGCCGTCCATCTTCGCGCTACCGTTGTTCCCTGGCTTGCGGGGGTGGGCTTGAGATGAGCTCGGTTTCGTCGGAGAGGCGAGCGGCGCTGTCGATGATCGAGGAGAGAATCGCCTTGCGCGAGGCCAGAGCGAGCGCAACATCACCGGTGATTTCTGATTCAGCGAGCCTGGCAACCAGCGTGACCATCTCGGTCACTGGACCCCGCGGCGGGATCTTCACGACCTTGCCGGAAGGCAGAATCAGGTATCCACCACCGTCCACGTCCACGGCACCGAATATGGTCCCAACGGTTTGTGGAACCTGGCGCGCAGAGCGCATGACCAGACGAATCTGGGCCGAATGATTGTGGGCATCAATGCTGATGACCTCCACCCGCTGATAGTCGGAATAGGTGAATTCAGGGGAGCCGGACTCGAAGACGTCGCCCGTCGTCAGCGACTGTGAACCGTCTTTCGCCGGCATCAGGTATGAATGGTTGTCCTCGAAACGGTGGACAAGGACGCACGCATCGCCAATACTGGAATCCCATTGTTCCGGAACCCTCAACTCGACCAGATACTGCCCGAGTTGCGCGGCAAGATAGCCCGCAAACTCCGGGCGATGCAGCGGACGCAGTGTAATGACCGCGTCGACCCCGGCCGAACCGCTCCACACCCGAGCTTCATCCAGCCAGCCGCGCGACCGCATGCACCAAGCGTTCAAACCCGGCCCGATCCGTGTGTAATCCGGATCTGGCTGTTCGTATGCGGGCCAGGCGGCCGTCGACATGACATCCCACGGGTCCTGATAGTCCGCAGGGGAGCCGTTCAACCGGGCGTGGTCAAGGCCATAACCGTGTCCCATTTCCTGCCCGAGCAGACTGGGCTGCAGCGAGTTCTGGTCGCATAGGGCGGTCATGCCGCCGACCCACCCGCATAGGTCCGTTGCACCGTATGCGCTGACGACGACACCGCTGAAGTCGGCGAGATTTACGCCATTCGCCGTTGCGACTGCACGCGCGGCAGCTGCCAGTCCGCCGCGATCGATCTTGCCGGCCGGAACCGGCGAGAGGTTGCCAACGTACGCGGATCGCTTGACCGCAAGCGTGTACCACCCGAATACCTTGCTCCTCGCGAGGTTCAACCGGCCATGGGACATGTCGGCGAAGAATTCGGGCATGTTATTGCTTCCCGATCCAGAATCGGTGAAGAGTCGCTCGTAGATTGCGGTGTCCGGGTTCGACTCCGGATCATCGGAGAACTTGACCAGGAGCACCGCCCAAGGGCTCGGGGTACCAAGCGTTTTCGCAATCGAGCCGGTGTGTGACAACACCTCAGTACGAATGTGGTTCAACCGCAGGTTGTCATTGGACATGTCCGGCTCCTCGCTGCTTAGAGTTTTCTGAAGTATGCGCGCAGACGCACGGCGGACGCAAGGGTACAAGCGCCACTCAAAATTTTCGGATCTCACGAGACAGGAATCGGCGGGACGTGTTTCGTGCCCACATATCGGGCGTATCCAATTAGCAATTCTGACCTGTCTAGCAGTGTCCGCATATAGGGCCCGCTTCACCTGACTGCCTCTACGGGACGCTTCGCCGTCCTCCAAACGGGACACCTCTTGCGGAACGCAGCGGATTGACCGCCGCTGCGCGTCTAAGGCAGGGCACGTTCTGGACGCGTGGTGCTCCACCTTCCATATGGGTGTGCCCCCGTTC
>JBDTQM010000370.1:0-2689 GCA_039932175.1 Specibacter sp.
TCTTGTCCGGCGCGTTTCGGGGTGTTCATGTCAGGGTCGACGGCGGCCGCTTCCTGGAACGTTGCCTTGGACCGGGCAGCGTCCTCGGCGGCGGAAGCTCGTTGTTGTTCCGCCTGGATCCTCAGCCGTTCGGCTTCCACTGCGGCCCGTTCGGCGTCGGCGGCCGTTCGTGCCGCAGCTGCGTGTTTCTCACGGGCGTCCAGGTCCTTGTCTTCGGCCTGCGCACTCAGCTTGCCGGCTTTTTCGCGGTCTTCCTGCGCCTGTTGTTCGGCCAGGACGCGTCGGCGCTTCCGTCCGACGGCCGTCAAGACTCCGATAATGACAAACACCACGATGACGACGACAATAATCCAGATCCATGTTGATGTGTCTACACGAACCAGCCTCCGTCCGTTGCCGCAACAGCTGCAGCAACCTTGTCTTCGTCAACTTCGTCTTCACCAAGCAGGAGCGTCGCAAACCCCTGTCCCCTGAAGCTTTGGTCCCATCATGCCCCGCCAAGCCCCGTCCTTGCCAGCACTCCCGGAAGCCATCAAGAATTGAGGCACGCTTCGCGCCACACCGGGTTACTATTCAGTACACCTCTATATTTAGACACCATAGTAAAGGGACACCATGGCAGAGAATCCTTCCCCGCAGACTAGGCGTGCCGCGTTGGTCATCAATCCACTCAAGTCCCCCGACGAGCAGTTCAAGTCCACGGTCTTCCAGCTCTGCACAGATGCTGGCTGGGCCGAGCCGCTGTGGCTGGAAACAACGGAAGACGATCCTGGCCGCGGCCAGGCCAAGAAGGCGCTTGCCGCGGGGGTCGACGTCGTCATTGCTGCCGGTGGGGACGGTACCGTGCGTTGTGTTGCTGAGGTCCTCGCCGATACGGAAATGGCCCTGGGGTTGGTGCCGCTGGGAACGGGGAACCTGTTGGCACGCAACCTCGGCATGAACGTCACAGACCCGGTGGCCGCGGCCCGCGACGTGTTGATGGGAACCGAAACCAAAATCGACGTCATGAAGGCCACGATCGACCATGCGGAGCATGAACAGATTTTCCTGGTCGCCGCGGGGCTCGGATACGACGCATCCATCATGGCCGACACCATCGACGGGCTCAAGGACCAGGTGGGTTGGCTCGCTTATGTCGAATCCGGCCTCCGGAACCTCCCAGGAAAACCAGTCACTGCCAAAATCACTGTCGACGGCCAGGAGAAGGCCCACCGCAAGGTCCGGGGCGTCATGGTGGGCAATTGTGGAAAATTGATGGGTGGCGTGGAAATCTTCCCTGACGCGTCAGTCACGGACGGGATCATGGATATCCTGACATTGGCCCCCAAAGGAAAATTTGGCTGGCTGGCCGTCATCCTTGGCGTCTTCGGAAAAAACAACAAGGGAAATCAGGCCGTACAGAGCCTTTCGGGAAAGAGCGCAGAAATCAGCCTCGACCGTCCACAGGAATTCCAGCTCGACGGCGACCATCTGGGCCCCGCAACACACCTGCACATCACCGCAGCTCCCAAGGCCCTAAACATCAGAATGACCACACCCCCAAGCTAAGGATCTGTGCTCATGGCACCAACCCTGCTGCATGCTGGTGGCGTGGCAGATCTTCCCCAGAAAACACAAGGGCGTCATACTTTATTCAGTCACCCGCTCAACGGTGGATTGGCACGAAGTCCAGCCCGGAAGGAGAAACTCATGAGCCCCCAGGGCGCATCAACGCAGAACCCCCCAGCCCAGGATGGTCATAAACCCGCGGGTTGGCATCAAAAGTTCATCGTTGAAGAGCGGTTTGTCCCGCCTGCTGTCCGTAAGCGGCTCTACGCCACCTCACTAGTGCTGGTCGTTGTGGGTTTGGCCGTGTTTTTAGTTCTTCTGGACGCTGTCTTGACTCACACGGGCTTTCAACGCCTGGACGAGCCGGTCAACACCTGGTTCATGTCTCTGCGTTCCCCCGCGCTGACTGGGTTCATGATCGCGCTGGCCATCATTTTCGGACCCATAGCGTTGCCAGTCATCGTCCTTGTCGTCGTGGTGAGCTGGACCATTGTGGCCAAACACGCCTGGCGTCCGTTCCTGTTGGCCGCCGGCATGGTCACCGGCGTCATCCTGGCCCAAGTTCTCGCGCCCCTGGTTCGGCACCCCCGACCCCCCGTCGATCTTATGCTCCTTGGCCCCGACAGCACCTTCTCTTTTCCTTCCGGCCATGTCTTGGGGGCCTCGGATTTCCTGCTGATTCTGGCATTTTTGATCGCCAGCCGACGCCAAAAAACGTCCCTCACCGTACTCTTTTTCAGCATTGCCACCGTTGGGATCCTGGCCCAGGTAGCCAGCCGGCTCTACCTGGGCTACCACTGGATCACGGACACAACAGCGTCCGTGGCACTTTCCCTCATCATTTTAGGAGCACTGATGGCCATCGACACCGCCAGAACGGTTCGCGTTAACGGTGAACACGTCCACGGCGCGCATTCACAGCCCCAGGTGGACGGCACATGAAACCCGGACAGGAAGCCCGCCGCGCGGCCAGCCGCGCCGGAAACAGCCGGGCACTGACCCTGATCGCCAGAATCGGATTCGCCGCCAGCGGACTCATGCACCTGCTGATGGGCTACATCGCCATAAGGATTGCCCTCCACCACGGCGGGGAATCAGAATTCCGCGGTCATGAAAACTGATGTCCAGTCCGGCAGAAGGA
>JBDTQM010000371.1:0-2683 GCA_039932175.1 Specibacter sp.
CATGGTGGCGAACATCAGGGCCATGACGGCCGCGCCGAGCGCTTCGAGCACATGTTCCCTACGGACGGAAAGTTTTAGAGCGGAGGCATTGCGGTGTGTGGTCTTTGTTGCCCGGAAGCGCAGTAGAAGGATGATGAAGACCATGGCTGCAGCGGCGAAGAATACTGTCAGCAGGAGTGCCAGATTCGGCGATTGATCAATTGCTGCTGTGGACGTCATTTGGATCGGGGCCGCCATCGCGTGGTGGTCATGAGACATTGACATTCCGCCTGCCGGAGCGGTTGCATAAGCATCGGTGGTCACACCACCCATCATTGCGACCATGGCAGCAGCTCCGACCATGGTGAGGCTGTGGTAGACGCATTTGATTCGCCCAAGGCCGTCCGTGCAGAGTATTTTGACTTCCGGCCGTGCGACTGCCTGAATGATGAACCACATTGCCGCGCCGGTGAGGACTGCGATCTGAGCCAGCATGAATGAGGACCCGAGGTGGAACAACATGGCTGCCATCAGGAGGTGCATGAGGGCGTGAAGGCAATTGTTGACCACGTCGGTGAGCTTGTGAGATCTTATCGCGTGCAGGATGTGATAGCTTCCGCTGAACAGCAGGATGGCCGTGAGGGTCCAGGTAATTGCGGTGTTACTGAACACGCGGATCACGCTCTCATTACTGGGTTGGGTTTGGGGTTGTGTAAGGGTGCGGTCCCCGATGCAATTGTTGAGAGCATCGGGGACCGCGAGTTTAGTGTTTTGTTTTTAGTGTTTTGTTGTTATTTGCCGTTGCAGCACTCTGTTGCGTCGCTGGTGATAGCTGCCCGAGTCTCTGAGGTAGGCAGGTTCAGGGTGGGGTTTTGGTTGAAGAAGCCGTGGGGTTCGAGCATGAATCCGATGTTCTGGCGGGGCATGACGGGCCAGTCTTCGAGGCGTACTACGTGGTGCATGCCGAAGGTGTACCAGACCACGAGGTCTTCATCGACGATGTTCCGGTCGCCCTTGGCGAATTCGGGCAATCCATCGCCGCCGGTGCTCTGGTTCGGGAATTCTCCGGCCGCGAAACGCTGATCGCGGTCGTAAGCGGTGACCCAGAGGTTGTTGCGGGCAAACTGTGCGCGCTGGCTGACGTACGACTCGTCACCGGCGGCCAGGGTGATGGCGTTGGTGGGGATGAGGCGGTAGGCGACCGGCTCATCCACGATGTTCTTGCTGTCGTGGTTGACGATCTTCCAGAAGCGGTGCTTGGATACGTCCGCCTTGCGGATGGCTGCCTGCTCAGTCTCCAAGAGGCGATCCACAGCCTTGAACGCGGTGTGTGTGGGGTTGTGCTCGGGGATTTCCATGTCGACTTCGTAGACGGAGTTCTTCGGACCGTCGAGCTCGAAGTCCATCCGGACGTTGAAGATGTGCTGGTGGATGGGTGCGTAGAGTCCGTCGTTGTTCAGCTTCTGACCGTATGCGCTGTCCTGATCCGGGTGCTGTGCAGCGGTGGAGAGGATTCCGGTGGCCTTGACCAGGAACTCGATGCTGCCATCGAGGAAGAGGTGCCAGTAGAAGGCGTACTCGTAGTTGGCAACGGTGGCGATGAAGGAGATCACGAGCTTGCGGCTGCGTCGGACTTCAGCGGTGCCTTCACGGAAGTCGAAGTGCTTCCACATGATGCTGTCGTCTTCTTCGTGCATGCAGATGGCATTCTCGATGGTCATCGGGTTGCCATGGCTGTCAGTGGTGATGCCATCGAAGTACTTGATCTCGCCGAGGCAATCGCAGCCGAGCTTGAGGGAATTGGCCATGTTGCCGATGTTGTATTCACCGGAGTCGAAGGCGTTCTTCTTGGCCTGAACCGGAGCCGGGTCACCGTAGGGGACAACCATTTCCGTCAAGGACGCGCGGTTGATCACGGGCCGGTCGACGCCCTTGTCAGCGAAGCGCAGCTGGTGAAGGACGAGGCCTTCGCGGGGGTTGAAGCCGACGCGGAAGGACCAGTCGGCCCAGCGTACGTGGTTTCCAGTGACCTCGAAGGAAGGACCTTCGGGCTGGGAGATTTCAAGCGGCTTCAGATCGGTGCGGGCCGGTCCGACGTATTCGGGCGTGTAGTTTCCGCTGGCACTGGGCACCGGGATGGACTCGTTGTCCTCAACTTTAACAACTTCCCCGGAGCTCAGGTCGTAGAAAACAACGAAGTTTTCAATCGGGTGCGCATACGGGCTGTCGGTGGGGTTGTCGCGGACGAACACCAGGGCGCGCATCAGACGCCGACCCTGGGCGTCTTCGCCGAAGTAACCCACGGACCACGGCTCAAAGCAGACAAGGTCCAGGTTCGTCAGGCCGCGCTTGGCGAGGGCCTCAATGACGTTCGGGTCCTTGCGGCAAGCATCCTCGCACTCAGCAAACTCATCCAGCATAAAGGGCGGCTGGACGCCGGTAGCCAGCTGAGTCCAGCTATCAACAACACCACCATCCAGATCAACAATGGCGGCGTAGGCAACGCCCGCGCCACGATCTACCAGAACCGCGTCCGCTTCACGCACCGTTGCGCTTCCGGAACGTAGCAGTTCCTTATCCGGCTCGCGCATCTCAACGCTGATGAAACGGAACGTCTCTGCCGCAGCCGGACCATCTTTAAGAATAGAGACCGCACGGGAAATCTCGGCGCGGGACAACTGATCGAGAGGATGTGACACCCCTA
>JBDTQM010000372.1:0-2682 GCA_039932175.1 Specibacter sp.
GCCCAAGTGGCAGGTCATGGCCTTCTCATAGCCAGCCAGGGACGCCTCCCGGGACCGCACCTGCTTGGCGAGATCCACCACTGATCTGTCGGCCTGGAACTGCGCAAAGGAGGACTCGAGGATGTCGCGGGTCCTGTCCCGGCCGAATTGGGCCACCAGGTTGATGCTCATGTTGTAGGTGGGGCGGAAGCTGGAGTTCAGGGGGTAGCTGCGCTTGGAGGCCAGGCCGCCGACGGCGGTGGGGTCGGTGCCCGGCTGCCACAGCACCACAGCGTGGCCCTCAACATCGATGCCGCGGCGCCCGGCCCGTCCTGTCAGCTGGGTGTACTCCCCCGCCGTGATGGCAACGTGTGCTTCGCCGTTGTACTTTTCGAGTTTTTCCAGCACCACTGTGCGGGCGGGCATGTTGATGCCCAGGGCCAGGGTTTCGGTGGCAAAGACGGCACGCACCAGCCCGTCGGCGAACAGGTCCTCCACCACTTCCTTGAAACTGGGCAGCATGCCGGCGTGGTGGGCTGCAAGCCCGCGCAACAGGCCGTCCCGCCAGCCCCAAAAGCCCAGCACTTCCCTGTCTGAATCGGGGAGTTCGGCGCAGGCGGCATCAACGCGCCGGGCGATTTCGATGCGCTCGGCATCAGTGGTGAGCCACAGTCCCGCCGCGGCGCACTGGTTGACTGCCGCGTCGCAGGCCGCACGGGAGAAAATGAACGTGATGGCGGGGAGCAGGTCCTGCTTCTCCAAAGCACGGATGACCTGGGGCCTGGAGGCGGCGCGGGTCATGCCAAAGCCGCTGTTACGGGCACTGCCGTACTTGCCGCCGCCTTGGTACCGGCCGCCAGAGCCGTCAGAGCGGTCGGAGCCGTCCCGTCGGCCGTTGCGTGAATGGCCGTTGGCGCTGACCGTTTCCGAGCGGGCCAGTTTCAACAGCTCGGGATTGATCTTGGGCATCCGGGCGTTGTCCCGGGTTTCATTGCCGGGGGCAGCTTCGTCAAAGGCCACATTTTCGGCAAAGAGGTCAACCAAGTCCCGCTGGACCATCACATGCTGCCACAGCGGCACTGGTCGGTGTTCGGAGACCACCACGGCCGTGTCGCCCCGAACAGTGCCCAGCCAGGCACCAAATTCTTCCGCATTGGAGACCGTTGCACTCAGGGAGACAACGGCAACCTCGCTGGGCAGGTGGATGATGACTTCTTCCCATACTGCCCCGCGGAAGCGGTCGGCCAGGTAGTGGACTTCATCCATGACCACATAGGCCAGGCCGTTGAGGGTGTTCGAGTCTGCGTAGAGCATGTTGCGCAGCACTTCGGTGGTCATGACAACCACGGAAGCCTCGGAGTTGATGCTGGTGTCGCCGGTCAGCAGGCCCACGTTTTCCGCACCGTATTTGTCGCAAAACTCCTGGAACTTTTGGTTGCTCAGGGCCTTGATGGGCGTGGTGTAGAACGCCTTGTTGCCGCGATTGAGGGCCAGGTGCACGGCAAACTCGCCAACAATGGTTTTGCCTGCGCCGGTGGGGGCTGCAACTAAAACACCGCGGCCGGCCAGGACGGCGCGGCACGCGGTGTTTTGAAAATCATCCAGTTCAAAGGAGAGCCCGGCCTTGAACTCGCCCAACTCGGTGCCATGGTCCCGGACCCGGTCCTTGGCTGCCCGGTAACGTTCGGCAGGGCTTGTCATCTCAGAGCTTGGCATAGTACAAGCCTACGTCAGCTCAGAGCACTTCCAGATCGGTTGAGGGCGTGGCCACATCGGCCGTGGCCTCGGACTCCTTGACCTTCTTTGCTTCCCGCCGGTCACGGCGCTTGTCATTGAGAATACACAGTCCAATGGCCCCGAAATACAGCACCAACAGTGGTGTGGCCAGGAAGAACATGCTCATGACATCCGAGCCCGGAGCCGCCATCGCAGAGACGATGGTGACACCTAGAATTGTAAAGCGCCAGGCTTTCAAATAAGTCTTGCCACGCACCATGCCAACAGCGTTTAGCGCAAAGAGCACAACAGGAACCAGGAATGCCGCGCCCATGAAGAGCATAAGCTGCATGGCAAACTGCAGGTATTCAAGGGCGGTAATGATGTTGGCGCTTTCACTGCCCGCAGGTGTGAACGAGGTCAGTGCCTTGACAATGTTTGGCCAGATAAGCCAGCCAGCATAAATCCCGGCCAAGAACAGTGGGACTGACGCGAACATGTAGGACAACGTGTAGCGGCGTTCCTTCTTGGTCAGCCCCGGAGTGATGAAGGCCCACAGCTGATAGATCCATACCGGCGAAGCAATGATAAGCCCCAAAATCAGGGATATCTGGACCTTCAAGTCGAAGGAGGTCGTGACACCCTGAAAGTTCAAAGTGGCGACGATGTTGCGTTCGTGGCTGATGTCACGCAAAGGCTGTGTAAGAGCAAAGAGAAGAGGATCATAGATGATCCAGCCAAGGACCACACCGGGGATCATTGCCAGCGCACTCTTGAAGAGCCTGTTGCGCGCCTCAACAAGGTGCGCCTTAAGCGGCATTCTGCCTTCAGGATTGGCTTTGCGGCCCTTTGCGGCGCCCACCGTCCCTGTTTCCGTTTCTATGACTGAGCGCCGGTACCGGTTCCGGTACCGTCGCCCGAGGCGTTGCCCTGTACCGGGTTGTTGACGATCTTGCCTTCGACGGGAGCTTCAGGAGCGGGCGTGGC
>JBDTQM010000373.1:0-2669 GCA_039932175.1 Specibacter sp.
GCCGGGCAGCCTAGCGCAGGGCTCCGCGGCGTCCGTCCACGGCCAGGAACAACAACGCCAGCAGGATGGGTCCGTACGTCAGCAGGGAAGCCCAGCCGAGTGTTTCGCCCAAGATCCAGGAGACCGCAACAAGCAGCACCGGTTCAACATAGCTGAGCAGGCCAAACAAGGACAGCGGCAGCCATTTGCTGGCCAACAGGTACAGGGCCATCGCCATCCCGCCCAGCACGCCAACGGCCCACGCAGCCCAGATACCGTCAAGGTTTCCCAGACCGGCGGAAGAAAAGCCGTGCGGGCCCGTCAGGATGAAGTAAATGCCCAGTGGCAGCAGCAACAGGAGCTCGGCGGCAAAAGCAGGCAGATTGTCGAAGCCGATCTTGCGCCGCAGCACAAAGTACACCGGGTAGCCCAAGCAGACCAGCAGCGTGGGCCAGGCCAGCCCGCCAGCCGCAATCGCTTCATGGGCCACGCCCAGCGCCGCGGCGCCCACGGCAAGTTTGCGCAGCACGCTGAGTCTGTCGGCAAAGAACAAGCGGCCGGCCAGCACCATTGTCAGTGGCAGCAGGAAGTAGCCAAAGGACACCGACAAGGCCATATTGTTCAGCGGCGCCCACATGAACAGCCACAGTTGGACGCCCACCATCGCTGCGGCCAGGACGCCCGGCAGAACCAGGGACGGACGGCGTCGAACACGCGTCAGAAGGGTGCCCAGCTCGGCACGTGCGGAGCCAAGGAAGGGGAGGATGCAGGCCAGGGTGGCGAGAGTCAGCACAACGCGCCAGCCAAAGACTTCTTCGGCGCCCCAGCCCGGCAGCAGGCCCGCGAGCAGGAAGATCACAGCAAAGAGGATCGACGCCGTGACGGAGACCGCCACCCCGCGGGCAGCTGTGCCAGTGCTCATCGGAAGGATCCTTACCGTTCACAGCGGCAAGGACACCGGCTGCTGAACAACAGCAGCAGCGTTGGCCTTGCGGGAAAAAAGAGTGCCCCCGCCGGGGATCGAACCCGGATTTGCCCTTTAGGAGAGGGCTGTCTTATCCATTGGACTACAGAGGCGCGTCACCAAGCCTAGCGGAACTGGCAACCAAGCAAAAAACGAGTGTCAGGTGTGGGCCCCGTCACCCCTGGGCGGGAACGGTCTTCTTCTTCCGTCCAAGGAACAATGCCACACCCAGTCCAGCCATCGAGAGCACCAGCAGGAACCAGCTGGCAACGACCACTGCGGATGCCAGGGAGACAGCTGCGGGGTCAAGGGTTTCTGCGCCGATCATGTTGTCGACGGCGATATTGGCCCACAGCTGGACCACGGCAAATAGGATGGGGAACACCCACAACACCCGCCGCACAGACTTCCTTGCCACATTGATGGCGATCAAGGTCAGGGCGCTGAGGGCAAACACCAGCGGAAACAGTGTCCCGGCGGTCTTGTGGACGAATTGCAGCTGGCCCATGGCGTCGGAATCCATGGCTGTCCGCAGTGCCTCAACGTGGGCTGCGTCAAAACCTAAAACCATGGAATCGGGCATGGCCAGGCCGCCGGAGAGGTCTGTCATCTGGTTCAGCGTCAGCACATGGAAGTACCAGAACAGGAACAAACTCGCCACGGAACCGGCAATCAACAGCAGATTCGCGTTGTTCTGCGCCTTCTGCGGCGAACGCGCCGTGCTGGAATTGATCATGGAGGCGCTGGCGGGAGTAGCTGCCCCGCCATGTTTGGCGGCACGTTGAGCGGGAGTTTTAGCCATGAAACCATTATCGCCCAGATTAGGCTGGTGCCATGGCAACCGAACTTGACCCAGCGCTCAGTGACATCGAATTGGCGGCGAAGCTGCTGCGCCACGCGGGAACCCTTGCCCACACCATCCGCGCCGCAAGCCTGGGCGGTCTCCGTGACGGCGGCCGGATCAAGTCCAACGCCTCGGACTTTGTCACGGCCGCCGACCTGGCCGCCGAGAAGTACATTTTCATGCAACTGCGCAGCGCCCGCCCGGACGATTCAATTGTGGGCGAGGAAGGGGCCGGCTTCACAGGGACCTCGGGCCGGGCCTGGGTCATTGACCCGGTGGATGGCACCTTCAACTTTGCCAGCGGATCAACGTACTGGTGCGCAGCCCTGGCCCTGGCGCAGCTGCCGGCCGGAACAAGTCCGACGCCGGAGACCCTCAGCGACGCTGAGGTGCTGCTGGGGGCCGTGTATCAACACCAGGAGGACAAGTTGTGGCTGGGCGGCTCGGCCGCTCCGGCAACGCTCAACGGCCGGCCCATACATATTGACGACCGCCACGAACTGTCCGAGCTGTCCGCCGGAACCTACCTTCACCCCACCTGGCTGGCCGACTCCACGGCGGCCATGCCCTGGCAGCAGGCAGCGGTGCTCCCGGCCACCCTGCGCATGCTCGGTTCGGGGTCCTGCGACCTGGCCCGGGTGGCGCAAGGCGAGTTGGGCGTGTGGTTCCAGCACAGCTGCCCGTCCTGGGACTGGCTCCCCGGCAAGGGGATCGTTCGGGCGGGTGGCGGGGACACCGGCGTCGTCCGGGTCAATGGGCTGGACTGGTTCATGGCGGGCCCGGCTGCGGCCGTCGCACAGCTCCGGGCGGCGCTGAAACGCGGCGTCCCGGCCGTTGAGATATGAGATAAGCCCCACGCCCTCCCGCCACTCGCACGCCCCC
>JBDTQM010000374.1:0-2659 GCA_039932175.1 Specibacter sp.
CGTACATCATGTTTGAAGACACGGTGAACCGCGCCAACCCGATCGACGGCAAGATCATCATGTCCAACCTGTGCTCCGAAATCCTCCAGGTTTCTGCACCCACCACGTACAACGATGACCTCTCCTACGCTGAGACCGGCAAGGACATCTCCTGCAACTTGGGCTCGTTGAACATTGCCAAGGCCATGGACTCACCGGACTTCGCCAGCACCATTGAGACCGCGATCCGAACGCTGACGGCTGTCTCGGACATGTCCAACATCACCAGCGTGCCGTCCATTGCCAAGGGCAACGACCAGTCGCACGCCATTGGCCTGGGTCAGATGAACCTGCACGGTTACCTGGCCCGTGAGCGGGTCCACTACGGCTCTGAGGAGGGGCTGGACTTCACCAACATTTACTTCTACGCGGTGGTGTACCACTGCATCCGGGCCTCGAACCTGTTGGCCATGGAGACCGGCAGCAAGTTTGCCGGCTTCGAGAAGTCCAAGTACGCCAGCGGCGAGTTCTTTGCCAAGTACACGGACCAGGAATGGGTTCCGCAGACCGCCAAGGTTGCCGAGATGTTTGAGGGCATCCACATCCCCACCCAGGAGGACTGGCGTGAGCTGAAGGCTTCCGTCATGGAGCACGGCATCTACAACCAGAACCTGCAGGCTGTCCCGCCCACAGGCTCCATCAGCTACATCAACAACTCCACGTCCTCGATCCACCCGGTGGCCTCGAAGATTGAGATCCGCAAGGAAGGCAAGCTGGGCCGCGTGTACTACCCGGCCCCGTACCTGACCAACGACAACCTGGAGTTCTACCAGGATGCGTACGAGCTTGGTTTTGAAAAGGTCATCGACACCTATGCTGCCGCCACGCAGCACGTGGACCAGGGCCTGTCCCTGACGTTATTCTTCAAGGACACCGCCACCACGCGTGACATTAACAAGGCCCAGATTTATGCCTGGAAGAAGGGCATCAAGACCATCTACTACATCCGTCTGCGCCAGCTCGCGCTGGAAGGCACCGAGGTGGAGGGTTGCGTTTCATGTGCGCTATGACAGGTGATGCATAGAAATGACTGAAGAAGCGGCGGCTACGGGCGGCTTGGTTTATGGGATTCGTCTTCGGACAGAATTCGAGTACCGATATGTCGGGATCACGACCAAGACGGCCAGCCGCCGCTTTCATCAGCACTTGCGGGTTGCCGCTGCGGGGCGCAAGACCCCATTTTATGACTGGCTTCGCAAGTTTGACCCGACGGATGTAGTTGTCGATGTGCTCGACCGGGTGGAGGGCTTGCAGGAGCTCGGCCAAGCTGAGATTAATTGGATAAGCTATCTTCGGCGCGAAGGTAACCGTCTCCTGAACCTTTCTGAGGGTGGTCTTGGTCCAACTGGAGTCGTTTGGACAGCGGAAATGCGTGAAGCAGCTCGGGTTCGCTCGACCGGGCGGAGAATCGTCAGAAAATCCGGACCAGTGGCTCCCTTTTACGGCCGGCACCACAGCGAAGCGCAGAAGGAAAAATGGTCGCGAGACCGCCAAGGAAGCCATAGGGGGCCCGAGAATCCAAACTATGGAAAATTCGGGACCAACCATCCAAGCTTTGGGCATGTGGTGTCAGAGGAAACTCGGCAATTGCTTTCGCAGGCAAAAACCGGACCGCTGAATCCGAACTTTGGCAAGAGCGCCAGCGCAGAGACGCGAGCCAAGATGTCGGCGGTCCGTGTGGGCCGCCCAAAACCGTCAAGTGTTCGCAATGCCCACACGAGACATCACACGAATAAGAATGTCGTTAAGATTGACTGCAAGTACTGCATCGAAGATGCGGAGTTGCAGAACCACAGAGAAGAAAGCGAATAGTTTCCATGACACCGGAGAAGCTGAAGTTGGCGAGCCACGTAACGGCCATCAACTGGAACCGCATACAGGATGACAAGGATGTAGAAGTCTGGAACCGCCTGGTCAACAACTTCTGGCTGCCGGAAAAAGTGCCGCTGTCCAATGACATCCAGTCCTGGGCCACGCTGACACCGGATGAGCAGCTGCTCACCATGCGCGTGTTCACGGGACTGACCTTGCTGGACACCCTGCAGGGCACGGTGGGTGCCGTTTCGCTGATCCCGGACGCCATCACCCCGCACGAGGAAGCCGTCTATACGAACATTGCGTTCATGGAATCGGTGCACGCCAAGAGCTACTCCTCGATCTTCTCCACCCTGTGCTCCACGAAGGAAATCGACGAGGCCTTCCGCTGGTCGGTGGAGAACGTGAACCTGCAGAAGAAGGCTCAGATCATTGAGTCCTACTACTACGGAGACGACCCCCTCAAGCGAAAGATTGCTTCCACCTTGCTGGAATCCTTCTTGTTCTACTCGGGCTTCTACCTGCCCATGTACTGGTCTTCACGGGCCAAGCTGACGAACACCGCTGACCTGATCCGCCTGATCATCCGCGATGAGGCCGTACACGGCTACTACATTGGCTACAAGTACCAGAAGGGCCTTGAGGGTCTCTCCGAAGAGCGCAAGGAAGAGCTGAAAGCCTACACCTTCGAGCTCATGTTTGAGCTGTACGAGAACGAGGTCCAGTACACACACGATCTTTACGACTCCGTCGGCCTGGCCGAGGACGTCAAGAAGTTCCTGCACTACAACGCCAACAAGGCCCT
>JBDTQM010000375.1:0-2618 GCA_039932175.1 Specibacter sp.
ACACCCTGGTAGCTCACGTACGGCAGATAGGCGACGTCGCCGGTCAATTTCAGCTACTCCGTCGAGGAGACTCTTCAAATCGGAATTGAAATGAAACTCGGGAGCATGCGTCACGATCTGTCCGTCACAGGTTCCCCTGCGGGACGAGCTCCTATTCCGGAGTGCCCCCCGCCCCAGAATCATCCTTGGGTAGGTCTCTTTACCCTTCACCGACTGCAAAACTAAAAAGATGAACCCGCTTTACCTGCTGCCCCTTTGTGTCGGCATCTTCTGGTTGCTGCATACCCCCTTGCGCCTTCTCAGCCGCAAAGTGGCAAAAGCACACCGCGTGGCTACTTCTGGCAGGTCTCCCCATCATGGCCATGGCCTTTTTCCTGTCGGGAATGGCTACCGAGAAACCTGACCCTTCCGGATCACCATCAGGGATGGTGGGCGATAGGTTCTTGCAGGCATTGTTTTTTATGGAGTGCCTCGTCCTATGGGCCTTTGCGGGCCTCGCCGAGTGGTTCAGAAAGGTGCTCCGGTCTGATGAGGAGTATCTCACCATCACCGACTCCGGGACTTATGTCGGACTGATGACGCGCGCAGAGGTCGCCAGTGAGGTGCTGCTCGCCCTGACTGCGGCGAAACGATAGCCGCCGACAGTCCGTGGCGGAGGGCATGGGCTGTCCTTCGAATTCCACCTCGGGATCATCTGTTGAGCCCCTGCCGCGGGTGTAGGTGTTGCAGCAACAATGCCCTACATCTGCCCTTCTGTGCAGATACTTGACACACCTCAGTCACAAGGTCCGTAGCTGCGTATCCACAAATGACACTTCTGGTTGTTGGTGGGCGAGGTGTTCAGTCGCGGCAGTGGCGGTCGATGCATTTCTGGAATGAGTCAGTGTCGATTCCCCATTCTTTCAGGCGCTTCCGGAACTCGGGTTTGGTCACGTTCTCATCCAGGAAACATGAGATGAGTGTGCAGAGATCGCCTGTGCTGCCCTTCCCGGGGTCGGTCGGCGGGTCGATCTTGCGGAAGACGGCGGCGGTGAGGAGCTGTTCCCTGGTGAAGGGGGCTCCTCGAAACGTCACTCCTGCGGCCGTGATGGTGAATCGGTAGAGGCCCGGCATGGTTGCTGGCAGGGTGCACTCGAAGAGTCCTGGCCCGACCTCGTTCAGAGGCAGTGTTGTTGGTGTTCCGTCGGGGTACTCCAATAGTGCACTGACGTGTGCTCGTCCGTCGACGGGCACGCCGTACTCGGTCAGTCGTGCCCGCAGGGTCAGGTTTGAGCCTGGTTCGTACCCATCTTGGGATATCTCGGCCACCATTCTGAGGTTGGAGAAGGTGTGGACGCTTGCACAGAATCGAGCGCCTCGGCCGGCCAGCGCATCGGCGGCCCGGGGATCCTTGTCCCGCAAGATGCTCAACAGGCGCTTGTACCGCTTTTCGTCGACCTCGAGGATTACGTTCCATTCGCCCGTGGCGTCTGCCTGCCCAATCAGGGTCAGCGGGGCCACGAAGGATGCCGTCTGGGTGTCGCCGTCCCGCTCAAACGTTACGCCGGCAGCGGCCCCACTGGCGGCGTCAATGACAGTCCCGTCCGGCGCCTCAACGGACAGCTCAACTACGGGGTAGTCGGTCAGAAGAATCGCTCGACAGCTGATGTCTGTTTCACTGAGCTGGAACGGGATTTTGATTCGGGTGCCCGTGTTGATGAACCCTATCGGGTCTCGCACGATACTGGTGTTGGTCACGGCGGCCAAGATCTGCAGGAACAGCTTCTTGACCCGGAAGAAATCGTCAGTACTCGGGGTCAACAGTCCGGACAGCAACAGGTTGTTCCGCGACAACGTGTTCAAGGCGGCGGTGTTGACCTGGAATTCGTTGCCCAGGCCGATGACGTGGACGCGACTGTCGGTAGCCCCAGCGGCGATCGCGTTCGCGATGGATTCTGGCTGATTTTCGATACCGTCGGTGAACAGCAGCATCGCGGTGTTGGAGTAGTCTCCCGGCGCGACAGTTAAAAGCTGGCTATGACCCATGATGAGCCCGTCACCGACCGAGGTGTCCCCGTGAGCGCCGTGCGCGTCGATCACCGCCCGCGCCGTCGCCCTTTCAGCGGCCGACACAATCCGGGTGATGGGCATGCCCGGAAAAGTCGGATCGTTGGGCGGGTACGCATTCTGGTCAAACCTGACGATCCCCAAGGCGTTGCCATCCGGGATCACCGTGACAAAGAGTTTTGCTGCGTCTTTGAGGACCGCCAGCCTGGTCAGGCCGCTGGTTCCTGCGTCCCACCCCATGCTGCCGGACTGATCGAGCACCATCGCGACGGCCACGGTGGGTCGTTCGATGGTGTTGGCGCGCAACTCAAACTGGAATTGCTCGCCCGTTTCCACACATTCGATCGTGGTGGGAAGGGGTCCGTCGATGACAGGTGCCGTGCCGACCGCGCCGGCGGTGTATTTGAACCAGAGCCGAACGTCTTGGAACAGGTGATCGTGTGCGCCGTGCACGGCGGTGGCCTGCCCGACCTCGACGCCAAACGCGCTCCCGACCGGAGGCTCTGTGCCCGCCTTCACTCTGTAGGTGGTGTCGGGGCAGGTGAAGACGCGGATGACGGCGGCGGTGGTCG
>JBDTQM010000376.1:0-2609 GCA_039932175.1 Specibacter sp.
TTTTTTGTTCGGATATGGAAAGGAGACTACTGCTGTGCGGCGGCGATGTCGAGGAATGCTTGCCGGCAACAGAAAGCAGGCGGGCGTAATAGAGAAATGAGATCAACGCACACCATTGTGATCCATAACAGAAGGGCCTAGACTACCGGGGAATGACATTGGATGTCCCATATCACACGCTGCCTGCCGTTTCAGCAGCCAGGTCCCACACTGGAGAGTGCCTTGAATTCTTGGTTGAGAAAGTCAATGGCTGCGGCCGTTGCTGCCTGTCTGCTGGGAGCCGCCATTGCTCCAGCGCAGGCACTGCCACTGGCCGCGGACGCAGCGGCCCGTTTCGCCCCTGCGCTGGCGCAAGACGCGTCGCCCACCACGGCCCCTGCCCCGTTGGGAGCTCTTGCCAACGTCAAGAAGGTGGACCTGGCCTCGCATCAGGACGGCCTCTACCGCCAATACCGGATCCCCGCCATGATAGTCACCAAAGACGGGACGATCGTCACCGCCTACGACGGACGCCACACCGTAGCCGATATTCCGTCATTCATCGATACCGTGGTCCGTACCAGCAAGGACGGCGGCGCCACCTGGAGCGAGCAGAGAATCGCCCGCGGCGGCACCTATCCCGAAGGCTACGGAGACCCCTCCTTGGGATACAACCCCGAGACCAACCGGGTATTCCTTTTCTACTCTGGCTCTAAAAAGACCGGCTACGCCTCCGGCGCCACAGGCGTTGAGGAAATCCCCACGATTGTCCAGCACTGGGTCAGCTACTCCGATGACAACGGTGCCAGCTGGGACCACCACAACATCACGCCTCAGGTGAAAGACCCCACTTGGGCAGGCGGATTTGCCGCCTCAGGCATGGCCACCTACATTGCCACCGGCCCCTACAAGGGCCGCTTGGTCCAGCAATACCTGCACCGTACCCCCGGTTCCAGCGCCGTCAGCGCCTGGACCGACGACAACGGGGCCACGTGGCAGCACGGGGCGCCGCTTGCCGGTGCCGATGAAAACAAGACAGCCGCCATGTCCAACGGCAACCTGATTTGGAACAACCGGGCAGGGGACAACCGCCAGCGCGCATACTCCACCGACGGCGGCGCCACCTGGGGTCCCAAGACGGATGACCCCGCCCTGATTGATGCGACCAGCAACGGTTCCATCACCCGCGTTTTCCCCACGCTTGAAGCCAGCGACCCCAAGTCGAAGTGGATGATTTCCACCAACAACTTTGACAGAGACATCCGCATGAACACCACAGTCCGGCTCTCCTGCGACGACGGCACCACCTGGCCCGTGGGCAAGGTCCTGGAATCCGGTTCCTCCGGCTACTCCACCGCCGCCATGATCGGTGACAAAACCGTTGGCGTGCTCTATGAGCGCAACGGCTATGCGGACATCACGTTCGCCTCCTTCCCCCTCGCCGAGCTGGAGGGAGCTTGCGCCCCGCTGTCCATCCCCGGCAGTACGCAGCTGGTCATTGGCGCAACCACCACCGTCCCGGTTACCGTCACCAACCAGAGCGGCGCAGCCCTCCCCGCTGGCACCGTGGAGGTTGACGGTGGTCGCTACGTTGCCGGTGCGGCTGCCACCCCCGCCATTGCGTCAGGTGCCCAGGCAGTAGTCAACGTGCCCGTCGCCACGAGCAAGAACAGCGCCATCGCTGCCCAGGATGTGCAGGCAACGTACACGGCTGCCGGCAAAAGTTCCCAAGTTCTGGTGCGGCTGGCAACGGTGGCTAACACGGGAGCCGCTGTGGAGGCTGTGGTTTTTGAGGACAATACGCCCCGAACTTACGACGGCACGTCGCTGAGCAACGTCACCACCGGAAATCTGGACAAGCTCAAGAACCTTGACAACGGCAGCATCTCCGTCACCTTCAACAGCACGGCAGCCTCCAACGCGCTGCCCCAGACCTTGTTTGGCGCCACCCAGAAGGGTGTGGATGACCATGACCTGCTCCTGACCGTCAACAACGGCGGCAAGCCCTACTTTGAAATGCGCGCTGCGCGCCCCAACTACCTGGCAAGCCAGTCCCCGGCCTCCACCCGCAACGTGGCCGACGGCGTGGACCACACGCTCACGCTGACGGCCGCCAGCGGCACCACCAAGTACTTTGTGGACGGCACCGAAATTTACAGCAAGACCGGCCAGTTCTTTTTCAAGTCGCTGCCAAACCTGGACACCGTGACTATCGGTGGCGTGCAATTCAAGACCGCCCAAAACGCGGTCCCCACGGACCAGTGGTTCTTCAGAGGCACCATTAAGAAGGTCAAGGTCACCACCAGCACCCCCATCGAACAAGGGGAACTGGTCCCCGCGCCGTCGGTGAAGATTGAAACCATCCTGGATGTGTTCAACTACGCCTCACCTCCAGGCCTTGGCATCAAGGACAAGGGCTCCTACATGGTGCGCATCACCAACGACGGCAACGTGCCGTTGAGCAGCATTGCCGCCACCTCCGGCATCGACATTGCCGGCTGCTTCAGCGGAACACTGGCACCCGGCGCTCAGCAGTTCTGCCGGGCCAAGAAGCACACCTTCAACGCTGCCGATGTTGCCGCGGGCAGCTACACCCAGCAGTTGACAGTCACGGCGACCGCTGCAGGTGC
>JBDTQM010000377.1:0-2608 GCA_039932175.1 Specibacter sp.
CCCGGCGTGGTGCCGCTGGTGCCGCAAGCCCCGCCCGGCTCCACGCAGCCCCGGCAGGACACTAGCTCCTACCAGCGGGGGTGGATGTCCGCCCGGAGGAGCTCGTCGTAAAGGTCCGTGACGCCCTGGTTGAAGCCGGCACCGAGATCCGCCATGGATCCGGCGGCCGCGTTGGCCCTGGCCTGGGCGGTGGACCGGGCGCCGGGGATGACTGTGCTGACGCCAGCGCACTGGGCCACCCACGCGAGCGCAGCCTGCGCCGTCGTCGGGCCGTTGAGGCTCTCGGTGAGCCGGACAAAGCGTTCGGCGGCCGCCAGCCCCACGGCGTAGTCCACACCGGAGAACGTCTCGCCCACGTCAAAGTGGCTGCCGTCGCGGTTGTAGTTCCTGTGGTCGTTGGCGGGGAACGTGGTGGCGGCGTTGTATTTTCCGGTGAGCAGGCCGCTGGCGAGCGGGACGCGGGCAATGATGCCCACGCCTGCCTGCACGGCGGCCGGCAGCACGGCATCCAAGGGTTTAAGCCGGAACGCGTTGATGATGATTTGGACCGTGGCAACGTTGGGCCGGGCGATCGCCGCAAGGGCCTGCCCGCTCGTCTCCACGCTGAGCCCGTAGCTGGCGATGGCGCCGTCGGCAACGAGCGTGTCAAGGGCGTCGTACACCTCATCCGAGGTGACAACGGCCGTGGGCGGGCAGTGCAGCTGCACCAGGTCCAGCGTGTCCACGCCGAGGTTCCTGCGGGAGCGATCAGTCCATGCGCGGAAATTGACCAGGACATAGTTCTCCGGAATTTGCGCCAGACGGCGGCCCATTTTCGTGGCGACAGTGATGCCGGCGCCAGTGCCGCCGCGTTCACGCAGGAACGCGCCAATGATTTGCTCGCTGCGGCCGTCGCCGTAAACGTCCGCGGTGTCAAAAAACGTCACACCCGCATCCGCTGACGCGGCCAAAACGGCCAGGGCGTCGGCCTCGCTGACCTCGCCCCAGTCGGCGCCCAGCTGCCAGGTGCCCAGCCCGACGGCGGACACGGTGCGATTTGTCTTGCCCAACACGTGAGTTTGCATGCCCCCAGCCTAACCAGAGGCGGCCCGCCGTCGTCCATCCCCAAGATCTGTGTGGCAGTTGTTGGACGAAAAACTCCGAAAATCGTGGAATTCGGTCCAACAACTGCTTCACAGATCTCAAGGGGGGTTAGTCGAAGACGACTGTCCTGTGGCCGTCCAGCAGCACCCGGTGCTCGGCGTGCCATTGCACGGCCTGGGCCAGGGTGCGCGCTTCAACGGCGCGGCCCACGGAAACAAATTTCTCCACCGAGTGGCCGTGATCCACGCGGATCACTTCCTGCTCAATGATGGGGCCCTCATCAAGGACGGCCGTGACGTAGTGGGCCGTGGCGCCAATGATTTTCACGCCGCGGGCATGGGCCTGGTGGTACGGCTTGGCGCCCTTGAAGGATGGCAGGAAGGAGTGGTGGATGTTGATGGCCTTGCCGGCCAGGTGCTGGCAGAGGTCATCGGAGAGAACCTGCATGTAGCGGGCCAGGACCACCAGCTCCACATTGTGCTCGGCAACAAGCTCCAACAGGGCTGCCTCGGCGTCGGCCTTCGTATCGGGCGTGACGGGGATGTAGTAGAACGGGATGCCGTAGAACTCGGCCAGCGGCTCAAGGTCCCTGTGGTTGGAGACAATGGCCGGAATCTCGATGGGCAGGGTGCCCGACCGCTGCAGGAAGAGCAGGTCGTTGATGCAGTGGGCGGCTTTGGAGGCCAGGATCAGCGTGCGCACGGGTGCGCCGGAGCGGTGCAGCTGCCAGTTCAGGCTGAACGTTTCCGCCACTGATTCCAGGTGCTCCCGCAGGCGGCTGAAGGAGGTGGCGGTTTCCACTGCAACGCGCATGAAGAACGTGCCGGTATCCGGATTGCCGTACTGGTGGGAATCGGTGATGTTGCAACCGGCTTCCAGCAGGGATCCGGAGACGGCGTGGACAATGCCCGGCTGGTCGGCGCAGGAAAGTGTCAGCACATATCCGGCGGGGGTGTGGGGGGAGTTCAGTTCAGTCACCCGTTCAACGTTACCGCCCAAATGAGCCCCTGTACTACAATTGGAGTGTTGCGACTGGCGATGAGGTGGGACACCACCGGGGAGCAGCACGAAGCGAAGACCTTAAGATCGTACGCCTGGGACGCGAGGTCAAGTAAAGCCAATGCGCGTGGTTGGCCGTCAGTAGTCTTGGTGCGCACCTTTTTGAAGCCGGAAGGCCCACAGCAAAGTTGCCCGCCAAGATTAAGTTCAAATACGGCCGCCAACGCATTAGCGATAATCTTTTCTGGAAGAGTTTTTTCGTGCTGCCTACTCAGGAGTCTGTAGTGTCTTTTAGCCCCACCCAGTCCGTGACCAACGCCCCGCTCTCCGAGCTGGACCCGGAAATTGCAGCCGTCCTCAAGGACGAGCTTGGCCGCCAGCGCGACACGCTGGAAATGATTGCATCCGAAAACTTCGCCCCCCGCGCAGTGCTTGAAGCCCAGGGCTCGGTGCTGACCAACAAGTACGCCGAAGGCTACCCGGGCCGGCGTTACTACGGTGGCTGCGAATACGTGGACGTGGCCGA
>JBDTQM010000378.1:0-2600 GCA_039932175.1 Specibacter sp.
GCAGCATTGCGCTGCTCAATCCGCAACAACTTACGACCCTCAGGCGCCAACGTCACAGCAGTGCTCCTTCTGGCTGTCCCGCTGCAGCGGACCCAGCGGTTGTTGCCAATGGCGGCTGAGTGTCAGCAATGAGAGGTGTCAGGATGCGGCTCGTGGCCGACTTGACCTGCTCCAGCAAGTCTGCGGGGGAGATGTCCTTGCCCGTTTCGACCAGCAGCGAGGTGGTGCCGGCGTCGTTGATTCCACAGGCAATGATTTGTTGGTACGGGGCAAGGCTGTTGTTGGCGTTGATGGCAATCCCATGCATGGTCACGCCTTCGTGAACCCTGATGCCAATGGCAGCAATCTTGCGGTCGGGGCCTTTGTTATCGGCCAGCAGCCAAATGCCGGCCCGGCCGCGCACGCGGACGCCGTCCACACCATGGTGGGCCAGGACATCGATGATGATGTCCTCAAGGGCAGTCACGTAGCCCCGGATGTCGTGGTGGTCGGCAAGGCGGACGATGGGGTACATGACCAACTGGCCCGGTCCGTGCCAGGTCAGCTTCCCGCCACGGTCCACATTGATCACCGGCGTCCCGTCAAAGGGGCGCTCATGATCTTCCGTTCGTTTGCCTGCGGTATAAACTGCCGCATGCTCCAGCAGTAAGACAGTGTTGGGGGCAGTACCGTCGACCACTCCAGCGTGGACAACGCGTTGCTGGTCCCAAGCAACTGTGTAATCAATGAAATTCGGGGATAGTCCGACTTCGCGGAACTCAAGACTCATAGTGGTCACTTTAGACCTTGTTGCATTTTCGCCTAAATCAGAAATACCCTGCGGGCTGCCTTCTGTGGATAACTCTGAGCAGGAAACTCAAAACAGGACTACTACTGGTACATGGAACTCCAAGTATCTCCAGCCGGTTCGGGGCAGGCCCCCATTGTCACTGGATTCGACGCAATCCGGTGGCTGGGCAACGGGGCGCAGGGGCAAGTCTGGCTCCTGGCGCCACGGGATGGAGGGCCCGCCGTCGCAGCGAAAATTCTGGCCCCGGGACTCGATGCAGCCACGGGCGGGGACGATGTAGCAGAGCGTCACAATGAAAGCCACGTCACACAGGAATGGCGGATTTTGACGCAGTTTTGTCATGAGCACCTGATTCCTGTGCATGGCCTGGTGCGCGATTCACAAGGCGGCCTGGTTCTGCTGATGGACTACGCGGCAGGAGGCTCGCTGGGGCAGGTGGTCCGTGCCAAGGGCCCCTTGACGGTGGGTGAAACGGTCACCGTCTTGACGCCGCTGGGGCAAGTCCTGTCCTTCCTCCATGGCCGCGGCGCCGTGCATGGGGACGTTTCCGCCGGAAATGTTCTGCTTAGTGCCGCCGGAAAGCCATTTTTGGGTGATTTTGGCCTGGGCCGGCTGTTGGGACAGGGCGCCGCCGCGCTGACGGGGACTCCCGGTTTCGTCTGTGAGCAGGACGCCGAACGAGACGAGGCGGCCGATGTGTACGGCATGGCGGCAGTGGGGTGGTTCGCGCTCACAGGCCACGCCCCGCCGCCCTCACGTGATCGCCTGCCGCTGACAACGTTTGTGCGTGACGTACCCACGGAGTTGTTGGCTGCGCTGGAGGCCGGGCTGCAGGAGGAAGCCAGGCAGCGCCCCACGGCCGCTGCGTTCGCGCAGGCAGTGTTTCGCAGTGCACGCGCGGAGCCGGTGGCCCTGGCCAACGCTGTTCATCCCAGTGTGCTGCCGGAACTGCTCACCAGGCGGGAGGAAAGGACAAAACGGCCCCGTGGACGGCGGGGCGGGAAGCTGCACTTCATGCGGCGGCTTGGTGCCACGCCGTCGCCGCGGTTGTGGCCACGGACTGGCCGCGGCACCGGGGAGAGGCGGCGGCTGGGGCGGCTGTGGGGTGATGCAATCCCGTCCCGCCGTGACTTGCACGTCACCAAGGCAACTGTGCCGGTGGCCGTCATCCTCGCTGCGCTTGTTTTGGCTGCTGGCGGCCTGCTGCTGGGGCCCACCCTGTTCAGCGGCGCGGGCCCCGAGGCTCAAGGCGGCGCCTCAGGGCAGGCGCTGGATAACCGCCAGACACCGTCAATGGCATGGGCTGCAGGGCTGCCGCAGGAAATTCAACGCGATCTTGCAGCACAGGAACCGGTGCAAGCCCTCGCCGCCTTGGCATGGACGCGCTCCTACGCGCTCTCGCATGCTGACGCCGCGCTGGTCGCCAACATAAACGCGCCGGGCTCGCCAACGCTGGCGGCAGACACAACAATTGTGGCGGACTTGGCGACGTCGGGACACAGCTTCACTGGCCTGGAGACAAGAATTGGCGACGCTGTCCTGACGGTCGGCAGCGCGTCGTCCAAGGCCACCGTTCGCGCCACCGTGACCACCAGTTCCTTCGCCGAGCACGATGCTCAAGGAGCCGTTGTGCACAATCATGCCCAGGAACAGCGTCAAGAGTTGAACATTGTCCTGACACGCATGGAGGAACGCTGGGTCATTGAACAAATACTCCCCGCGGACACAAAAAAGTAGGTGGCAACTGCATGGTGCAGCTGCCACCTACTCACGCTCCGTCAAGGAGCCGGTGGATGGGCCCACGCCCGCT
>JBDTQM010000379.1:0-2562 GCA_039932175.1 Specibacter sp.
GGGCCACCACGCCCCCGACAATCAGCAGCGAGAGAAAGAGCCGTCATGAGCATATACATTTCCGCCACAGACACCGCCAAGCTTGTTCGTAAGGCACTGAAAGAGAATTTCCCCGGCACCAAGTTCTCAGTCCGCACCACCAAATACGCGGGAGGTGCGAGCCTTGATGTGAATTGGACCGGAGGCCCGACGACCCCGAAAGTTGACGCCGTGGTCAAGGGTTTTGAGGGATCAGAGCCGGACGCATCCGGCGACTTCTGCGATCCCGTGATTCACGAGAAGGACGGCCAACGGATCCAGTACGGCGCCCGGCACATTCTCACCATGCGCATGATTACCCAGGCCACCTATGACACCATCCAAACCGAAGTTCTGGCGTCAATGTCCATGGCCAGTACCGAGGTTCAGAACTGGAACAGCTACCCGGTGCCGCAGATCGTATTGCAAAGGGCCGAGCACTTCCGCTACGCCCAGGGAACCGTTCATGATTTCGTTCGAGCCATTGCCGACAGCCAAGACGCCGGCCCGAACTAAAGCGGTCAGGGGCCGGCGCTGGCGCACCGGTTCCTTGGTCTTGGTTCGCGTCCGCTGGCGCGGCCGTGAACCGATGGCCTGGTACTCGCAGGCTCGCATCAGGCTAATGGGCGTCCGCTGCGCGTCCGACTGTTGGAAGTGACCGGTCCCGGCTCCGCAAGCTCCGCCGTGCCCGACCACTTCTGTCTTTGAAAACCGCTGCGCGTTTTTTGGTTGCTGTCCTTCGGATTATGCGCGACCGCTCCACCCCGTCTAGCCCCTCCTTCGTCGGGGCCTGCACCTGGCAAAAGATGTTCCGGCGCTCCGCTTATTTCCTACACATCTTTTCCAGTCTTGCCCTGCGGGTAGACAGGCTTCCGTCGGCCGCTGAGCAAGCGAGCTTGCCAGCAACCAAAAAACAACGGGTAAAGAGAGAGAAAAGTAAGCAGCTGGCCGGGTCACACCGCTCTCTCACCCACACCTTGCACAAGGAGCACAACCATGAACGAGAAAATTAGACTCACCACCACCGCCGACCTGTTGGCCATGTTCGCCCACAACCTCGGCATGACCCCCACAGAGTCGTTCGTGCTGGTCGCCATGCGGGGCAACCGCCTCGCCGCCACCCTTCGGGTAGACGTCCCGGCCGGCCACCCCGTTGGAGGGTTCGCATCAATGGTCGCAGGCTACCTGATGAACGACCGAGAAGCAGACGGAGCCATGTTTGCCGTCTACACCGACACCGACGGCAGCCAGCCCTACCGCGAACATGTGGAAGCAATCGAGCTGGAGTTGTTGGCGGCTGGCATCGCGGTACGGGACATTCTGCTGGTCACCGGCGCAGGGTGGCGCAGCTACTCGGCAACGGATGAAGAACTGTCCCCGCTGGCATCCATCACCGACAGCGCAGCGAACGCCGCAATGATCTTCGCCGGTTCCAACTTGGAAGCCGGAAAAGCTCAAGACCGGAAGTTCACCGGGGCACCGGGTAACGCGGCAGCCATTGCCGTACTGGCCAGCGGCTTCACGGACGTTGACGCACTCGACATCAGCGCCCCCGTCATGCGGGAAGCTCGCGGCGCATGGAGCAAGGCACTGGGAACCACCCCGGACACCGCGCGGGCTTGCTTGCTGGTGGCCTACATCCAGAACGTGAACCTCCGGGATCGGCTCATGGCCGACCTGTTCAACACCGACGAACGGGACTTCGGAAACGTTCTGATCGGTGACACGACCACCCGCCCCACGTGGGATCGAGTGGAACAGGGCGAGGCGCTGGCACTGGAATTGTTGAGCCAGACCCCGCAGGAGTTCCGCGCCCCGCTTTACGCCATTCTGGGATTCATCAGTTGGTACATGGGACGTTCCAGCCGAGCCCTTGACTACATGGAGAAGGCGCTGGACGCCGAACCCGGCTACCGGCTCGCGGACCTGTTCAAGCAGCTGCTTGAATACGGGCACCTCCCGGCAGTAGTCACCAACAGAGACACCGCTTACCCCGGCGCGGCACACTAAATAAAGAAGGGTTGGGCATCCACACAGTGGGTGCCCAACCCGCCGCTGTGGGGGCGGGCGGCCTCCGCCGCACGCTCCCCCGGCCGCCATTGACGCTGCGCGGGCGCAGCGACCAGGCAATGTCGGAACCACCCGATAAGCTGGACAGACAACGCACCTACTTCAAGGAGCCCGTCATGCCAGCTGCAGATTTGTCCCACCCGACTACCTCCGTGGAGTATGCACCCCTGGATCCCCAGACGAGTACCGCTGAAACCAAACTCAGCGATGAGATCCCCCATGACAACCGACCTGCTCCCGGTCCCGTTGACTTCATTGCCAACAGCCGCGACGACCGTTCATCCTGGTAGAAAGACCGCACCCAACAGTGCCCCAAAGATTTCCTGTGCAAGGGAAAAGTGAAAGAGCCGGCTATCTAGCCGGCTCTTTTTTGTCTGCTGCTATGGATCCGCGGTGAGCTTCACGATTCATGAGTGCCGGGTACTCGCGAGCTCGCACCAGGCTAATGGGCGTCCGCTGCGCGTCCGACTGTCG
>JBDTQM010000380.1:0-2543 GCA_039932175.1 Specibacter sp.
GTGGCGCCCACACCGTGTTGGATGTAGCTGTAGCTCCAGCTGGCTTTGCCGGTTGCCGGATGCCAGCTGGCGCCGCCGTCGGTGGAAACCTCGACGCCGGCCACCACCCCGCCAGTGTCGCTGGCCGTGCCGGTGACGGTGACGTTGGCGCCGTTGGCGATGGCTGCGCCGTTGGCCGGGGAGGTGATGACAGTTGCTGGGGCTGTCGTGTCGCTACTTTGGGTCGCGGACACCAGGGGAGAGGCAAGCGTGGCTGGTTGGGCGCCCATGTCAGCGAACAAGTTGACTTGCGCCTGGCGCATGCGGGCATCGGCTGGTGCTCCGTTGCCGTCGTGCATGGCATCCAGGCCCCACGACCACTGGACGGTGCCGGCGGAGAAGATCAGGGCGCCGGCGGAGTTTTTGTACAGGGTGATGTTGTGCGTGGTGGTCCCGGGCTGCACCACATTGCCGTAGTCCTTCAAATACTGCGGGGTGGGACCCACCGTGGTGGAGAGCCGGATCAGCCCCTGCGGCCGGAAGCCGTTGTCCAGGTCCTCATTGGATTCGTAGCCCACGGTGTGGGGGGCCAGCGCCGCCTGCGTCCCTGCCGCGAGCGTGGTTAAGGTGGTGTTGCGCCAGAGCCGGGTTTTTCCTTCCGCAGCACTGACGGTCACCGGAAGGTCGGTGTAGTTGGCCATGTAAATGGTGCCGCTGAGGGCATTTTCAGGCTTGCCGCCACCGTTGGCCGGGGACGCGAAACGGGGGTCCCGCCAGGTGCCTGTCCACTCGGTGGACGGATCGATCTTGGCGTTGGACCAGGTCTCCTTGTAGGAGGTGATGGTGCGGTAACTCGTGTTGTCCGTTGTGGAGGGCTCGTAGCGGGTGCGCCAGTAGTCGTCATTGCCGGAGAGAAATTGCAGGTTGACACCGGCATTTGCTGCGGCTTCAATATTGGCGCGTTGGGCACCGGACCAGTACTCGTCATGGCCCACCGACAGGAAAACCTTGTGGTTCTTGAGCAGCGCTCCGCGCCGGTCCGTGTCCACCCCTGACAAGTAGGAAACGTCGTAGCCGTTTTGTTCCATAAACCGCACCATGGCAAATTCGCTGGCAAAGTAAAAGTCGCGCCCGTCAACATCACCCCGGGTCACCACGGGCCGGTTATAGCTGATCTTGAACGCCCGGCCAATGTCTGCACCTTGGTAAAAGTCAGCACCCCCGTAGGTGTTGTACGCCTGCCAGGTGGGGTCGGAGGTTTGGAAGACCACGTCGGAATGGCTGGCATCATTGCGGACCACGAAGACGATGTGGCTCTTGTCGCCGTTGTCGGCCCGGGTCAGCAGGGCGACGTACACCCCTGACACGGCTGAGGCGGGAACCGCCCATGAGGCTGATAGCCCCCAGGTTCCGCAGTCATAGAGTTGTGTTGCCACATCGCTGAGGCATTGCGGCTGAATCTGAGGCAGGGCCGCCGACGGCGTCACGGTGGCAATTTGCCGGGCCCCCAGCCCGCCGTACCAGCCGGTTCGGTAAATGGTTATGGCATAGGCCGCTGCAGTCGTCTTGATCTTGAACCCAATGCTTTGGCCCACATTGACGCTGATGTCGGTGGAAAAGCCTTGGATGGTGTCGGCGCCGGCCCCGTTGATGTCCCAGACGCTCGGATCCGTGCCGGGTTTGGAATTTTCGCACGAGATGGGATTGCTGCCCGCACCGCAGGGGTCGGCAGCGCCGGCACCTGCGGCAACGCCAACCAGCAAGGCAACACTGGCCAGGGCCACAGCGACGGCCATGGTCAGGAGGGTCATGGCCGGGCGGCTCGTGGGGTGCGGGTGGTTCGCTGGGGGGAGGACATGGGGCGCTGACTTGGATGCTGCAGGCTGGATCAAGTTCGTGGCCTTCTCTCGTAGCGGCTGACCGCCACGGCGGTTCACGGCTCATCGAGCCACAACCGCCAGGTAGTGAAGCTATTTCCCTTCGACACTATGTGCCAACCAAGGCCCAAACAAGGGAAATGGCCGCAAACGAGTGGTGTCAGAGCAGAATCAAGTATTCACCACGGTGAAAAATAGAGTGGTGCGCCCAGAAACCAAGTACCGCGCCGATTACAGCCTATTGGCCCTGCGCCCGGTAGTACGCGGCCAGCTTGGCCAAACCCTCATCCAGGGAGACGGCAGGCGTCCAATCCAGGACAGCCCGTGTGTGGCGCTGGTCAAACCAGTGAGCCGTGGAGAGCTGCTCGGCCAGGAACCGGGTCATGGGCGGCTCGTCGTGCACCCAGCCGCGGCTCCCCGCGGCCGTCCAGGCCTTCTCGATGGCAGAACCGGCACCCCTGGCCAGCCAGCCGGGAACCGAGTAGCCCGGTGCGCGGACGCCGGCGGCGGCGCAGATCCCTGCAATGAGCTCGCCCACCGGGCGTGGTTCACCATTGGTCACCACCAGGGCCTGGCCGTGGGCGTAGTCCATGCGTTCGAGCCCGCGCACAATCGCCTCGGCGGCGTTGTCCACATAGGTGGTGTCAATCAGTGCGCGTCCGCCGTCGAGCAGCGGAAGGCGCCCCG
>JBDTQM010000381.1:0-2488 GCA_039932175.1 Specibacter sp.
AGGCAAGACGTTCAAGTAGCATGAGCGAAGATTTCCGCCGGAACCTCATGGGCCCGTGAGGGCCAAGACCCACCAGCACCGTCCTGCCATGAAGTCCAGGGCCTGACGGCCAGGACGGGCGTCACCTTTGGCCGTCCTGGCCGCAGGGGAGCGCCATCACCACGTCAATGAGAAGCTCGCCGAGGCAGTTTTGTAGTGGCGCCGCATCGACAGTGAAGAGCTGAATCGGAACGTAAACACGGTGGCGCGCTGCGTCAACCACCTTCCGTCAACCACACGGCTAGCAGTGTCTGGATGCGGGCGGACAGCTGGCCGCTCCCGGCTCGAACTAGTCTGCGTCCCGGCCCACCGCTCCCGGATTCGGCTCAGATTTCCTCGTACCGGAAGGAATGGGACTCCAGACCTTCCGGATTGGGTCCATAGATGGTGACCATTCGCGAATAGACCGGGGCCCAGTACCGGCCCACACCGCCGGGATTCACGCGAGCAGCATCGCCGGGCTTGAGGATGACTGTCTGGCCTTGGCTCTCGATATGAAGTTCACCTTCCACCACAAAATTGGTCTCGCTGTGCGGGTGAAAGTCCTCCCAGGCGCAGGCCTCCAGCTCCCACTCGGAGAGTATGAAGTCATCCCAGGGGCTGGTGGGGCGGGAATTTATGAACCGGCAGCGCAAACGCGGCCCGCCGATATCCATCGGGCTCATGCCCTCTGCCGGCCAGAAGTCTATGGCCCCGCCGGTCGTGGGGGCCGGGGTGGGCTGCTGCGTGGTAATGGTGTTCATGGTTTCAACCTTTTCTTGAAAGACTGCCGAATCCTGTCGGGAGGGAGATTCTTCGGGGAGAAGCCATGCCAGCCGTGGTGGGCACCTGGTGTCGTGATACGGACAACGAGGTGCGTCGGTTGGCTGGCAGGCGATTTCCCGGATTCTTGGTGTTTACGTGGGTGGATCCACGGCGGCAGGATCCAGGCACGGACCGGCCACCACTGATCCCACGCGCCTAGACGTCCACGGCGACAGCAGCGGGCGTGCTGGTTTCCACATCCTGTGAGGGGCCCTGCAGGTACCGTTCCAGGGAGTCGTCCATGGCGTTGAGCCACCGGGTGTGGTGTTGGGTCGACACGGTGCCGGTGACCACGGAGCGGTGGACGGCGTCGCGGTAGCCCAGGATGTCGTCGTGCTTGTTGCGCATCCAGTCCTTGAACAACTGGGAGACGGCGTCCAGGTCAAGGGACGGGTAGTCGGTGGCATCGATGAGCTCACGCAGATAGTCGGACTGGTAGTCGGCCTCGGCGTCGTGGTCCGGCAGTGCGGCCAGGCGCTCAAGCCAGAGCTGGATGTCAGCCTCGCGCTCAGCCAGGGAGGGCAGCTGGATCTCGCCGGTCATGACGTCGCGGGCAAACCAGGCCTGGGCATCAAACATGTTAAAGGTGTAGTACTGGTCCTGGGCGCCCAGGTAAAACAGGTTCGTGTTTTGCTGCCAGACGACGCCCTTGTACAGATTGGCCGGATACAGCACATTGGGCGATTTCAGCGACAGTTCGCCGGGCAGAAACGGGTACTTGTGCTGATATCCGGTGCACAGCACGACGACGTCAAAATTGTCGTGGGTGCCATCGCTAAAGTGGGCCGTGTTCCCGTCAAAGTGTGTGACGAGCGGGCGCTCCACCGTGTTCCACGGCCAGTGGTACCCCATCGGGGCCGTGCGGTAGCTAAGGGTGATGGACTTGGCGCCCATCTTGTGGGCCTGCATGCCAATGTCCTCGGCCGAATAGCTGCTGCCGATCATGAGCAGGCGCTTGCCGGCAAAGCGCTCAGCGCCGCGAAAATCGTGCGCATGGAGCACCTCGCCCGGGAAGGTTTTGATGCCTGCAAATTCGGGGACGGCCGGGACGGAAAAGTGGCCTGTGGAAACCACCAGCTTGTCAAAGGTGTGCAGTTCCGTGGTGCCGGTGGAAAGGTCCTCCACCGTCAGAGTGAATTCCTGCGTGTCCTCGTTGTAGCTGGTGTGGCGTGCCACGGTGTTGAACCGGACAAACTTGCGGACGTCGGACTTTTCCACCCTGCCCTTGATGTAGTCAAAAAGGACCTCACGGGGAGGGAAGGAGGAAATGGCGTGGCCAAAGTGCTCGTCAAAGGAGTAGTCCGCGAACTCCAGGCATTCCTTGGGCCCGTTGGACCACAAATGCCGGTACATGCTGGAGTGGACGGGTTCGCCATGGTTGTCCAAGCCTATGCGCCAGCTGTTGTTCCACTGGCCGCCCCAATCAGCCTGTTTTTCAAAGCACATGATGTCGGGGATGGCGGCACCCTTTTGGCGCGCTGATTCAAACGCCCGCAGCTGTGCCATGCCGCTGGGGCCCGCACCAATGATTCCGACTCTCAATGCCATGTCTCTCTCCTTGTTTCATTAGATTTTTTGGACGCTGTTGGGGGAGGCTGCGGGCAGTTCTAGGTGCCGGTGAGTAGCCAGTTGGATGCTGCTTTGC
>JBDTQM010000382.1:0-2468 GCA_039932175.1 Specibacter sp.
CGCCACCCCTCCGTCAGACTGGGCACGGGACTAGAAGCTGGCGATCCCGTTGCCCACCAGGATGAAGCCGAAGACCACCACCAGCAGCCCCGTCATGATCGAGTGGTTGTCCTGCAGCCATGCCATGACGGCGCGAAGGCGCACCGACATCTTCCGTGGCGCAATGACGTAGCCGGCAACCGGGACGATCACCGTTGCCGAAGATAGGAGCAGGTATGCGGCCGTGGCCCAGATTTCAGTTGAAACGGCCAGCTCCGCCTCTCCGATGGCAACCCCTGCCGCCGCCGTGAGTGCCAGGTTCTTGGGATTCGCCCCGGCCAAGGTCAGCCCCCTGGTGGCGCCTTGCCGGGGTGAGTAGGCGCCGGCGGAGGCCATCCAGCGGGGGCGGGGCCCGGCGTCGCCCGTGCCAAAGCGCTTGGCAAACTTGCGCCCGGCCATGAGAAGGAGCGCGGCCCCGAAGAGGATCCGCAGGATGCCGGCGACGGGGCCGGAGTCACTGCCGGAGCCTGCGAGGGCATCGAGTGCGAACGTGAGGAGCACGACAATTGCCGCCAGTCCGCCCACCCAGCCTGCCAGGAAAGCCAGGCCGTTAGCGCGCGGGCGTGCCGAGCCCAGCAGCAGCACAATCAAGACGATGGGGAACGGGCTCAGTGCCACGCCCAAGCTGAGGGGGAGGATGCTGCCTATGACGTAGTTAACTTCAAGGGCAGCCTTCGGGCGATGGGTTTCGCCAGGCCGGGCACAACTGCCCATCGATGTTTCCCATGAACAACCCTAGGCTCAAGTCTGCGTTTCACTTTATCAAGGGCGGTCGGCATGGCAGGACTTCAGTTCACGGCACGCGCAGCGTCATGTGTGGTGATGGCAATCGGAATGGTGTTACTGGCAGCGTGCGCGCCACAGGAGCATCCCACGCCCTGGTCCAGCCCTGATGTCATCGGAACGGGCAGCTGCACCGGGCAGGGCGAATACAGCCTGGCCCCATCGGTGGTGGGGCCAAACCCTGCCTTGCCTGCATCGCGGTTCGGGCCAGGCGTCACCCCGGAAATCGGGTTGAGCGGAACAAAAACGGAAACGTCTCCCGAGACCGTCTCAATCGTCCTTTTTGTGCGAGACCGCAGCGTCGGGGAGTCTGTGCAGCCCGGCCACCTGGTTCTGGGCGACGAGGTGGAGTACCGGGGATACACGCTGAAGGTGACTTCGATCTGCGACTCCACCGCCCGCCTGGACCTGCTGTCCCAGAAAGAATAGGAGCCGACGGCGTCAGAGTAGTTCCGCGCGCAGGTCCGCTGCAGACTTCGGAGACAGCAGGCCGGGGGCAACATCAAACACAGTCTTGGCGCCAAACTGGCCCGCTGCGTTCATGCGATGCACGGCGCGGGCGTAGGCCACCAACACGCTGGAGGTGAATTCAGGATTGCTGTCCAACGTCAGCGAGTACTCGATGACCTGCGCGTGTGCCTCGGTGGTGTTGCCGCTGCGAATGACAAACCCGCCGTGCGGCATGTCGGCATGGTCGCGTGCCAGCTCATCGGCGGAAATGAAGTTCACGGTGGTGTCGTACTCGTCAAAGTAGTGTGCCATGCCCACTATCTCGGCGCGCACAGCATCCTCAGATGCGCCGTCATCGAGCACCACAAAGCATTCACGCGTATGTTTTTGGCGCGTGGTCAGCACGGGGCGTGAGCCGCTGCGGACCTCTTCAATGGCGGTTTCGGACGGCAGCGTGTACTGCACGCCGCCAGCAACCCCGGACACCCGGCGGATGGCGTCCGAGTGGCCTTGGCTCAAGCCGCGGCCCCAGAACGTATACGTGTCGCCGTCGGGCAGCAGTGCCTCGCCGTAGACGCGGTTGATGGAGAACATGCCCGGGTCCCAGCCCGCGGAAATCAGTGCGGTTTTTTCGGCCGCCTGTGCCGGCGCGTCCACGGCCGCGAAGTACTCCGGGATGCGGGCGTGGGTGTCGAAGCTGTCCACTGTGTTGAACAGGGCGGCCAGCTCCGGACCCTGCCCGGGCAGGTCGGACTTGGATCCGCCGCACAGGATCAACACATCAATCTCGGCGGCGTGGCCGGCCAAGTCATCCATGGAGAACACGGGCACGCCTGCGCTCAGGGGAACCAGTTCCGAGGGGGTGCGGCGGGTGTAAATGCCCACCAGGGCCATGTCAGGGTTCTTGGCAATGGCCGCCTCAACCCCACGTCCCAAGTTCCCGTAACCGGCAATTCCAATGCGAATCGGCGCGCTCATGTGTTCTCCATCCAAATTATTGGGCCGCTCTTCGCCGGCGGCCGCATTCACTGCCCACAACGGTACCGCCTGCCGGCGCGGCGGGCGGCGCTATTGGGCTGCGCCGGGCTGCGTGAGCTAGCTGCGTCCGAGCTGCTCCGCCAGGAACTCCAGCGTCTGCCCCCATGCGGCGGCGGCGGCCTCCCTGCGGTACACCACGGGGTTGCTGTCGTTGAAAA
>JBDTQM010000383.1:0-2456 GCA_039932175.1 Specibacter sp.
GAGTCGTTTAAGCGTTTTGCGATCGCCCGTACGAAGAACCCGTTCAAGAAGTGATGGCACGAAATTGCTCCCAATCTATTGCACCTAAAAGTGGCGTGTTCAGTCTACGTGAGAAGATGCACAGCGCTCTGCCAGTTGTTGTGACACTCGCCCGAGTCTCGCAGCCAAGTCACCATGGTCAAGGACGACGACGGCGTCCAGCCCCAGCCAACGGGCCATCAGTTCCAGCTCGCTGGCCAGGTGAATGGCGGTATCTGCGGGCGCATCGGCCTCCGCATAGGCGCCGCGGACCAGCAGAGTACCGGCTTGCCGGTCGGCCTTGAGATCCACCCGGGCCACGATGTTCTCGCCTAGCAGAAACGGCAGCACGTAATATCCGTATTTTCGCTTGTGTTCGGGAGTGTAGATTTCCAGCCTGAAGTGGAAATTGAAGAGTTTCTCCAGCCGCCTGCGTTCAAAGACGAGGGAATCAAAGGGGCTCAGCAACGCCTGGCCGCTTGCCTTGCGCGGTATTGACGCCGTGGCGTGCAGGTAGGTGGGCTCGGCCCAGCCCGCCACTGTGACGGGTGTCAGCTCGGCTGTTGCCAGAAGTTCCGTCACGGCGTGTGCGGCTGCCTTGAGCGGGAGCCGGAAGTAGTCGGCAAAGCATCTGGTGGTGCCGATGCCGTGGGCCTGCGCCGCGGCGGACACCAGGCGTTTGAGGGATTGCTCCTTGGCAGCGGCATCCATGGCCTCCCCCGGGTCCCACAAGTCCCGCTGCGCCGGCGGCAGTACCTTCTCAACCAGCGCGTACCGGCGTTCAAACTGTTCGTTGCGTGAGGCGACACCAACAACACCGCGCTCAAAAAGACCTTCCAGGGCCCGTTTGACTGCGCTCCAGTTCCAGCCCCAGTCGTCTTTGCTGACAGTTTCCTGGTGGCCAATTCTTGCCTTGATTTCCCGGGCCGTCAGGGGTTTGCTGTGGGCCAGGAGTCCCAGAACGCTCTCCTCCAGGGATTCCCTCAACCCGGCCTCCATGGCGCCAGAACCCACCCAGCTGCGGTTTTGCCATTGCCGCAAATCATGAAAATGCTCAGGGCGGATGTAGCTTGCCTCGTGGGCCCAGTACTCCATCAGCTTCCGGGGCGACTTCCCAGCCAGGGTGTTCACCAGGGAGTTCTCGTAGGGCCCCAGCCGGGAAAAGAAGGGCAGGTAGTGGCTGCGTGAGAGAACATTGACGGAATCAATTTGAACCAGCTGCAGTTGTGCAAAAGTCCGGCCCACCTCCCGTGCTGTGACGGGTTTGGCGGGCCGGACGGTTGCAAGTCCCTGAGCTTTGAGTGCAATGCGCCGGGCCTGTGACAGGCTCAGGCTTGCACCCATAAATGCTGCTCCTTGACTTTGTGCGGGGTACCTCGAGCCAAGGCTTGGCTCATTGTGTGTTGCGGGAATTGCCTAGACGCGGGCTGGCTCATCCGGTGACCGGTAGGCCGAGATCTCTTCAACAACGTCTGCGTTATCATCCAGGGAGATGACACCGTAGGTCCATCCCTTGCGGCGGTACACCACTGAGGGGATGCCCGTTGAGGAATCGATGAACAGGTAGAAGTCGTGACCCACCATTTCCATGTTGTCCACGGCATCGTCGAGGGACAATGCGGTGGCGGGGAATACCTTGCGACGGATCAGCACGGGCGAATCGCCGGCGGGGATGTCGTTTTCGATCTCATACGGCAGCTTTTCCGGAACCGCAACAGGTGCGGTCTGTGCGTAAATGGGTTCGGAACTGCTGACAGGAGTCAGGGAACCTGTTGCCTCGTTGACGGCAACGGGAGCGTGCCGGCCGTGGTGGACCTTCTTCTTGTCCTTGGCGCGGCGGAGACGCTCCAACAGCTTCCCGTAAGCCAGATCAAAAGCTGCGAACTTGTCGGATGCGGCGGCTTCAGCACGGATCACGGGGCCTCGGCCCAGGACCGTCAACTCAACAGTAAGAGGGGTGTCTGCTGTGCGGGCCTTGCTCTCCTTGGAAACCTTCACATCGACTCGCTGGACCTTGTTGGCCAGCTGTTCGATCTTCGTGAGCTTCTCGCCAGCATATTCGCGGAATCGGTCCGAAACGCTCAAGTTGCGACCGGTGATCATGAACTCCATGGTGCCCTCCAAATATCTTCGGTGACACGGCGGCCGGCTAGCATTTGGCGCTACATTCCAGACCGCCGACGGGCGGTTTCCTCTCGGAAGAGGTACCCGTTTACTCACGTTAGTTCACTGCATGGTTTTATTCATCTTTTGTTCAGGAAAATTTTCAATCGAGTCGTTTTCGGGGGCTGATTTCGTGGCCGCCATCGGGCGCCCGGGCTGCCGCCAGAACCACCCCCGCACACACTCCCAGGCCCGAAATCTCCAGTGTTTTGGCGGCTTCGCGCAGAGTCGATCCTGTGGTCAGCACGTCATCAACCACCACGACCAGGGCTTCG
>JBDTQM010000384.1:0-2421 GCA_039932175.1 Specibacter sp.
GTCCAGGCGGAAATCACCTCGGCGATGTCGTCGGCGGTGACTTCCTCGGCCACCATGAGTTCCGGCTTGTCAGTTGACTCCTCCTCCGCTGCTGCCGCCTCCAATTCGCGCTCCAGTGGGGGGATTTCCCCGTATAGCACCCGGGAGGCTTGCTCCAGGTCGCCGTCGCGCTTGGCCTTGTCCACAATGGAACGCAGCTCATCCAGCTTGGCCTTCAAGTCACCAACCCGGTTCAGCCCTGCCTTCTCGGCTTCCCAGCGGGCGTTGAGCCCGGCCAGCTCCTCCTTCTTGTCGGCCATGTCGGCGCGCAAGGCTGCCAACCGTTCCACCGATGCGGCATCGGTTTCACCGCTGAGGGCGAGTTCCTCCATGGTCAGGCGGTCGACGGCGCGGCGGAGCTGGTCAATCTCCTCCGGCGCGGAATCGATCTCCATGCGCAGCCGTGAGGCCGCCTCATCCACCAGGTCAATGGCCTTGTCAGGCAGCTGGCGGCCGGTGATGTAGCGGTTGGACAGCGCCGCGGCGGCAACCAGAGCGGAGTCGGCGATGGCCACCTTGTGGTGTGCCTCGTAGCGTCCCTTCAAGCCACGGAGGATGCCGATGGTGTCATCAACGCTGGGCTCACCGACGAACACCTGCTGGAAACGGCGCTCCAGCGCAGGATCCTTCTCGATGTTCTCGCGGAATTCATCCAAGGTGGTGGCACCGATCAAGCGCAGTTCGCCACGGGCCAGCATGGGCTTGAGCATGTTGCCCGCATCCATGGAGCCCTCCGAAGCGCCGGCACCAACCACCGTGTGGATTTCATCGATGAACGTGACGATCTGGCCGTCGGAGGCTTTGATCTCCTCCAACACTGCCTTCAGGCGTTCCTCAAACTCGCCGCGGTACTTGGCCCCGGCCACCATGGCGGCCAGGTCCAGACTGATGAGAGTCTTGCCGCGCAGGGACTCCGGCACGTCGCCGGCCACCATGCGCTGGGCCAACCCTTCCACCACGGCCGTCTTGCCGACGCCGGGCTCACCGATGAGCACGGGGTTGTTCTTGGTGCGGCGGCTGAGCACCTGCATGACACGGCGAATCTCGGAGTCGCGGCCAATGACGGGATCGAGCTTGCCCGAGCGGGCAATGGCTGTCATGTCCACGCCGAACTTTTCCAGCGCCTCGAAGGTGTTTTCCGGATCGGGTGTGGTGACCTTGCCGTCGCCCCGGACAGAAGGCAGTGCGGCGTCCAGCGCAGCCCTGGAGGCACCTGCCTGGCGCAGGGCATTTCCTGTTGCGCCGGCGTCGTTCGCGAGACCCAGGAGCAGGTGCTCGGTGGAAACGTAGCTGTCCCCCATGCCCTCGGCGGCCTGTTGGGCGGCCTGCACGGCCATCAGAGTGTTGCGGCTGAGCTGGGCCTGGGCAACGGAGGTGCCCGACGACGACGGCAGCTCGCGGATCGCGGTGCTGGCAGCGACGCTGACAACGTCCGGGTCGACCCCGGCAGCCTTGAGCAAGGCAACGGCAACGCCCTGACGCTGGTCCATCAGGGCCTTGAGCAGGTGTGCCGGCTCCACTGTGGGGTTGCCGGCGGTGGAGGCGTTCATCGCAGCGGAGGAAAGAGCCTCCTGGCTCTTTGTGGTGAGTTTGGCGTCCAAGAGGGATCCTTTCGTAGGGTGTCAAAAATGGGTGGCGACTCAGCTCCTGCAGAGTTGAGTCTACTACGCTCAACTTACGATTTCGGAAACTTATTCCGGAATCCTTGGCGTCTGCGAAAATTTCTTGACATTGACGTTGCGTCAACCTTTAACGTGGTGTTCATGGACCTTTCAATTCAGCAGCTGGCCCAGCTCAGCGGCACTACAAGCCGCACTCTACGTCACTATGGCGATATTGGGCTACTGGCACCGAGCCGCATTGCCAGCAATGGCTACAGGCACTACGACCAGGGCGCCCTGATGCGGTTGCAGCGCATTTTGCTCCTGCGGGAGCTGGGCCTGGGCCTGCCCGCCATCGCTTCGGTGCTGGCGCACGAAACCTCGCCCGCGGCGGCCCTGCGGACGCACGTCACCTTGCTGCGTGCCGAGCAGGCACGGCTGGTGCGGTTGATTGCGTCCGTCGAGAAAACCATTGCAGCCCAGGAAAAAGGAGAGGAAATCATGGCTGAGAACATGTTTGACGGCTTTGACCACACCCAGCACAAGGAAGAAGTGGAGCAGCGCTGGGGCAAGGACGCCTACGCGCGCAGCGATGCGTGGTGGCGCGGAATGGACGCCGCCTCCCAGCAGGCGTGGAAGGAGCGGCTTGCCACACTGAACGGCGATTGGAAGGCCGCAGCGTCGAGCGGGGTTGCGACTGACTCGCAGGTATCCTCGGAGCTGGCGCGGCGCCACGTTGCGTGGCTGGACTCCATCCCGGGGACGCCCGCCTCCACGCCCG
>JBDTQM010000385.1:0-2401 GCA_039932175.1 Specibacter sp.
CGACGGCGCTGCGGGCCAGGAGCCGATCACCAGCGCCGGGGCTGCGAAGCCCCGGCGCGCCAGGGCTTCCAGCGTCAGGAACGTGTGATTGAGTGTGCCCAGGCCGCTGCGGCACACCACCACGAAGGCTGTCCGGGCGCTTCTCCTTCCTGCCGCCGCGAGGTCGGCCAGTGTGTGTCCCGCGGCATCGAGCTGCACCAGCAGCCCGCCGGCGCCTTCCACCAGCACGTGGTCATGGGCGGCCGCCAGTTCCGCAATGCGGTCCACATGGAATTGCAAGGCCGGCAGTTCCCGGTTCTCGCGGCTGGCGGCAGCCACGGGTGCCATGGGATCCGTGAGACGGACTCCCTCATGCACCGCCTGGATGCCGCCGAGCCGGGCAACCTCGTTGACGTCACCGTGCCCGTCCCCGGATACACCCGTTTGGGTTGGCTTGTACACGGCCACGCGTGCTCCGGTCGCAGCAAGCGCAACGGCCAGGGCCGCCGTCGCCAGCGTTTTTCCAACGTCGGTGTCGGTACCCGTTATATAGGTGACGTTCATGGTGTTCCCTTGCTGGTGGTTCTGGCATGGACGCTGAGCGGGGCCTGGAAGGAGAGCAGCCGCAGCCACTGCGGCGGTGGGCCCGCAGGCTCAAGGCCGGGCAGCGCGCGGGCCGTCTCTTCAAGAACCAGCGCGGTTTCCAGCTCCGCCAGTTTGGCGCCGAGGCAGCGGTGCAGGCCGTGGCCAAAGGCCAACGAGAATGCCGTTGGCCCGGCATGCTCTGGATGCTGTCCGGTCAATTCCAGCAGGATTTCCGCTCCGGCCGGGACTGCTGTGCCAGCCACCTGGGTGTCGCGCATGGCCGCACGCCGCCACGTGTGGACGGAGGACTCGGTGGCGAGCACCTGGCGGACATGATTCCGGGCCGCCTGCGGATCGCCCAGGGCGGCCCAGCTGCTTTCTGATTCCGTCTTGGGGCTTTCCAGTCCACGGAACAAAACCGTGTTGATGAGTTGCGAGGTGGTTTCCTGGCCGGCAATGACAAGGAAGTAGCCCAGGGAACACACCTCTGCGCTGGAAAGCCCCGCGGCGTCCAGCACGCCAAAAAGCGATCCCGTGCCCCGGGCTGCAGCCGCCTCCTGCCGGAGCCACGAGTAAAATTCCGCGGCACTGTGGGCCAGCACCAGTTGCCGCTCGGGATCGGGCCACCCCCAGAACAGCTCCAGGGAGTCCCTGCTCCACCGTTTCAAGAGTTCCAGCTCGGGTGTTTCCTGCCCCGTCAGCTCGGCCATGACCACCGGCGGGATGTGCCTGCCCACGGCATCCGCCATATCCACCGGGCCCCGTTGCAGCGCCGTGCTGGCCGCTGCCAGCCTGTCCCGCGTCAGCTCGCGGATGCGCGGCTCAATGGCCGCAACTTTGGCCGGCGTGAAAAAGCGGCCCACCATGGTGCGCACTGCCCGGTGCCGGGCCCCGGTGGCTGAAGCCAGCACCGGGGGTAGTGCAAAGCGGACCTTGCTCAGGATGCGCAAGGTTGCCGGGGCCAACGGCACCACCGAAGTCAGGGCGTTGGTGGGGGCAAAGTCGTCCGTGCGGCGCATGATGTCCCGGACGTGCGCCGGCTCGCCAATCACCAAATAGCTCATGACAGACCACCCTTCGCAGCGGATTCCACGGCCAGCGCCACAGTGCCGGCGGCCCAGTCCAGGTCGGAAGGGGAGAGGTTGGCGCGCGCCGTGAGCCTGAGCCGGGACACGCCGTCGGGCACGCTGGGCGGACGGAAACAGCCCACGGACACCCCCTGTGACCGCAGCGCCAATGCCACGGCGGCGGCCTGGCCGGCCGATTCCACCGGGATGGACTGCACGGCGCCAGCGGCCGCCGGCGCCCCGCAGCGGGCGGCCAGCACGGCCGCGTTCGCAAGCATCCGGCCGGCCAATTCGGGTTCCTGCCCGATGATGGCAGCAGCCCGCGCTGCTGCGGCTGCCGCGGCCGGTGCCAAGGCCGTGTCAAAGATGAACGTCCTGGCCGTGTTGACCAGATGGTCCCGCAGTTGGGCCGAGCCCAGCACGGCCCCGCCCTGGGAGCCGAGCGCTTTGGACAGCGTGGCGGTGACGGCAACATGTGGCGCACCGGCCAGCCCGGCGGCGTTCACGGCGCCCCGACCCCGGCCCGCCACGCCGATCCCATGGGCCACATCGGCCAGCAGCAGGGCGTCAAAGCGGGCACAAAGCCTGGCAACGGCGGCCACGTCCGCCGCGTCGCCCAGCACCGAGTAGATGGATTCCAGCACCACCACTGCCCTCGGCTGGGTGCGGCCGGCCAGAGCAGCCGCAATGGCTGCCACGTCGTCCGCGTGGAGGGGTTGGAGGCCGTGACGCGGGATCGCGCCAGGTTTTCTCCATCGAACGCCGGCAGG
>JBDTQM010000386.1:0-2363 GCA_039932175.1 Specibacter sp.
TCTCCGTTTTTGCCCCCACCGTCCCGGCCTAGTTTTGTTCGGCAGCGAGCATCTTTTCGGGGTCGTCCAGATCCACCATCCTGGACTTGGGTGACTTGCCCTGCAGGTCCACGTGGAGCCAGCGCAGGGTCAGTTGCGTCAGCGGACCCACGCCCAGGGCAAAGGCCGCCGTGCCGGCGCCCACCACGCCGCCCAGGAAGAAGCCCAGCACCACGACGCTGAGCTCAATGCCTGTCCGGATCATCCACACAGGCCTGCCGGTGACCCGCACCAGGCCCGTCATGAGTCCGTCCCGGGGCCCCGGACCCAGCCCGGCGCCAATGTACAGAGCCGTGGCGAAGGCCAGCATGAACAAGCCGGCGGCAAATGATGCTGCCTGCAGGGCCAGGTGATTGGCCTGAGGGATCAAGGCCAATCCAAGGTCGGCGAACGCACCCACCAGCAGGGCGTTGGCGATGGTGCCGAATCCGGGCCGCTGCTTGAGCGGAATCCACAGCAGCAACACCAAACCGCTGATCAGGATGGTCCACACGCCAAAGGAGAGGCCAAAAGTCCGGGACATGCCTTGGGACAGAACGTCCCAGGGCGAGGCGCCAATGTTTCCGCGGATCATCAGGGCTATGGCCACGCCGTACAGGGCCAAGCCAAGGAAGAGCCGAAGCAGGCGGATGGGGACGTTCTGGGTGGTAAGGAACGAGTGCATGAAACTAGTTTAGCCAAACTGGACTTACGCAAAAGGTCCAATTCAACTAATGTGGATCCATGAACTCATTTGTCACGGGCAGGCGGCTGGCACGCGAACTGGGCGAATGGCGCAGCAACGCCCCCGCCTACAAGGCCCTGGCCGAACGCATCCGGGTACTCCTGATGGATGGCAGGCTCTCCAGCGGCGCCAAGCTGCCGGCCGAACGTGAGTTGAGCCAGGCCCTGGATTTGAGCCGCACCACAGTGGCCGCCGCCTATTCCAAACTGCGCGACGACGGCTTCCTGGACAGTGTCCGGGGCTCCGGGAGCACACTGCGACTGCCCGGCCGCGAACGCGGCGAACATGACCTGCAGCACGGATTGGCCCTTGACTTCACCAAGGCCACGGCTCCCGCGTATCCGGGGATTCAGGCGGCCTACGCCGACGCTGTCGCGCAACTGCCCAACTACCTCTCCCATGACGGATTCGACATGGTCGGCATGCCGGATCTTCGCGAGGCCATCGCCCAGCACTATCGGGACAGGGGGCTGCCCACCTCCGCGGACCAGGTCATGGTGACCATTGGCGCCCAGCACGCCCTGAACCTGGTGACCCGAACCCTGTACTCCCCCGGTGAACGGATCATGGTGGAGCAGCCCACCTATCCGCACGCCCTGGACACCTTCACCTCCATGGGGGCACGCATCCTGGCGTTTCCGGTACGACAGGATGGCGGCTGGGACCTTGCCCAGGCACTGCTGCAGATACGCCGCGCCGCACCGAGCCTGGCCTTTTTGATGCCTGATTTCCACAATCCAACGGGCATGAGCATGTCCATCCAGGAACGTGAATACCTGGCTGCCGCAGCCGCACGTGAAGGCACCGTGCTGGTGGCGGATGAGACCACTGCCCTGTTGGACATTGACCGCGGAGCCATGCCGCCCATGGCAGCCTTCTCCCCCAGCGTGCTGACACTTGGCTCCTTGGGGAAAATCGCCTGGGGCGGCTTGCGGGTGGGTTGGATTCGCGGGCCGCGGGACATCATGGCCCGGCTGTTGCGCAACCGGCCGGCCATGGATCTGGGCACTCCCCTGGTTGAGCAGCTGGTGGCCACCACCTTGCTGGCCGACATGCCGTCCATGATGGCAAGCCGCAGCCTAGATCTGCGCCGGGGCCGGGACACACTGGTTGCGCTGCTGGCCGAGCATCTGCCGCAGTGGAAGGTTCAGGTTCCCGACGGCGGCCTGTCACTGTGGATCAACACCGAAACCATTTCCAGTTCGGCGTTGGCACTGGCCGCCCGCGCCGTGGGTTTGGGCCTAGTTCCCGGCCCGCGGTTCGGTGTTGACGGCGCCTTTGAAAGGTACCTGCGGCTGCCTTTCTGCTACAGCGATGAGCAATTGCACGACGGCGTGGCGGTCCTGGGCAGTTTGGGTCAACACGTTGGCTCCGCCCCCTTAAGAATGCCCTTGCAGGCGGTAATTTAGCCGGAAATTTCCAGCCCAACGTAGTAGTGTCGTAGGTACACATCAGTCTCTAAGGGGGACGAAATGCTTGAATGGATTAATGACTTCGGCTGGATCATCTGGCTCTCAGTCTTCTTGCTCCTGGCAGTTGCAGAGATGCTAACGCTGAACCTGTACTTCATCTTGATGTCGGTGGGTGCACTGGCCGCCCT
>JBDTQM010000387.1:0-2349 GCA_039932175.1 Specibacter sp.
GCCGGTGAGGTGGACCTCGTCCTGCTCGAACTTCATCCGGGCACCGCGGCCGTAGCCCAGCCGACGCCTGGCCAGGGCGTCTTGGATGTGGGCGCTCGTGAGCTCCACACCGGCAGGCACGCCTTCAATAATTCCTACGAGAGCCGGTCCATGTGATTCTCCGGCGGTCAACCAACGCAACATACTCTCTATCCTGCCATGTTCTGATCGTGGGGATCCCGCCTGTGGACGCCGATTGCGTCGCACATCACATCCATGACGTCCCCTACTTGTTCTGTGTCCAGCGCGCTGTATCCTGCCGCGACTGTAAACAGCTTGACTTGTTCCACACCTTGATACAAAAGCATCTCAATTCCGGCAACCACGCCGCCGCCCGCCTGTTCCCACGCCTGGGCCAGCGCACTGGGCCAGGGGTCGTAGGCGGCGTCGAGCAACAAGGCGCCGTCCACAGCGGCGCCGCGGGCTGCGAAGGTGTGCGCCAGCTCGTCGGCACCGCGTGGCGGCAGGGTGGAAATAACGACGTCGAACCCCGCCAGCGCCGCTGCCGCACCATCAAAGAGCTCCACTGTTATGGCGGCACCGAGTTTCGCCGCAACCGCCAGCACCTCAGAGCCCTTGGCCAGGTTGCGCACAAACACTGTGATGACGCGGGAGTCCAGCCGGACCAGTGCGGCAACCGCTGAGACGGCTGTCCCGCCGCCACCGAGGATGGCTGCGCGCGGGCGCTCCCCCACCCCGGCATGGCGCAGGGCGTTGACCAGGCCCGCCACGTCCGTGTTGTCCCCGAGCAGGCGGGTCGCGCCGCCGGGCGTTTGCGTGCACACGATGGTGTTGACGGCACCCAGGGCGCGGGCCACGGGGGTGAGTTCATCCATCAGCTCCGCGGCCACATTCTTCAACGGCATGGTGACGGAGAGCCCGTACCAGTCCCTGTCGGCACGTACTTGAGCCAGGAAGCCCCCGAGCCCGGGCTCCTGAACATCAATGGCCGTGTAGCGCAGATCGGCGCCCAGGGCGGCGTAGGCAGCGTTGTGCAGGGCCGGTGACTTGGAGTGCCCGATGGGGTGGCCCAACACCGCGCCGCGAAGCGGATCAGTCAATTACTTGCACTCTCCCGGGTTTGCATCACACCAGGCAACGTACTTGGCAACGTTGAGCTGGTGCTCGGCAAACGTGGCTGCGTACAGCGTCTGGCCCGTCTTCAAATCCACTGTCACCCAGAAGTAGTAGGGGTTTGCCTCCGGGTGCGCGGCAGCCTCGATGGCCTTGATGCCGGGTGAGCCGATGGGGCCAACAGGCAGCCCCGGGTTCGCGAAGGTGTTGTACAGATTGGACTTGTCGGCTTTTTGTGCAGCCGTGATGTTGTAGGTTTTCAGGCCCAGCCCGTACGCCACCGTGGCATCGGATTCAAGCCGGCCGCCGGTTTCGCCGTTGGGGTTGTTGATGCGGTTCTCAATGGCGCCGGAAATCTTGGCGTAGTTTGCCTCATTGCCTTCGAATTCGATGATGCTGGCAATGGTCAAGACCCTGTACTGTTCCGCCGGATCGGTGATTCCCGTGTCAGTGAGTGACTTCTTGGTGGCCGTGACCATTTGGGTCAAAATACCCTTGGCATCCAGCTCGATGGGGAAGCGGTACTCCCCCGGGGCCAGGTAACCTTCAAGGTTCTTGGCCTGTGCCGGCAGCGCAAAGAGCTTGGGCTGCTTGGCCAGGGCGTCAAAGTCGGCCTGGGCAATGCCTGTGCTCTTGGCCAAAACGGCAAGCGTGTCATTGATGCGCAGGTTTTGCGCCACGGCTGCGTAGTGGACCTTTTCGTCGCTGGCGGCCAGCAGAATCGTGACAGTGTCAGCGGCCTTCATCTGCAACTTCATGGAGAAGTTGCCCGGCTGCAGGGAACCGGAGCCATTGGCGGCGCTCAACGCATCCAGGAAGGCCTGCTCGCTGGCCACAACATCCTTGGCCTTGAGTTCGCTCGCCACTGTGCGTCCGGTGGCGCCTTCCGGCACCACAATCTGCACGGTGCCGGTACCCGGGCCCGGGTAATCGGCCACAGTGAAGCCGCCGAGCATGGGGCGCACGGCTTGCACAGCAAAGTACACAACAGCTGCAAACATGACCAAAATGATCAAGAACACCAAGCTGCGGCGGCGTTTGCGGACCCGTTTGGACACACGGCTGGTCCTGCGCGAGGGCAGGGGCTCCTGGTGGACAGCAACGGGGGCGACCGCTTGGTATTCGCCGGCGTACTCCTCGGCGTGTTCCTCGACGTACTCTTCAGCGGCATGCCCGTGATCCCAATACTGCTCGTCATGGGGGGCGTGCTCGTCGTGGGGGGTGTCCGGGTGGTCC
>JBDTQM010000388.1:0-2341 GCA_039932175.1 Specibacter sp.
CATGGACCAAATTGCTTTCTCGACTATGAGTAGTTACCTAGTCACACTTGCCGATGCTTGAACGCTGGCAATACCGAAGGGAAGGCACGGCGATGACCGACTACACGGAGCACGACAGTCAAACCGATTCGACTGTCACACAGTTGCTCTCCCCCAGTGAAATCTGCCACGAACTGCAGATTCCGCTGCAGACCTTCTACCAGTGGAGAGCCAAGGGTATTGGGCCACGCGCCTACAGGATTGGAAGGCACCTGCGCGTAAGCCGGACAGATTTCCAGGCATGGCTCTTACTTCGATCGGATCCGTAAATTCCGTAACCGGTAGGAAACGATCATGGCTAGGTGCACCCGTTGCATCACCGTGCCCATTGGTTGAAGAAGACCGCCAGACGGTCGGGTCATGGTGACTGAGGGTCCTTCGAGCATGAAGGATCAGAGAATCGAATAATTCGCCACAAAGAGCTGGCCATTCCAGGGACTGAGTCAGCACTCCAGCCAACTACCCGCGAGAGGATTGCCAACACCATGCAGCGCGAATTCTACGAACCAGAGCAGGCGGCAGAGCTACTCCACTGTTCCGAAGCATGGCTTCGGACTGGCGCCGCCAATTGCGAATTCCCCCATCTGACATGGGGCAAAGGGAAGATTGTCTTCACCGACGAACACCTAGAAGAAATCGCCAGTCTCCGCGAGGTAAGAGCTCATCCGGTGGGTAGCAACATTCGCAGAACACTTGGCACGCGAGCCAAGGGTCAAGCGAGCTAAATCGGAAAATAGCTTCGATCCCTGCCGCCGCACGCCTGCTCGTTCCTATCCTCCCCAGATTCTCGCGGACCGTTGTACGGACTCTGCTCCGTCTTGGAGCGCCTGGGGCATGAGATGCCCGTAGACCTCCTCCGTGGTCCGTGTGGAGGCGTGTCCAAGCCTCCGGGAGATAGTGAAGAGCGATACGCCGTCCTGAATCAACCACGAAGCGTGCGTGTGCCTCAGGTCGTGAATTCGGGGTGCCTTCTTGAGTCCGGAAGTTTGGGCAGCCTTGACCGTCGGCAGCCAGCACTTCTGCCAGTAGATGCTGTGCGCAATCCGGCCGCCCGTACCCGTTGTAAAAAGCAGATCACTCCCCTGCCGGCTGGCTACCAGTGGAATCAGTATCTCGACCAGCACTGGAGCCAAGGAAACCGTTCGTTTGCCAGCACCTGTTTTCGTCGGGCCAACATAGAATTCGTTGTTTCCATCGCGCTTCCACGCCTTAGTGATCCTCACTGTGGCCGGCTTGGCCAGTAGATCCACATCGGCAACTGTCACAGCGGTGGCCTCTCCAAATCTTGTACCAGTCATAACGAGAAATTGGGTAAAGTCCTTGTACCGCTCGGGCATCAGTGCCAAGATCTGGGAAAACTCGGCATGGGTTAGGAACCTAGTATCATCTTCAACCCTATCCCCCGATGGCAGCTCCACTCCCCTGCATGGATTGTCCGGCCGGTATTTCAGCAGCACCGCACGTTCCATGGAGGCAAAGTTCAGCGAGTGGTTGTTTCGGATTGTTTTGGCGGTCCTGCCCTTTTTCTGCATTCCACGAACCCAGGAAGTAATCTGCCGCATATCGAGTTCATCGATCAGGATTGCTCCTAGCACCGGCTTGATGTGTAAATCCAACATGGTCTGATAGGTGCGCAAAGTGCCGGAGGCCGGACGGACCAACAAATCGATGTGTTCTTGGATAACTTCGGCAACAGTCAGGACTTTGCGTCTACTGGACTCCATTGCTTTCTGGGCAATGCTAAACGATTGGCCATTCCTGTCCAGGAACTTCTTGAGCAGCTTCGCGTCAATCTCGGAGACAAAAGTGACGCTTTGTTGTTGGGCCACATCGGGGTCGCGCCACCTCACCTGAAAGGAGGTGGTTCCAGACTTCGACCGGCGCTGAACAACACTTGCCATGCACTAAATTTTACGCCCGTGGGAACACTTTTGGGCTTTTTGGGAACACTTAAACACGAAAACCCCCTGTGACCAGGGGGTTTACCGTGCCCAAGGTGGGATTCGAACCCACACACCTTTCGATACTGCATTTTGAGTGCAGCGCGTCTGCCGTTCCGCCACTTGGGCCTTAGTAAAGTGTTCAAAGAATCACTGTTACGAAGATCACGTTCCCGTTCTAGAATCGCTTCTGAACGAGTGCGCGCAACTACTCTACATGGAGATAGGCTGTTTTGTGGAACTGAGCCCCTTTCAGGGCTAAATATTGATAATTTGTGGTGTAAATCACTACTTTCGAGGAGTTTTTGTGTCAGAGCAGCCGGATTCAACCCCCGCAACCCCCGCCAACCGTACACGCCGGG
>JBDTQM010000389.1:0-2326 GCA_039932175.1 Specibacter sp.
CCTGCTTGGCGTCCTTCTTGCCCTGGACTTCCAGGCGGGCGCGCTTCTTCTCCAGATAAGTGGAGTAGTTGCCCTCGTAGGGGTACAGGTGACCGCGGTCAACTTCGGCAATCCATTCGGCAACGTGATCCAGGAAGTACCTATCGTGGGTCACGGCGAGAACCGCGCCGGCGTAGCTCTTCAGGTGCTGTTCAAGCCAGTTCACGGACTCGGCGTCCAAGTGGTTGGTGGGCTCATCGAGGAGCAGCAGGTCAGGCTTCTGCAGCAGGAGCTTGCACAAAGCTACACGACGGCGCTCACCACCGGAGAGCACTGTAACGTCCGAGTCGGCCGGCGGGCACTGGAGTGCGTCCATGGCCTGCTCCAGCTGGGAGTCGATGTCCCAAGCGTCGGCAGCGTCGATGGCTTCCTGCAGCTTGCCCATCTCTTCAAGGAGAGTGTCAAAGTCAGCGTCGGGGCTGGCCATTTCCTCGGAGATCTCGTTGTAGCGCTGGATCTTGCCGTAGATCTCACCAACACCTTCCTGGACGTTGCCCAGAACGGTCTTTTCCTCGTTCAGCGGCGGCTCCTGGAGCAAAATGCCCACTGTGTAGCCGGGGCTCAAACGAGCTTCACCGTTGGAGGGTGTGTCCAATCCAGCCATGATCTTCAAGATGGTGGATTTACCAGCACCGTTAGGCCCTACAACACCAATCTTGGCGCCCGGGTAGAAGGACATGCTTACGTTGTCCAGAATGAGTTTTTCGCCAACAGCCTTGCGGGCGTTGGACATTGTATAAATAAATTCCGCCATACCCCCAAGGTTAGTGGGTGCGGGCGCATATCTCACATTCGCTTCGACATTAGTGAGGAAGGCGTCATCGACGCGGGGCTTCAGGGTGTGGGGATTAGTGGATATCGCCGAGGAAGCAACGCCCGGACGCCAGCACGGGAAGAAGTGTCACTGCCACCTTGCCATCACGCACCTGGCCGATGACGCATTCCTCGGCCACACGCGTTGCGGACTCAATGGCATCAACGGCAAGACCCGTGGGCGTGATGTCAACGGACAGTTCGATCTTCTCCTTGACGGCGCCCGCTTCCAACATGGCGGCCATCATTTGCTCACGGTTGGGCGCCTTGGTGACAGCGGCCAACTTGGTGAGTGACGCCTTGACTTTGCCCGTCATTTCCTGTGCCGCCGATACCTGCTCAGCGGACTTGGCCGATGGCTTTGCGCCGTCCTTCTTGGCCGGAGCGGCAGTGCTTGATGCCGGCGTTGGCTCGGTGACTTGGCTGCCATCATTGCCCGACGGCAACAGGGAGCATCCGCCGAGGGTCATGGAAGCGGCAATCAGAACCGACACTCCAACTGCACGCACATTGATACGACGGGATGCTGGCGAGTGGCGGGGCGTCATCTTTTCCAAAGTCACCCCGTCATTCTGCCATGCCCGGCGGGGCGTTGCCCCCTCCGCCTAGAAGGGCGCCTTTTCTGCGACCAGCTCGCCCGTGGCCTTGTCAAGGGTTTCGCCTTCGCCCACTGATTCCTGATCGTTTTCGGGGTCCGTGGGATCTTCAGCTTCCTCCGGGTCCATCTCCTGCTCTTCGCCATCGAGGGGCATGCCCTGCCCAGCGTCCCGGTGGAGAAGACGATCTTCGGGGTGGCCGCCATCGTCCCCACCGCCGGAGTTGAACGGCACCGCAGCGGAGGGATCGGCGTCGTTCCTGGCGTAATCCTGGCCGGCAGGGTGGGCACTGGCCATGCGGGTGTAGTGGGCCATGCCGTACTTGAGGTCCGGCCCAATGGAGTCAGCCTCGATATCCACATTGGTGCCCGTTGTCCCGTCCTTGCGCAGGTAGGTGCTGATCTTGAGCTTGCCCACCACAATGATGCGGTCGCCCTTGTGGATGCTTGACGCCGCGTTCTGGGCCAGTGACCGGAAAACGTTGACACGGAACCAGTTGGTGGGCCCCTCCGTCCAGACATTGGTGACGGGATCGGGGCGGCGCTCATTGGAGCCCATGCGGAAATCGCCCACAACAAGGCCGTTGGCGGTGGTCCGCAACTCAATTCCGGTAGTTGCGAATCCTCGGATGGTGACGGTGTTGGCCATTGCATTGCCCCTCTCTAGGCCGCAACTGCGGCGGTGAACCCTTGCTTCCAGCAAACGCCTTCGACGTGGCCCGAACCAGTGGCAAAGTGGGAATTGTGGACGGATTGGCAGGTGGCTGGGCCTGTGGAGGAAGAGATAAGTCAATAAACCTGATAATTTAGATCCGGCCAGTATTTCTGGCAACGCCTCGGTAGCTCAGCGGATAGAGCAGGAGCCTTCTAATCTCTTGG
>JBDTQM010000390.1:0-2311 GCA_039932175.1 Specibacter sp.
ATGATTCAGGTTTCGACTAGTTGGGTAGGTATGGCCATGCGCTCTAGGACCACGTCGGGCACGGTATCCCTGTGAATCAGGATTCTGGACCGCGCACTATCGCCTTTGTCGGTGGCGTGTTTCTGGCTCCGGTGTTGCTCGTGGTGTTGATTGTCGTGGGTATGGGCAGTAGTTCGCCGGCCGCGGCCGCGTGTTTGCCCGGGGTTTCTGTTGACACGGGTGCGCTGCCGACGACGGCGGTGGCCGGTTTTGAGGGCGCGCAGCTGAAAAATGCGGCGCTGATTATCAATGCTGGCCAGAAACTCAATCTCTCCACCCGGGGCCAAATGGTGGGAGTCATGGTTGCCATCGGAGAGTCGAGCTTGCAAGTGCTGGATCGTGGCGACGGGGCTGGTCCTGACTCGCGCGGTCTGTTCCAGCAGCGCGACAACGGCGCGTGGGGCAGCTATGCGGACCGGATGGACCCGACCATCAGCGCCACGAACTTCTTCAAGGGACTTTTGAAGGTTTCGGGGTGGGAGTCCATGACTCCCACCCAGGCCGCGCACTTGGTCCAGGGCAATGCGGACCCGAATCACTACGCCAAGTTCGCCCAGCCTGCCAGTGAGGTCATTGCTGCACTGGCTGGTATCTCGGTCACGGATGCCTCCTGTGAGGCTGGTTCCGGGACTCTGGGGGAGTTAGGCACGGGGGATGATTACGGGTTCAAGGAGGGCCTGTACAACGGCAATAACCCGGTGACCGGGTTCGCCTATAAGAACTGCACGGACTTCGCTTGGTGGCGCATGATGCAGCAGCTCGGCATTACCGATCGGGCCAAGATGGATGCCCGTCCGTTGGGTCCGGGCAATGCGCTCACGTGGGGGCCGACGTGGCACCGGGTGGGCTGGCCGGTGACGATGACGCCCAAGGTCGGGGCCATCATTTGGTACGGCCCGGGCAATCCTGGCGGCGATCCCACCTACGGCCATGTGGCTGTGGTGAAGGCCATTACTGCTGACGGCACGGTGATCGAGGAGGGCTACAACATGGGTCCTGACCATTTGGGCGGGTACTACACGCGCACCATCGCCGCCAGCTCCCCCTCGGGGTACTTGCTCATTCCAACGAAGGATCAGTACGCGCAAGCGTTCTGATCCAGACAAGGATTCCCCATGAAAAATAGGTTCTTCACCGTCCTTGCCGCGGCGGGCATCACTGCATCCCTGCTGGCTGGTTGCTCCCAACCTGCAGCAGCACCGGCGCCAGCCACCGCAGCAACCCCCTCAGCAATGGCGACGACGGGGTGTGGTTCCTGTGATGGGTTGCCGCAAGCGGACCATACCGGGGTCAGTGACCCGGGATGGGATGGACAGGCCAAGGCCGCTGCTGTGGCCGTGGCCTCTGAGGCCATGGTTCTGTACAACCGCCGAACAGTGGATAGCAAGAGATGGATTTTTGATCTGGCCCAATACCTGACCAACGAGGCGGGGGCCTTGTACCAGGGCGTGGACCCGGGGAACCTTCCGGTCTTTAAAACTCTTGGGGTACCGAAGCTGGTGGTTGATCCGGCCAATGGCTTCGCAGCTCATGCGGAGTTCTCAACGACTATCGGTGTTTTCGACTTCGAGCTGCGCCGCCAGGGCGCTGAGCGTGAGTGGAAGATCCAGTACATCACTATGCCTGACGGCTTCCACTAACCCTTCCTCAATGAAAGAAGAATCATCATGGCCATTGATAAATCACTTGTTCAGCCTTCCCCGGTCATCAGCGCGATTATTAATAGTGATGACACCGGGGTGTTGAGCATCGACGCGGCCGAAGAAGCCCACACCGGGGCGACCTCTACTGAGCTGCGCCAGTCCCTGATGGGTCGGGTGATCGCTGAGGCGGCTAAGCATGGCCGCCCGGTACGGGTGAGCACGATGGATGAATCCGGTCTTTCTACCCTGCTGTGTTCCCCGACAGGTGAGGTTGAAGTCGAAGATGAATCCCCAGCAGAAGACGCACAGCCGGTAGAAATCCCCCTGGCGGAGGTTCAGGACGTACCTAAAACCCCAGTGGCCCCGGTCCCTGCCCTCGTTCAGCCTCAAGGCACTCCCACAGCATCAGCCGTCCCCGTGCCGGAAGCTCCCAGTGGGCGGCGTGCCTTGCGTGAAGCGGGGTCTTTTCTGGCTGCTTCGAACAGTATTGAACCGGCCACTGCGGGCTTCCGTGGCGTGTTGAACAGCTTCGGGTTCTCCCTCGCTCCTTCCGGGGAGGAAATGAGCGAACGAGAAGATATTGCCTTGGTCTCCAAACACTTCGCCGGGACCCGAACGATTGCGGTGGT
>JBDTQM010000391.1:0-2285 GCA_039932175.1 Specibacter sp.
CCAGGCCGCTGCCGCAGGTGACCGCTGCCGAGGTGGAAGCACTGCTGAAACCCATTATTCAAGTTAAGAGCTCCCGCATAGAAGCCCGGCCGCCGTCGACCCTTGTGGTTCACATTGTGGAGCGGGTGCCTGTGGCGTTGTTGAAAAATGGCCAGGAGTACCTTTTGGTGGATCAGGACGGCGTGCAGCTGGCGGCCACCAAGGATCCCGGCTCCGTGGCGGTGCCATTGATCGACGGCGGCAAGGCAGCCATTGGGAAGGACACCTTCGCGGCCATGACTGCTGTGCTGGCCAATCTGCCGCAGTCCATTTTGGCGCAGCTGGCCAATGCTTCGGCCAAGTCACCCGATGCCGTGGAACTAAAGCTCGCTGACGGGCGGAATGTCATTTGGGGCAATGCCAGCGACATGGTGCTCAAGGCACAGGTGTTGGAGGCGTTGCTGAATGCCCCGGAACCCACAGCCGTGCCGGGCAAGCCTGTCCCGCTCCCGGCAAAGGTCTTTGATGTCAGTGCCCCGCGTCACCCCGTGACGCGTTGAGGTGTCCTGTGGGCGAACAATGGGGTGCGCCTTGGGGTGTTTTAGACACTTTTTTGAGGATTATTTTCGACACGCGGGAGCGGTAATTGCATGCAGCACGGATGCACCATAGCGTCACTACGAAGAGATAGTTGACATAACTATAACCTTCAAGTTGAAGGTTAGGCTACAGGAGCTTCAAGTACAATTTGTTGTTTGCTCCCGGACACGATGCCGGCAGCAACAAAAAGGCTGCAGGCTTCGGTGGCTGCAAGAGATTTTTAGAACTTTTGGCAACATACGAACAAGGGACACTTAACGTGGCAGCACCCCAGAATTACTTGGCAGTCATCAAGGTCGTCGGCATCGGCGGTGGCGGCGTGAATGCGGTGAACCGCATGATTGACGTGGGCTTGCGCGGCGTTGAGTTCATCGCCATCAACACCGACGCACAGGCCCTGCTGATGAGTGACGCCGACGTCAAGCTTGACGTTGGCCGGGAGCTTACGCGCGGTTTGGGCGCCGGCGCCAACCCCGACGTTGGACGCCAGGCGGCCGAGGACCACCAGGAGGAGATCGAAGAGGTGCTCCGCGGTGCGGACATGGTCTTCGTGACCGCCGGGGAAGGCGGTGGCACCGGAACCGGTGGCGCGCCCGTTGTGGCCCGCATTGCCCGCGGCCTGGGCGCACTGACCATTGGCGTGGTCACCCGGCCGTTCACCTTTGAAGGCCGCCGCCGTGCAACCAGCGCCGACAGCGGCATTGAAGCACTGCGCGACGAGGTGGACACGCTGATCGTGATCCCCAACGACCGTCTCCTGTCCATCAGTGACCGCAACGTCTCAGTTCTTGAGGCCTTCCGCTCAGCCGACCAGGTTCTCCTCTCGGGTGTGCAGGGCATCACCGACCTCATCACCACGCCCGGTTTGATCAACCTTGACTTTGCTGACGTCAAGTCAGTGATGCAGGGTGCCGGTTCGGCATTGATGGGCATCGGCTCGGCACGTGGCGAGGACCGCGCCGTCAAGGCGGCCGAATTGGCCATTGCGTCGCCGCTGCTGGAAGCCTCCATTGACGGTGCACACGGCGTTCTGCTGTCCATCCAGGGCGGCTCCGACCTGGGCTTGTTCGAAATCAACGAGGCTGCGCGCCTTGTCCAAGAAGTGGCCCACCCGGAAGCCAACATCATCTTCGGTGCAGTCATTGACGATGCCCTGGGCGACGAAGTGCGCGTCACTGTCATCGCCGCCGGTTTTGATGCTCCCGACAAGCCCGGCGAAACCCAGGAACCGGCTGCACAGGTGGCGCCTCCCGCGCCCGCCGCAGTTCCCAGCAGCGCAACGGTTACCAACCTGAACCAGTGGGGCCAGCAGTCAGGGGCCCACGTACCCGCCGATGGTGGCTTTGATGTTGAACTGCCCGCCATCGTGGAGCCGGACCTCACAGGCCACCGTGCCGATGACTTGGATGTCCCGGACTTCTTGAAGTAGATGGCACCAGCGCCCGTTGATCCTTTGGTCTCAGGCACCTTTGAACGGTCAGGTTGTTTGCATGTGGTTTTCTGAACAAGTACGCCCCGGAGTGTGGGTGGGCTTCACGGACACCACGGCAGGCAACCTGGCCTTTCATGTTGGCGATGAGCACGCTGCCGTCACCAGACGCCGTGCCGCCCTGGAAAGCGAACTCGCAGCGCTGGGCAATTCCGCAGCGGGTGTGCACCTGGCCTACATGAACCAGGTGCACGGGGCCGATGTTGCCATCCCGGCC
>JBDTQM010000392.1:0-2269 GCA_039932175.1 Specibacter sp.
CCCTCTACAACCAGCAGAACCACTTCCTATACTCGGAGAAGCTGAAGAACGTCGGCCCCACCACTGCCGTGGCAACCCCCACCTTCTTTGACGCTTGGCTAGCCAACTAGCCCCCATCGACAGACGCCCCGGCCCATGAGCACATCCACAGCCACCGCCACCCGGTCACCTCGCATTGTTCGGTCATCGGTCCGCTGGCTGCTGGGCAAGCTCGGCGGGGGCATTTTTGTGCTCTGGGCCGTGGCCACAGCCATCTTCTTTGGCATCAGGTTGATACCCGGGGACCCGGCAGAGGCGATCATGGGAGGTCCGGGATCCCAGGCTTCGGCCGAGGCCCTTGCGGCAGCTCGTACCCAGTACGGCCTGGACCAGCCACTGTACGTCCAGTATTTTCGGCAGCTGTGGCGGCTGGCCACCGGGGACCTGGGCACCTCATATTCCCTAAAGAGCCCCGTCTCCGAGGTGCTGGGTGAGCTGATTCCCCCCACGCTCATCCTTGCGCTCCTCGCACTGCTGGTGGCCTGGGCCATGGCACTGATCCTTGCGGTGCTTTCCACCCGCAGTGGCGCCCTGGGTTCGGCGCTGGCTTCGGGGCTGGAAATCGTCTCGGCAGCGGTGCCGCACTTCTGGCTGGCCAGCGTGCTGATCATGGCCTTTTCCACCATGCTGGGTTGGCTTCCGCCGGTGAGCACCAATGCCCCCGCCGGCCTGGTCCTGCCGATCATCACACTGGCCCTGCCGCTGGCAGGCTTTTTGGGCCAAGTCATGCGGGACACCATGCTGGAAGCCCAGCGTTCCGCGTTCGCCCTGTCTGCCCGGGCCCGCGGGGAATCAGAGATAGGAGTGTTGCTGCGCCATTCGCTGCGGCACTCCGCGCTTCCGGCCATCGCGCTCTCGGGTTGGGCCTTGGGATCACTGCTCTCCGGTGCGGTGGTGGTCGAGTCCATCTTTGCCCGTCCCGGCCTGGGACGGTCACTGCTCTCTGCCGTCACTGCCAGGGACATTCCGATGGTTACAGGCGTGGCTCTGGTATCGGCGGCTGCCTACGTGGTGATCATGGCACTATCCGACATTGCCGAATGCCTTGTTGATCCAAGAATTGGCCGATCATGAGCATCACCGAACAGAGCCTGCCGGCGGGAGATCCACTGCTGTCCCCGCATCCGGCCCGCGGACCACGCCGGGACGCCACCGTGGCGAGGCGGCTCACAGCGCAGCTCCCGTTGCTCGCCTCCAGCGCAGTGCTGCTCTTTTTTGTCCTGGCAGCGATCGCGCCAAGTCTTGTGGCGCCGTTTGACCCGTTGGCCATCAACCCCGCCGAAGCATTTTCCCCTCCCGGTGCCGGACACCTGCTGGGCACCGACGAATCGGGGCGCGACATCTATTCCCGCATCATCCACGGGTCACGGCCCTCACTGCTGACTGGGGCCGCGGCAACTGCCATGGGGCTGGGCCTGGCATTGGTGTTGGGCACTGTGGCCGGCTTTGGCGTACGGTGGCTGGACTTTGGCGTTGGCCGCATCCTGGAGGTGCTCTTTGCCTTGCCCGGGCTGCTGCTGGCGCTGGTGTTCATCGCCCTTGCAGGGCCTGGGGTGGCAACCACCGTCATGGCGGTGGGCCTGACCAGTGCACCCGGATACGCGCGGATCATCCGTGCACAAATCATCGCCCTGCGCAGCTCTCCCATGGTTGAAGCCGCCACTGTGCTCGGGCGCAGCCGGTTCCATATCCTCACCGTCCACATCCTGCCGAACGCGCTGGCACCCATTGCCGTGCTGGCAACCTTGGGACTGGGACAGGCCATTCTCTGGGCGGCATCTCTGAGCTTCCTGGGACTGGGAGCACCTCCGCCCGCCCCGGAATGGGGCACCATGCTGTCCGCAGGTCGCACTTATCTGTCCCTGGCCTGGTGGATGACGTTCTTCCCCGGCCTGGCCATTGTGCTGGTTGCCGCCGCCTCCACAGTGCTGTCCCGATCGCTGAAGTCAGGAGGTGCCCGTTGAGCGCCACAGAACCCCTTCTTCGGGTTGCGGACCTGGACGTTTCCTTTGGCGGGAGCAGCGTTGTGCGGGGCGTTTCCTTCACAGTGAACGCCGGTGAATGCCTGGCGCTGGTGGGCGAATCGGGGTCGGGCAAATCGGTGACCGCCAGATCCCTGATCGGCCTGGCCGGACCCGGCTCGCAGGTGCACGCCACAACATTCGAGGTTGCTGGCCAGGATGCCAGGAACCTTTCGCAGCGACACTGGCGGGCGTTGCGCGGCAAACAG
>JBDTQM010000393.1:0-2252 GCA_039932175.1 Specibacter sp.
CGCCCTGGGCAAGACGCTGCCCACCGACAAGGACACGCACTTGATGGTCGCAGCTGGCACCATGGCCGGGCTGTATGGCGGAAGCGAGCAGGAAAGCGTCTGCGAACCCGGCAGCAGGCATAGGCGCATTCGTTGCCACATTGACACAGGTTCTGCTCAACAGTGACACCTTGGTGACCAACCACGGATTCATTGACGGCAAGGCAGCTCCGTTCCCGTCCGTGCTGCAGGCTGGAACTGCAGTCCTGGTCGATGCGGGCGGCGCGCCCCGGGCCAAGGGCAATTGCGGCAACCCCCTCTCAGCCCCGGAACTGCCGGACCTGACAACCGCAACCGTCGCGGGCACACCCTGGCCGGGTTATGCGCCGGCCCAGGTGACAATTGTCCAACCCGGCAAGGCGACGGGCACGCTAACTCTTGTCGACATTGCCACCGGCGGCACGTACGCGGTGGGGCCGGGAACAGGGCTTTGGGTGGCTGCGGCGGTTGACATGACGGCACCCGTTCCCTGGACCACAACCATCAGCGCCAGTACCGATGGCAGGGCCTGGGCTGATGCTGCCAGCATGCCGGGCGAATCGGTGTACGCACTGGCCTCGGGCGGCGGTGTCTGGGTGGCTGCGGCATCCAATCCGTGGGATTGGGGCACGGTCACGGCCCCCACCCAGCTGTTTGAGAGCACCGATCTTCGCAGCTGGCGGCTAGTGGCCTCGCTGCAGGACCACGTGACCGGCCTGGCATTTGCCGACGGGCATTGGACTGCTGTGGGATACAGGGTTTCAGCCGGCGCCGTAATCACGGCATGGCAGAGCAGCGATGCGGTGCACTCGGTGCCGGCGGCGGCATCCCTGGCCGGGAGCAGCCAGGGTGTGCAGCACCTGGCCGCCGTCGCCTACGCGAAGGGGCGGTGGGTCGGTGTCGTCGCCGACCCTGCGCCGCCATATGAATCATTTGCAACCATGTAACTCGCCCCGCTTGTCCCCAACAACGACAAGCGGCGACGGACTGTCCTGGCCCGCCCTCTCCCCGCTGCCCGGCCAGGCGACGGGCGCAGGGGGTGGCCTATGGTGGCCGACAATGGCCTGTCCTGGAGAACCGGTTTGTTCCGGGAACGGCGGCTGGCTGGCAGCGTTGAGTCCCGAGCCGGGCAGCAGTGACAGCCTCTCCGGCGTCGACGTGTCAACAATTTATGCCAGTGCCGATGGCAGCTACCAGCTGGCCGTGCCCGCGGGCAACAAGTGCCCCAACGGAACGCTCAACGGTGCCACGCTCACCATCCAAGGCACAAGCGCCGCCGACGGTTCCCTCACCGGCAATGGCACTGCAGGCCTCGAGCCCGGCGGCAGCCCAGGGGGCTGCCGCCCTGTGCAACCCATCCACCGTGCGGGCTGTTCTCAATGCCGGTCGTCCTGCAGACCAGCAGGTGACGGCAAGCCTGGAAATCATCCGCTGCACGGAGACCTGGATCACGGCAGGCGTCGCTGAGCCGGCCTACGTGGAGCCGGTAACTGTCGTTCTGCAGCGGATCAACGGAGTGTGGCAGCAGGTGGACAGGGAGGCGGCGTGCATCTCAGGCGCCATTCCCGGCCAGCCTGAAGCAGCTGGCCTGCAACCGCAATTGAGTGCGGCTCCCACGGGCAACCCCGCCTGGTGCAGGGTGAGCCGCGCACCCACGGACAGCAACGCCGTCGTGCCTTCGCCGGGAACTGGGCGGGCACAGCAAAAAGCGGGCCCCACCGAAGTGGAGGCCCGCTTTCCTTGACCTAGGTCAACAAACTGCGGAAATTAGTTTCCGGTCAGCTTTTCGCGCAGTGCGGCGAGGGCTTCATCTGATGCCAAGGTGCCGGCACCAGCGTCGGTTGCAGCAGGCTCGGAGGAGTAGGAAGTCCCTGCGGACTCGCCACCTTCACCGGCGCCATCGGCAGCTGCATCTTCTGCGGCGTGCTCAGCAACCTGCTTCTTGTGTGCTTCCCAGCGAGTCTGGGCGTCAGCGTACTGCTGCTCCCAAACGGCGCGCTGGCTCTCGTAGCCTTCAAGCCACTCGTTGGACTCGGAATCGAAGCCCTCCGGGTACTTGTAGTTGCCCTCTTCGTCGTACTCAGCAACCATGCCGTACAGTGCCGGGTCGAACTCGGTGGAGTCGACGTCAACACCCTCGTTGGCCTGCTTGAGGGACAGTGAGATGCGGCGGCGTTCCAGGTCGATGTCGATGACCTTGACGAACAGCTCATCCCCTACGGAGACAACCTGCT
>JBDTQM010000394.1:0-2218 GCA_039932175.1 Specibacter sp.
CAGGAGGCTTTGCCTATCGCGAAGGCTTCTTAAACGGCAAAAGGCCCGCAGTTTGCGGGCCTTGCCTGATACTCAATCAGTAGCTAGAAACCCTGATTCCGGCAAGTTTCTTAGTTTGTAGCTACTTCAACAACAGCGGCTTTGTCATGCCCGCTCTTGCTTAGGAATGGTTCCATCATACACACACACTCTTTTATAGGTAAAAGCCACCCAGCTGACACACACGCCGTGTTGGACAGGGAGTCTGTTCATGCTCAGGCGTGGGCCGCGCTCGCGCCGCTGATTGCAGGCTCGCCCGTCATGCGTTTTGCCACGCGTGAGGGAAAATATCCCCGCCCTCGCTCCAACCCGCCACGAATCACCCGGGCACTCCCTGCGCGTGCTGTCGCTGTCATGGTGCATGGTGCGGATGGTTCCGTAGCGACTTTGTGTCTGGATCTTGATACGTCCAAGGCTTTGCAGGCGGTGGTCGATGCTGACGCGGCCGCGATCGGCAGTTTGTTGTCTTCGTGTGGGTTGCGGTTTGTGGCTGATCACTCCCCCAGCGGCGGACGGCACCTCTACGTGCCTTTGGTGGATCGTCTGGCGGGTGAGGACGCCCGTGAACTGGTCGAAGCCCTCGCGACGCGTTTTCCCAGCCTTGATGCTGGCCCGCACCAAAACCTTACCGAGGGGTGTATCCGGCCCCCTGGTTCCTTGCATAAGTCCGGCACCGGCCACCAAATCCTCGACACCCCCCTGGCTGAGGCGTATGACGTGCTCCACCGTCGTAACCCTGCCACTGTGGTGGTGGCGCTGCGACGGGAACTAGCCGCCTCTGTTCATCAGGTACGGGCGAGGAAGGCTAGTCGCCAAGTATCCGTGGTGTCCACGGCGTTAGAGGGCATGAACACCTCTGTGGGGGTGTCTGCCACACCCGCGGTGTTGCGGGGTTCGGTGCTGCGCACCATCGCCCGCACAGGCATCTACGACAGGGCGCGCTACAAGAGCGCCTCCGAGGCACGCATGGCCGTGCTGAACCACTTATGCGCCTGGCAAGTGACCCTGCCCGAGATACAAGCCCGCCTCGGTACAGACTTCGCAGGACTGCGCGCGCTCTACGGCAGTGACGAGCGCCTGGAGAGATTGTTGGCCAGTGAATGGGCCAACGCCGCCGCATGGGTCGCCCAGAAACAAGGACATGCTGCCACTGGAAAAAGCTATGGCAACAAATACGACACAGAGCCAGCTTTAACCCACAGCGGGGGGGCTGGCGAGCCCCGTTCACGCGTCTCGGTCATGGCAGAAATCAATGACCTTGAAAACGTTCTCTACTCCGTCCTTGACCAACGTCTTGCCCGTACTGGACGGGAAGGAATCACTTTGCGGTTCCTTCTGCGGGCTGTGCTGGGGTTCGCCCGGGCCAAGGAGACTCTAGTGGTTGATGTTGGATGCCGGGCGTTCGCCCTGGCCATGGGGCACCATCACGGCACTATCGCCCGGCTTTTGCCCCGCCTGGTCAACCACAGTGGTGGGATCCTTTCAAAGATCGATACCGCACGGGGAAAACGAGCAGATAGCTACCTTTTGGGTCTTCCTGAGCAGTGGAGAGACCTGGCCAAAGCCACTGCGTGGAGGAAAGGGAAGATCCACGGCATCCGCCCGGTGTTCAGGGCCCTGGGAGCACCAGCTGCCCTGGTCTATGAAGCCATCGAGCGTGGGCGGCACTCCCCCACCACCGCTGACATTATCCGTGCGACCGGTATGAGCCGGCCAACAGTAGCCAAAGAACTCACCGTCCTGGCTGAATTGTCCATGATCGAGCGTCACCATGGTCTCTGGCAACTGATACACACGACCAATCTCACCAGTATTGCGGAATGGTTGGGTGTCCAGGCGGATTACGAGGAACAACGCAGCCTTGTCAAAGCCCAACGCCGGCTATGGCACGCCCACCTTGAACGCCACCTTGTCCCTATCGTTTATGAAGAAGACCTCTACGATCGGGAGCAATCAGAATGGGACCCCTGGATACCCAACGACTATGGAGAACTCAGTGCGCTGGAACGACACTTGCTGGTGGCATAGCTTCAGATGGTTCATGCTCAGCGGCGTAGATTGGCGACCGAAGACGGGGGTCGAGTAGTAACGGAATAGTGGTTGGCGCTAAGCCTGCTGAGTTTATCGCAATCGCTTGTTTGCGATAGACCCCCGTCGAACCTGTAATCGCGCGGAGAAG
>JBDTQM010000395.1:0-2212 GCA_039932175.1 Specibacter sp.
TGTAACGGTGGGCGTATTCTGAGGGTATGAGCATTCCGGTGGTTGTCCCCGGAGACCGGGGCGGTGGAGCCACACAGGATGTGGCCCGGCTGCTGGCCGGGATGGTTCTTCCTTCCATTGAACCCTTTGGCCCCGACAGCCCCGCCTTGGCGGGGCTGCCGGGGTTTGTGTCGGCGCCTGCCCGGGATCCGGAACCGCTGTCCAGGGTCAGTGTGGCCCGGGGCGTGTACGACGCCGCCATGGAGGCCTTGGCGGTGTTAAAGCGCCTGGAGGATGCCACGGCTGCGTGCAAGGCGGCCCTGGTGGCCAGGGTGGTGGGCGCGGCCCAGGTGGAGGCGACGGCTGTGGTGTTGGACCGGTGGCAGTCAGGGGTTGCTATGGGCAGTGCCTGTGCGGAGCTGGCCCTGACGCTGTGCATTCCCGAACGGACCGCCGCGGCCCTGGCCCATCATGCCACCGAGCTTCTCAAGCATCCGGGCGCCATGGCGGCTGTGGCGGCGGGGGAGTTCTCGTTCCGGCATGCGGGCATCATCCTTGATGAGTGCCGCACACTGGCGGAAACCCCGGGCATTCTTGCCGCTGACGTGGCAGCCTTCGAGGCCCGCTTGCTGGCCCTGGCACCGGGCACCACGGTGCCGGGGTTTGCCGCCAAGGCCCGGCGCGCCCGCGAATCCACCCACCCCGAGACACTGGCCACCCGGACCAAGGCGGCGTATGCCACCCGGGCCATGACCCTGGAACCGGGCAAGGACGGCATGTCGTGGCTGACCCTGCACCTGCCCGCGGTGGCGGCGGAGGGGATCTGGGTCCACTGCACCCGCACCGCCCGCACCATCAAACACCAGGCCCGCACCGGCGACCACGCCGCACGGCAGGGCGCCGCATGGCAGGGTCCTGCAGGAACCGGTTCCGGGGAGTACCGGACACTGACCCAGCTGCGCATCGACGTCGCCGCGGCCCTGTTGCTGGGCCAACATCCTCTGGGCGCCAAGGCAGCCACCGGCACAGCCGGTCACACCGGCCCCGGCACCCCAACCAACACTACCGGGGCCACCGGGGCTACCAGCGGTACGGGGGCCACCGGGGCTGGCTGGACTGCTGCCAATGCCGCCGCGGGCACGGTGGCCGGCAGCAACCCTGGCTCCGACACCGGCCCGATGACTGCTGGTGTTGTCGGTGAGGTTCCTTTTGGCAGCAAGTCTGCCTTTGGCGTGAGCTTGCATGACCAGGAGCCCCTCTGGGCGCACCGGGACCCCACGCAGCCGGTGGGCCGTTACCTCACCCCGGCGAAACCCGCCAACGGGAACCCGGACCCGGCGAAACCCGCCAACGGGAAATTCATGCCGGGGAACGGGTCGGCGGGCAGTGCCGGGGACGATGCCAGGGCCGGCGGGGCTGTGGCGGATGAGGTGATTTCCGGGGAGCTGCTCGCGGACGGCTCGGGCTATGTTGCCGGTGTGGTGGATGGCCTGCCGGAGGATCCGGACCGCGACTATGTGGAGCAGCTCGAGGCCATCCGGGCGCACCAGGTGATCACCGACCCGCCCCTGCCCGAAGCCACCATCTTGCTCACGGTGCCGTTTCTGGGAGCACTGGGCATCACCGATGAACCCGCCGAGCTTGTCGGTGCAAGCCCCAGTTCCGGGCCCGTGCCCGAAGGCATCGCCCGGAAGCTGCTGGCCGGGGCCGGGACGTTCCTGCGGGTGTTGACGGACCCGGTCAGTGGTGAACCCTTGGGGTTGAACCCTGAACGGTACAGGCTGCGGGAGAGCGAAAAAGCTGTGCTGCGTGCCTTGGCGCAGGGCTGCTACTACCCCAACTGCACCAACCCCGTCATGGACACCGACACCGACCACCTCACCGCCTGGGAACGGGGCGGGGCGACCACACCCGGGAACCTGCGTCCGGCCTGCAAACACCACCACGGGCTCAAACACTTCAAGGACGACAAAGACAGGCACGGGAATTACCGCACCGACCAGGACCCGGAGCGCCACCAGATCCGGCTGCGCGGCTGGACACCCGTGCCCCAACAAGACGGCCGCATCGGGTGGATTTCACCCTCCGGGCGATACCACCAACCTCAACACCAAGAACCCCGACGCCCGGCCTACCCCAAAACACTCAAAAAACGCCTCGAGAAAGCACTCAACCAACACGGGCCCGACTACACCGCCGCCGCACCCAGCCCGCTGGAACAACTCATCCTCAC
>JBDTQM010000396.1:0-2199 GCA_039932175.1 Specibacter sp.
CGTCGTGACCGGAAAGGTCGGAGTCCGTCTCGGCGTCGTCCTCGGGATGGGCGTCGTCGTCAGCATGGGCGTCCGCCTGTGCTTCGGGGGCGTGTGCCTCATCGGCATCCTGCTGGTCCTCGGGGCGCACCCGCTCGGACCAGGGCACCCACGGCGGAGCCAGGACTGAGTCATTGGTGGGCAGCATCCCCACTTCATTGACCGTGGAGGCCTTGCCCCGGGAGACCCTGGCCAGCGTGGCAAACCAAACCCAGCCGCCGTATCCGGGCAGCTTGGATTCAAACAAATGCGTCACGCAACGGACACCTTCACTGCGGGCACCGAGATGCCTGCCAATGTCGCCGTCGTTGGCGATGGTCTGCACGGCAGCGCGCGCAGTTGCCACGTCCGCGGCCAGGAACGAGTCAGGCTTGCCTACCCGCCAAGTGGGAACACCCGGGCGCTGCGTTGCTTCCGGAACAGCTGCGGCGTCTGATTCGCCAGTAATTTCGGTCATGGTGGGCACCGTTATGCGTCGAAGTTGTCGGCTACCTTGCGCAACGCTGCGGCAATCTTGCTCGCGTCACCATCAGGATACTTGCCGTTGGTCAGGGATCCTACAGAGTGTTCGAGCAAAGAAACCAGGTCCTGCACAATCGGGGCAAGGTCGCGTGCGGGCATGCGCTTGGCCTTGGCAACGGAGGCGCTGCGGTCCAAAATCTTTGCGGCCATGGCTTGGGCGCCTTTGCGGCCATCGGCTACGCCAAATTCCAGGCGCATTCCCGCCTTGATGTCGACCGCGTCCGCCGGCAGCGCATTGGCGCGCAGGAAAACCTCACGGCCGTCGTCGGCAGCAATGATGCCGAAGCCTTTTTCATTGTCGTACCACTTCACTTTGCCGATAGGCACTTGCTTACCCCTTAAAAAGTTTTGTCGGTGGAAATCACATTCTGTGCCTGCGCGAGGACTCTTCGCAGTACTCCGGGCCGTAAATGGTGGCAGCCGGCACCTACAGTGACAGAACGTGTAGCAACACGCACCCCTACGTTACCGTGTTGCGCCCACTACTGCGGCTTTGTGCCCCAACTGTCCGCTGTTAGCGTTATGTTCATGAACCCCCATTTTTCCGCCCCGCAAACAGTGAGCCGTGGCTGGCAAATCTTCAATTATGCGGCGATGGCCATGGCAGTGCTTGCCTTGATCGCCTTGATAGTTGTCCTGATCAGCAAGTGGGCCGGCGGCACCCCGTGGCCCGGTTTCACCTGGATCTCCATGATCGCGCTGCCCGCGGCGTTTCTCATGATGGGCACAAGCGTCCTGCGCTCCGTGGCCGTTCGCCGCCGGCTCTAGCCCGCACTCATGCTGCGCTGCTTCATCCCATGAGCACCCTGGCGGAATTGGCGGCCGAACTGGCCAGCCGCAGCGATGCGCAGCTGATCCGGCTTTTCGCCCTGCGCCCGGATGCCATCAACCCGCCGGTGGCCAACTTTGCGGCGTTGGCCACCCGGCTGTGCGGTCCCGGCAGCATCACGCTGGCCCTGGACACGCTCAATGCGCCCCAACTGCACGGGCTGACTGCCCTGCACCAATCAACGCTGGAGCCCGCGGACCACGCGGGAACTTTGCGCCAGTTACACGAGCTGGCGCTGCTGACAGCCGCTGTTCCCGCGTCCTCGCACGACGCCGGCACCCGGGTGTTCCTCACGCTCACCTCAGTGGGACTTGCCCTGGGCGAAACCCCCGGTTCTGTTGGATCTTGCGCAGCCCCTCCCGCGCCGGAGCTCCTGCAGCTTCGCGCATCCCTGCGCGACAACGCGGCGGCGAGCGCCATCGAGACCCTGCTGCGGATCATCGCGGCGCTGGTGGAGTCGATCGGGCACACTCCCCTGCCGTCACTGCGGGACAAAAGTGCGGGAGCTCGTACAGTGCGCAAGCTTGCCGCGTGGCTGGAGATCAATGAAGCACAGCTGCGCTTTTATCTTGAGCTGGCGGCCGCCGCCCGCCTCATTTGCCATGACCCGGCGACGGCGCACTGGCACGCGGCGGCTCCGGATTGGCTGGAGCTGGAACGCCCCGCCCAATGGCTGGTGCTGGCGCAGACCTGGCAGGACAGCAACCGGCTCCCCTTCAGCACCGCGCCAGGTAGCGCGGTCAGGGACAATTCGGCACCGGGCACCACGGAGGGCAGCACCGCACCGGGCACCACGGAGGGCAGCACCG
>JBDTQM010000397.1:0-2198 GCA_039932175.1 Specibacter sp.
CCATTTGAAACTGCCCACTCGCGGCCATGTGAGGTCCCCACTTGGAGGCCCGAATCGCCCTGACGCCATTCATGTGCTGTCCGATCCAGCGGCACCGATGCTGCGGCTCCCCGCCGGTGGATACTGGTGGGCTCCATGCAAAACCGCGTACGGTTCTCGCGAAGAAACGTTCTAAGTCCGGGGAATAGATGCGGCCCATTCGGCGCTTGCAAGAAGTGAGTCGGCAGCGCAAGCGGCATCCCAGCACTGCGCCGGCATGACAACTCCACATTTTCACATCCAGCATCAGGAACTCTCCATGTCAAAAACCAGCACAACTGTGCCTGAACGGCTCTCGGCGCGGGACCGCACCACTATTACAGTGCTGCTGGTTTCGGCGTTCGTGGTGATCTTGAACGAAACCATCATGAACGTTGCCTTGCCGCGCCTGATGCATGAGTTCGATGTTTCCGCCTCCGCCATTCAATGGTTGGCAACCGCATTCATGCTCACCATGGCAGTGGTGATCCCGGCAACGGGCTACCTGCTCACCCGCTTCCCCATCAAGACAGTCTTCATCCTGGCCATGGGACTGTTTTCCGCAGGAACCCTGCTTGCCGGACTGGCTCCGGGCTTTGAGGTTCTGCTGGTGGCCCGCGTCATCCAGGCATCGGGCACGGCCATCATGATGCCCTTGCTGATGACAACCATTTTGGATCTGGTTCCCTCGCACCGCCGCGGCGCCGTGATGGGCAACGTATCCATTGTGATCTCCGTGGCTCCGGCCATTGGTCCCACACTCTCCGGGGTCATCCTGCATTCACTGTCCTGGCGATTCATGTTCCTGTTTGTGCTGCCCATCGCGGTCATTGCCCTGATCCTGGGCTCGCGCCTGCTGCCCACCACCTCCGAGCGGGCTGCTTCAAGGCTTCACATCCCCTCGCTGCTGATCTCCATCCCGGCGTTCGGCGGTCTGGTGTACGGGCTCAGCGGCATTGGCTCCGTCGACGCGCAAACCCAGCAGCTGGCCATCGTTGCCCTTGTTGTGTCGCTGGTTTCGCTGCTGGCATTCGTGCTGCTCCAGCTCCGCCTGCAGCGCAACGACGGCGCCCTGCTGGACATGCGCCCGTTCGTATACCGCCAATTCACCCTTGCCCTGGCCTTGATGGTCATGGCCATGGTGGCCCTGTTCGGTGTCATCATCCTGCTGCCCATGTACCTGCAAAACGTGCGCGGCCTTGAAGTCCTGAACACAGGCTTGTTGATGCTCCCGGGCGGGCTGCTCATGGGCCTGCTGGCACCCTTTGTGGGCAAGCTATTCGACAAAGTTGGTGCCCGGCCGCTCCTGATCCCCGGCGGCCTGCTGCTGTCAGCAGTCCTGTTCGGTTACACGCGGCTGGATGAAAACACCTCGCTGCTCATCATTGTGGGTCTGCACCTGCTGATGTCCGTGGCGCTGGCATTCATCTTCACCCCCGCCTTCACCGCCGGACTGAACCCGCTGCCGCATTCACTGCACTCTCACGGGTCCGCCATGCTCTCCACCCTTCAGCAACTGGGTGGTGCTGCCGGCACGGCCCTGCTGATTGGTGTCATGACGGCTGGAACGTTGTCGGCTGCCGAGGCCGGCAAGGATACCCTTGCGGCCCAGGCCAGCGGATTCAGCAGCGGCTTCATGGTGGCGGCGTTCGTTTCGCTGGGCATCGTGGTGGTCGCAGCCTTCATGGCCCCGGCCAAGAAGGCTGCGGCCAAAGCAGCACTGGACAACCACGAACCAGCTGCCCAACAAGTTCACTAACGCCACTGATCGATCCAACAACTAAGCGTGGCACCATCCTCCGGAAGTCCGTAAGGATGGCGCCACGCTTTGTTGTTGTAGATCGCCGTCTCGGCAAAACTGGAGACTTTGGGTGCCTGACTGGACAGATCATGCCCCTTCAGCGGATTTTGGCGGCATGATCTGTCCACTGACCGCGCAGTCAGGCCGCATGGCGGCGCATCGCGGCACTTTCCACCGGTGGCACCGCCGCCCGGCACTCCCTGAAGGCACCGGCGGCTCCCATGGGGGCGGCGCGCAAGACGCGCGGGACAGCAAATGGCCCCCTCCGCCGTCGTAAGTGAGGGCGAAAGAGGCCAGAGGCAAAGAAGCTACTTGTTGCGGCCGGTCAGCTTGTCCCAGCGTGCGCTCAGGCCCCACTTGGTCACGTTGATCATGGCTT
>JBDTQM010000398.1:0-2171 GCA_039932175.1 Specibacter sp.
CCTACTCCCCCGGAAACTAGCGGTTTTTGACGGTCAACGAAGACCGTTGGCATGAGACTCCTGAGTTTCTCTTGGCCGCCGGTTCGAGTCCGGCCCGGGGCACAACATGGCCCTGACCTGCGGTTATACCTCGCAGGTCAGAGGCATTTGGGGCCAGCTCCCCTTTTACTCCCCCAATTCGTGAAAATTTACCTCAAATTCCACTCCCCCTTTTTAAAAGGACCAGCTCCCCCTTTTTCGCTCCACGACCGCCTTATGGGACTGTTTCGAGAGTTCCTGCATGATTCATCCCGAGGAGGATAGATTGTGAGCATGGGTGCAGAAAACTACAAGGTCACTCTCGTTTATCCGCGCTATGTCAGCACAGAAGATCTTACTCCGGTGTACCGCGTGGATTTCTGGAATGAGAACGGCGACAGCAGCGAGCATCGGATCGAGAATGCAGCGTGCGTTGACGACGTCCTTGAGTGGGCAGAAGCCAACAGGAATGGCCGTCAGACAGTGATCTGGGTCGAGTATAGCTATGAAGGTGGAACCGGGATGTGCCGGCTACACGGGGCGGAGCCGACCGGTTAGGTAACGCCGCTGCCGCCAGGTTCATCTCTCGAGCAGTGATCGTGAAGACAGATCCGACAAGTTCGACCATCAAAGAAACGATGGCGCCATGCCCGCACAACCTTCCCCATACGGGACATCAAAGCCCTTGTGATCCATTGACCATTACGGCCAACTCGGAAAGCGGACCTAACCCATTCCCGATCGGCGTTGACGCCGCGGCAATCGCGGTGCACGCGAACGATGGAGAATCTATATAGGAATCTGTATAGTTTTTCTATGACCATCATGACCATCACAGAAGCATCACGTGCCGGCTTGTCCTCTCTAGTTGCCTCGGCTGAAGCGGGAAACGACGTGCCACTTTCCCGACATGGCCGGGTCGTCGCCGAGGTTGTTTCCGCTGAGGAGATCTCCAGCCTTCGGCGGGACCGTGACACTCTGCGCGATGCAGCTCTCGTCATGGCTCGTTTCGCCACCGACAGCGGCGTCCGCACCGATCTGGACCAGGCCATGGAATTCTTTGGCTTCACCCGTGCTGAGCTGGAGGCCGAGATTGCCTCCGATATCGCCGCAGGGCGAGCGTGAGCCCACACACGCAGCGCGTCTGCGTCATTCGACTCACCGAAGATGCCGTTGCCGACCTTCACCGCCTCGGCAAGAAAGACCCTCAGATCGTCCGCACCGTGTTCAAGAAGATGCTGCTTCTGGAGCGGTCGCAAAATGCCGGTGAACCCTTGTTGGGCGCCTTGATTGGTTTCCGCAAACTTGTTGTAGGTGACCGTGATTGGCGCATTGTTTGGAGAGTCACCGCAGACGCAGATGGCACACCAATCCTTGACATCTCCGAAATATGGGCCGTGGGCGTTAGGTCGGACAGCGAAATCTACGAAGAACTCAAAGCACGAGTCGCACGGATAGGAGATGACCCCAAGCTTCAACCGCTAAAAGACGTCATCACCCAAATGGGACGTCTTTACGAATCCGTTGAAGCTGCCGCAGAACCCACCAGGGAATCCACTCTTCCGAGCTGGCTTCAGACCGCCCTCCGCGATCAACTCAGCCTTGCCCCGGAAGAAATCTTCAACCTGACCGAACAGCAAGGTCAAGAGTTGTTGATGGAACACTGGTCCAACCAGCGCAAGGATTAGGCACAGAAGCCTCCTGAGCCAGACCAATTGATCGACAAAGATTTCCGGTAGTAGGCGATCATGCCATGCCAAATCAAATGGTGCCGGTTTTGCCCAGATGTCCTCGGCCCGTCGCCAATGTTGGCAGCCCAATCTCGACGAACCTACTATTACCTTGGCCCGAGCCCCGGCGTAAAATGGCCACCATGGACAGCAACCTCCACGCGACTGGGCACCACTCACGTGGCCCACTCTGCCGCGAAGTTGAACCCGCATTTAGACGCCACCGCCAGCTCGCGACGAAGCACTCCCCTTTTACTCCCCCTTTTCAACCAAAAACAACCACCATCTACGGCATGTCATCATCTCTGAAATCGCCCAAAAGTCCCTAAAACTCAGTGTTTATGAGAGTCAGCGACACACCATAACACCTAGGTGGTGAGATTCTCTTGGTCGTGGGTTCAATTCCCGCCCGGGGCACCAAAA
>JBDTQM010000399.1:0-2162 GCA_039932175.1 Specibacter sp.
CGCCAACCGGCTACCTCGCGGAATGAGGTACGGAAGGAGGTGAGAAATAGGAACGGAAGCTATCGCAGCGGGGCCGGCTCGCGGGTGAACAGCAGTTTGCGGGTGTGCACGTCAATCAACAGCAGGTACGCAACGGCGGCAAACGCCACCCAGCTGGCCAGCAGGCCCGAACCCACCGGCAGGTCCACAAAGTTCCACACAAACAGCTGGTCCTGCGCACCAAACACCACGAAGAAACCGATCACCACGTAGCAGGTCTTGATCTGCCAGTTGTCCCGGATGCCGGTCGCGGCCAGGAAGGGCAGGAACCACAGGATGTACCAGGGCTGGATGATCGGGGCCAGAAGCACGACGGCGGCAAACGCCAACCCCATCCGGCGCACCACCCGCTGCTGGTCGCCAAAGAGCACCAGCCATCCCGCAATCAGAATGCTTGCCACTGTCAGCACGTGTCGGAACCCGTCCTCAACCACCCGCCCAGGAAGCGTGAAGAAATTGGCGACCTCGCCCACCATCTGCCCGCCAAAACCCGAGGGCGAATAGCCGGTGTAGCCGGGTGTCGAGTCGAGCAGCGCCCACGTCCAACCAAAGCCCAGGCCGTACGGCAGACCGGCGAGCCACAACAGGAACAAGCACAGCGTGCCCGTGCCGGCCCAACACATGATCCGCCTGCCCCAGCCCGCGGCCGGCCCGGCCCACAACAGGCCAATGAAGGGCAGCAACAAGATGGTGATGGGTTTGACGGCGATGGACGCGGTGACCAGGACGATTCCCAACAGCGCCTTGTTGCTTGCCGCAAAGTACGTGCCGGCAACAGCCAGGCCCACCATGAGGGCATCGTTGTGCGCCCCTGCAATGAAAGAGATCAGGAACAAGGGGTTGGCCACGGAAATCCAGAGTGCCTTGGCCCCGTCCACGCCATGAAGCTGCGCAATTTTGGGCACATAGATCACGCACAACGCCACACCCAGGCATGCCAGCAAACGGAACAACAGCACCGAAACATCGGGCTGGGCACCTGTCACCCCCACCACGCCCCGGCTCAGCCACAAAAAGAGCGGCCCGTAGGGGGTGCGGTTTTCAGCCCATGACGGATCCGTGCCCAGCATGAACCAATTGCTGAGCTCTGAAATCCCTGTGGTGTAGGGATTCACGCCCTCAGCCATGAGCCGGCCCTGCCCCGTGTAGGCATAAACGTCACGGGAAAAAATGGGGACGGCAATAAACAGCGGAGCACCCCACGCAACCACCGCGGCAACCACTGCCCTCAAGGAACCCGGGCCCCATCCGCGCAGGCGTTGCCCCAGGCGCAGCCAGGAGCGCAACAAGATCATCGAACCCAGCGTCAGCAGGATGGTTGATGTCACAACGCCCGCACCCTCCGTGCGCATGGCTATGACCATCGGGTTGCGAATCATGGGTGAGCCGTTGGCTATCCAGCCCACGCCCACGGACCCCACCAGGATCATCAAGGAACCAATGAGTCCTTGCAACAGGGCAATCACGGGCCGGCGCGGATCCGTGCCCGGCGTGGCCGGGGCGGGATTCGAGGCAGTCATCGCAAGTCTCCGGCCGTCGTCGAACATTCCCCGCAACATGCTGCTCACGGTGCGGACTCAAGGGATCTGATTTTACCAGCGCGGCGGCAGGTGCGGTGTTCACGGTACATTTGACGCGTGGCTATTAATAATGAACGCATTGTGTGGATTGACTGTGAAATGACGGGCCTGGACGCCGTCAACGACGCCTTGATTGAGGTGGCGGCGCTGGTGACGGATTCCGAGCTGAACATTTTGGGCGACGGCGTTGATGTTGTCATCAAGCCCAGCGACGAGGCCCTGGCGCAGATGGGCGACTTTGTTCGCGACATGCACACCTCCTCGAAGCTGATTGATGAGCTGGCCGGCGGCACCACCATGGAGGATGCGCAGGCGCAGGTGCTGGCATACATCCAAAAATATGTGCCGCAGCCCAACAAGGCCCCGCTGGCCGGCAACTCCATCGGCACGGACAAGGTTTTTCTCAGCCGTGACATGCCCGAACTCATGGAGCACCTCCACTACCGTGTCATCGACGTTTCCACCATCAAGGAACTGTCACGGCGCTGGTACACGCGCGCCTACTTCCAGTCGCCGGCCAAGACGGGCGGCCACCGCGCCCTG
>JBDTQM010000400.1:0-2155 GCA_039932175.1 Specibacter sp.
CGTGGACCGGCCTCGTGAACCGGCAGTAGCTGTTGATGTTCCGCGTAAACATCAACAACTGCTCCCCGTTCGGCGGGAAGGAGAGGGGTTCGGCGGGCGTGTGAGGGCTTAGAGGAACGTCCCGAGGCGGCGGACGCCCGCCTGGATCTGCGGGATGGTCGCGGCGCTGTAGGACAGTCGCATATACGGTGCCGGCGGTTCGTCGACAAAGTAGTGCTTTCCATCGCCAATGAACACGCCCACCCCCTGTGCCGCTGCAGTGAGAGCCGAAGTGTTGGTGCCATCGGGCAGTTTCACCCACAGGTGGATGCCGCCGGGCGGCACATTCACCACCCGTGCACCGGGCAGCGAGGCGTGCACTTCGCCGACCATGGCATCTCGCCGTTCCCGCAGGCCCGTACGCAGCCGCTTGATGTGGCGCGGCCAGGCAGAGGAGGCCAGCAATCCGAGCGCAATTTCCTGGGCCAGCGCCGGCACACACACGTCGTCGGCGATGCGGGCCGTGCGCAGTCGTTCACCTGCCGGTCCCCGCGCAACAAGCGCGCCGACTCGAAGTCCCGGGGCGGCCGGCTTGCTCAGCGTTGCAATGGTGACAACGTGACCGTCCGGATCCTGAGTGAACAGCGGCGGCGGGGAGTGTCCTTCCAACGTAAGGTGCCTGGCCCAGTCGTCCTCAATGATGAAAGCACCGTACTGTTTGGCCAGCGCCAGCACCTCAATTCTCCGTTCCGGGCTGAGGACAGCACCCGTGGGATTGGCGTAGCAAGGCTGCAAGTAGATGAGCTTGGCCCGGGTGCGTTCAAGCGCATCGGCAAGCGAGTCGGTCCGGATCCCGTCGGCGTCGGCCGTCACGGCGGCAATGTTCAGCCCGGCGGCCTGGGCTGCGATGATGGCGCCGGGGTAGCTGGGGCTTTCGGTGATGACTGTGGAGCCCGGATCAGCCAGGGTTCGCATGGCAAACACGAGCGACTGCTGGCCTCCGGGCATGATCAGCACCTGTCCCGGTTCGGCGTTGAGCTCAGCGGCAAAGACGCTCCGCAACTCCGGCAGGCCCATGGGCGGCGCCATGGTCCAGGCCCGGTGGCTCTTCGCACAGCGGGCACCAATGGTGCGCAGCTCATCGAACGGTTGCAGTTCCGGCGAAAGGTAGCCCCAGGACAGCTGGACCTGATCAGCTGTTCCGTAGCCGCCCATCCGGCCTGTGCGGTTGGGGTCCACCCTGGTGCGCCCCAATGCCGATGACTGCCAGGCAAAGTCCGGCTCCGGAACGGTGCCGCTGCGTACATCGCGGGCGGCCACGAAGGTGCCGCGGCCGGGCTCGGCCCGCACAATGCCCAGCGCCGTGAGGGAGGTGATCGCCGCGGTGATGGTGACAGGGCTGGCCGCATAACTCTTCGACAACGCCCGGACCGAGGGAAACTTCTCCCCCGCCGCCATGGCGCCCGCCTGCACTTGCAGAAGGCTTGCAATCTCGGATGCTCTGTTATCAATTGACACACCGTTATTAGATAGCGTTACTGCGTGTGGGTCAAGATTGTTACCCGCAATTGCCAGAGGGCAACTGCTGTGGCAGCCTGACACCACTGGTGAGCCACTGTGATGGAGGGGAAGTGCATGGACGTCAACCCGGTTGTACCCATCGGATTTGAAATATTGGGCTGGGTTTCCGGCGCCCTCTACCTGGGCACTCTGCTCTGGGCGCTCGTGACGCTGGCCAAGGCTCAATCCCTGACTGCGGGGGCGCGAATCTCCTGGCTGGCCTTCATTGTCATCGTGCCCTTCATCGGGTCGACGGCCTGGCTCGCATTCCTGGTGACCCGCCGCTCCGGAAAACAAGTCGCTAAATAGCATTGGCATCATCAGACTGGTACACAGCCATGGAACGCGATAAACGAAGGCGTCTCATCAATTGTCTGGCCGGGCTGCTGGCGGCGGCCATCACGTTGCTCTTCATGACCTTCGGTGCGCCAAGGACCTCTACGTGGTTGTAGTCCCCTGACAGTGCTCTTCGCAACTGTCGTGGCTTCAGTCCTGAGGTATCGGGCCCGCCCCGGGATGCCCCAGGCGGGCTAGGGCACCAAGGGGCGGGCATGCAGGCCCACGGTACTGGCGGCCGTGGCGGACAGCGCTGCCAGCGCGGTGACAGCGAGTTGCC
>JBDTQM010000401.1:0-2148 GCA_039932175.1 Specibacter sp.
GGGCGGGAGGCGCTAACGCCCGAGGGGCCCCGCGCGAGCGAAGCGAGTGACGGGGAGGGCGGGAGGCGCTAACGCCCGAGGGGCCCCGCGCGAGCGAAGCGAGTGACGGGGGGGGGCGGGAGGCGCTAACGCCCGAGGGGCCGGCTGTATGTATACGCCATTGCCGCCCGGAAGCCTAAAATGTGACGTTCCGCGCAACTAGTGTCAAAATTGGACTTGTGAGTTCACAAAATAGCCCCGCCGATCCGGCAATGGCACCCCAAAAAACCCGCGACACATCATTCTTCGGACAGCCAAAAATGCTGCTGAACCTCTTCAGCGTGGAGTTGTGGGAGAGGTTCTCCTTCTACGGCATGCAGGGCATCCTGGCGTACTACATGTACTACACGGTGACCGACGGCGGCCTCGGCATTGATGAAGGCACCGCACTGGGCATTGTTGGCGCCTACGGCGGCGGCGTGTACCTCTCCACCATTCTTGGCGCCTGGGTTGCGGACCGCCTGATGGGCTCCGAGAGGGTGCTCTTCTACAGCGCCATCATGATCATGGCCGGACACCTGTCCCTGGCCCTGCTGCCCGGTGCTGTTGGCCTGGCTGTTGGCTTGATCCTGATTGGTGTGGGCTCCGGTGGCTTGAAAGCCAACGCCACCTCACTGGTTGGCACCTTGTACGCCAAGGACGACGACCGCCGCGACGCCGGCTTCTCCATCTTCTACATGGGCATCAACATTGGTGGGCTCATTGGCCCGCTCGTCACCGGCTGGCTGCAGGTCAACTGGGGCTTCCACGTCGGTTTCGCCGCTGCCGCCGTCGGCATGGGCTTCGGACTCCTGCAGTACGGCTTGACCCGCAAGAATCTGCCCGAGTCCGCGCATGAAGTTCCCAACCCGCTGCCCAAGTCCCAGTACGGCAAGTTCGGCGCCATTGCGGCCGGGGCAATCGTGCTCATTGTTGCCGCCGTTGCCCTGAAGCTGATCACTGCCGAGAACCTGAAGTGGGTCATTGTCACTGTCGTCATCCTGGCAACCATCGCCTACTTCGCCGTCATCCTGGCCAACAAGACCCTGACAGGCGTTGAGCGCAGCCGCGTGTACTCCTTCATGCCGTTGTTCCTGGCCAGCGCCGTCTTCTGGTCGTTGTTCCAGCAGCAGTTCACTGTGGTTGCCCTGTACGCCGACAAGCGTCTGGACCGCATGGTGTTCGGCTGGGAAATGCCGCCCAGCTGGGTCAGCTCCATCAACCCCATCTTCATCATCATCCTGGCCGGCGTCTTTGCGGCCCTGTGGACCAAGTGGGGTTCGCGCCAGCCCGGCACCGCCGTCAAGTTCTCGGTTGCCCTGGTGGTCATGGGCCTGGCCTACCTGTCCTTCATCCCGTTCGCGGGCATGGCTTCCGTGCCATTGATGGCCATGGTCTTCATCTTGCTGCTCTTCACTGTCGCCGAGCTGCTGCTCTCCCCCGTGGGCCTGTCCTTGGCCACGAAGCTGGCCCCCGCCGCCTTCCAGACCCAGATGGTTGCCTTGTTCTTCCTCTCGGTTTCCTTGGGCACCGCCATGTCAGGCGTTTTGGCAGGCTGGTACGACCCCAGCAATGAGACCCCGTACTTCCTGGTCATTGGCCTGGTCTCCATCGGATTTGGTGTCCTGCTGTTCCTGGCCAAGAAGCCCATCAAGAAGCTGATGGCCGGCGTCATGTAGGGCTTGTTCTTAAAGTACGACGGCGGCACCTTTCCTTTCGCAGTTGCGTTGGGGTGGGTGCCGCCGTCCGTTAAGTGTCTTACCTGGCTGTTTCCAGCCACGTGTAGCCATCTGATGCGGGGGTGTAGGAGTCAAAACCCATCACGGCGATGGTGAAGAGGACAAAACCATAGAGGGCACCGTAGATCAGCAGCGCCAAGTAGTTGGTAATGAGACCTGTGATTGAAAACGACCGGCCCTGGGGGCTTTCCTTCTTCAGGCCCATATGGCCCAGGACGATGCCAACAATCTGCGGGACCATAAAAAATCCGGCCCCGGCCACGAGCGAGACCAGGCCAATGATCATGCTGGCCAGGCTCAGGCCGCGCGGACCGCTGGTGTTGTCCACATAGCCCGGGCCGCCCTGGTAGTACGTTGGGGCCGCATACTGTTGGGCCCCGAACTGTTGGGC
>JBDTQM010000402.1:0-2133 GCA_039932175.1 Specibacter sp.
ATGGCCTGTGGACAAGAAACTCCGCCCGCCCCATGCCTTCCCCGTCCGTGCCGGCTGGATGAAGGCCATCTTGGCTGCGCAACAGGAAGTGGCCGCGGGCCTCAAGCTGCCCATGCCTGTTCTGGTGCTGCTGTCCACCAAGAGCATGCTGGGACCCATCTGGAGCGATGCGATGCTGCGTGCCGATGTGGTTCTGGACGTGCGCTCCCTGGCCATGCGGACACTGTCGCTGGGCAATAGCATCACGCTCGAACGCCTGGAAGGTGCCTTGCATGAGGTGCTCCTCTCCCCCCAGCCGGTGCGCGATGACGGCTATGCCCGGATGGAACGCTGGCTGCGCGGCTACGTGGGCAGGTAGCTGCCGGCAAGCCAGCGGCATGGCGAGCAGCCGCACGGCCTGGGTGCGCGGGAAGCTAGGCTTTTGCCGCGGCGTCGACGGCGCCGCCGTAGCGCCTGTCCCTGCGCGCGTATTCATCCACTGCCGCCCACAGGATTGTCCTGTCCACATCCGGCCACATGGTGTTCATAAAGACAAACTCCGCATAGGCCGACTGCCACAACAGGAAGTTGGACAGGCGCTGTTCCCCGCTGGAGCGCAGGAACAAATCAACGTCGGGAACGTCGGGCAGGTACATGTACTTCTGAATGGCCTTCTCATTGACAGCCTTGGGGCTGAGCTTTCCTGCCGCAACATCCGCGGCCAGGGCAGAAACGGCGTCGGCAATTTCGGCGCGGCCACCGTAATTAACACACATGGTCAACGTAATGACGTCGTTGTCCTTGGTGTGCTCCTGCGCATCCTCGAGCTCCCGGATCACTGAACCCCACAGCTTTGGCCGCCGCCCGGCCCAGCGAATCCGCACACCCCATGCATCGAGCTGGTCACGCTGGCGACGTAGCACATCCTTGTTAAAACCCATCAGAAAACGGATTTCTTCGGGTGAGCGCTTCCAGTTCTCGGTGGAAAACGCGTAGACGCTGACGTATTTGATGCCCATCTCAATGGCACCTGCCATGACATCCAGCAGCGCCGGCTCCCCGGCCTTGTGGCCCTCGATCCGGGGCAGGCCACGCTCATTGGCCCAGCGGCCGTTGCCATCCATGACAATGGCCACGTGCTCCGGGACCAGCTCCCGGGGAATCGCCGGCATGGTTGCACCGCCGGGGTGGGGCCACGGGGCCACAGTCTGGGGCTTGGACTTGTTGCGGCTGCTCTTGCCGCCACTGCCCTGGAGTCCGCTGCGCTGCATTGCCATATGTTTATACACGCTCCACAAGTTTCAGGGAACGCACTGTGCGTTCCAAATGCCATTGCACATATCCGGCCACCAGCCCGGCGGCTTCACGGCGATGAATGTTTATTGAGGCATCCGCCCCGGGCCAGTCCCCGCTGAGAAGCTGGCCCAGAAGAGCCATGGTTTCCGGGGCCGGCGCGGGCGAGCCCGGAGGACGGCAGTCGTGGCACACAGCCCCGCCCAATGCGGCGTTGAACGCGCCATGCGGGCCGGGCTCGCCGCAGCGGGCGCAATCGGTAAAGCTGGGGGCCCAGCCGGCAATCGACACCGCCCGCAGCAAGTATGAATCCAGGATGAGTTGTGAGGCATGGGCGCCACGGCTCAGGGATGCCAGGGCGCCCACAAGGAGCAGGTAGTGCGCCGTGGAGGTTTCGCCGTCAACATCCGTGAGCCGTTCAGCCGTTTCCGTCATGGCCGCGGCCACAACATACCTGTCATAGTTGGCGGCAATGGCATCCCCATAGCTGCCCTTGGCAACAGCCTGGGTCACAATGTCCAGGGAACGGCCCTTGACCAGTTGCAGGTCCGCCACCATGAAGGGTTCCAGCCGGGCGCCGAACTTGCTGCTGGTTCGCCGCACACCCTTGGCCACGGCACGCAGCTGCCCATGGTGGTGGGTCAGCAGGGTGATGATCCTGTCCGCTTCACCCAATTTGTGGGTGCGCAGCACAACGGCGTCATCCCTGTAGGTGCGGGCGGCAAATGATTGATAGGACACCATTCCATTATCCCATCATTGCCCGCGTTGGTGGCGGTGGGCGCACCGGCCATGTGAATTGACCCATGTGAACTGACGCCTGCACCTTGCAAGAATGCCGAGGTAGCCGGTAAGCGTCGA
>JBDTQM010000403.1:0-2095 GCA_039932175.1 Specibacter sp.
CCGACCACGATAGCGGCCGGGGCGGAAGGAACCAAGGGCCCGTCTTTTTCGAGGACTCTCGGTCCGGGTAACGGGAAGGCCTCAAGGTTCCTTCCAATCCCACTAGGTAACGGGGGCGCGACCGGCCGCGCCGAGAACGCCGTCGTCGTGTATGACGAATACGGTCCCGTGCGCATGATTCGCACCCGCACCCACAAGTATGTGCACCGCTACCCGCAAGGCTTGCACGAGTTGCATGACTTGGCTGCAGATCCCGGGGAACGGCACAACCTCATGAACGACGGCGGCACCCACCCCGTGCTTGTTGGCTTGCGGTCGCGGCTGGCTGGCTGGTTCTCGAAGCACGGCGTGCCCGAATTCGATGGCGCCGCACTGCCTGTTGCCGGGGCCGGCCAGCACAGCCCGCTCACCCCCCCGTTACCTTTTTAGTAGCCCCTAAACCAGACTCGCTGAGGAAGGATTGGGGTTGCTGGCCTGTCGGTCCCGGCATGATTCACTCCCCCTGTTATTTCATGATCCGGGGGGTGCTGTCACCGGGACCGAAAGGCACCAAGGACATCGCTAATAGGGGCCGGATCAGGACAAGTCACCACCCATCCAATTGTCGGTCGTAACGTGGATGCCGAGCCGAGGAGCCGCAAGGACAAGCCAGCACCGTTTCATCCGAAACCGCCCCGTCCGGGGTGGCCCAACGAATGAGGTGCACCATGATCCAAAACCACGAAACCATCGACGTGTTCATCGGCGTCGATGTCGGCAAGACCGACCACCACGCGGTGGCCCTGAACCGGGCCGGCAAGAAGCTCCTGGACAAGGCCCTGCCACAGGACGAGGCCAAGCTCAAAACCCTCATCAAATCCCTGGCCAAGCACGGGAAACTCCTGTTCGTGGTGGACCAGCCAGCGACCATCGGCGCCCTGCCGGTCGCTGTCGCCCAGGCCGCCGGAATCCAGGTCGCTTACCTGCCCGGACTGGCCATGCGACGGATCGCCGATTTACACCCCGGAGAGGCCAAAACGGATCCGAGAGACGCGTACATCATCGCTAACGGGGCACGCACCATGCCCCACACCCTGCGCACCGTCGAGGTCCCCGAGGCCCAGGTTGCCGAGCTGTCGATGCTTTGCGGATTCGATGACGACCTGGCCAAAGAAGCCACCGCGACCTCCAACCGGATCCGCGGGCTGCTGACCCAGATCCACCCCGCCCTGGAACGGGTCATCGGTAAGCACCTGGACCACCCGGCGATGGCCGAACTGCTGGCCAAATACCCGACCCCAGCGGCTCTGCGCCGGACCGGGGAGGCCCGCATCGGAGCCTTGCTGCGCAAGCACGCACCCCGGGCCTGGAAACACTGGTCCAAGGACATTACCGCTGCCCTAGCCGCCCAGTCCGTCGTCGTCTCTGGCACCGAGGCCGCCGGCATCGTTCTACCTGAACTGGCGCGCATGCTCGCTCAGACCCGGACAGCCAGAGCCGCCGTGCTGAGAAGGGTTGAAGAGCTGGTCAAGGACCACCCGCTACACGTGATACTGGATTCCATACCCGGGGTCGGGATCCGCACCCAGGCACGGATCCTCACCGAGGTCAGCGGCAAGGACTTCGCCACCCCGGGCCATTTAGCCTCATACGCGGGCTTGGCACCGGTGACTTGGAGATCCGGCACCTCGATCCGCGGGGACCACTCCTCGCGCAAGGGCAACAAGATCCTCAAACGCGCCCTGTTCCTCTCGGCGTTCGCCTCCCTGCAATGCAAGGACGGGATCTCACGGACCTACTACGACAAGAAGCGCGCCGAGGGCAAGAAACACAACCAAGCAGTGATCGCCTTGGCCCGTCGACGCTGCAACGTGCTGTTCGCGATGCTCCGCGACGGCAGCATCTATGAAGCCCCGAAGGCCCTCTCCGCTTAACCTACCGACCCAAAAAATAGCCCCGCAGTCCGACCCAACACCGCCGGGTCGGACCGCGAAGCCACGCCCAAAAACACCGACACCAAGATTCCCAAAGATTTTCCGAGAAAACCCCGAAAAGGACTTGCGAAAGAGATAGGGGCACCCCCCTCAGTATCCGAAACACCAAACATGCAGTTGAC
>JBDTQM010000404.1:0-2094 GCA_039932175.1 Specibacter sp.
AACTCGGTGGCGTCACGGTTTCCCTGCACGCCAAAGCCGGCCTGACCCAGCGCCGCGACCACGCGGGTGCGTGCGGCAGTGCCGGCCGAGCCGGCCAAGCCGGCCAAGCCGGCCAAGCCGACCGACACTGTCGGGGCTGTCGGCACTGTCGGGGCTGTCGGGGCGGTCGGCGCGGTCGGGGCTGTCGGCACGGCGGGAGAAACACCCGGGCTCCCTTGCCAGGGGAAAGAGTCCGCGATCTTTGCGCCGACACCACCAGCGGGGAGGGCCCTGGCCCAGGTGCGGCCGGCGTCTTCACCTTCAGCAGCAGGGTTGTCGCTGTTCGCGGCGAGGTGTTGTGCCAAGGCTGCGGCAAGTGCGGCATAACCAACAGGCCCCGCAGGCCTGGCAGCGGCCTCGTACAGCCACGCGGGCCTGCCGCGGCCTTCCTTGGGCGCTGCAGTTTTTGCGGCGTGGCCATCACCCACCAGGGCTTCGAGGTGCTCCCTGACGGTGTTGGCATGCTGGCCCGTCTCGGTCGCCAGTTGCTCCACGCTCAGGGTGCCGGCCATTTGTCGCAGCCGTGCAAGCACTGCTGCACGGGCTTTGGAGATGGGCGCGACGGCTTCCACCAGTCCGGACTTGGGGCCAAAAGGTACAGTTGTGACCGTTTTATTTTCCACGGTATTAAGTGTAGTAATATAATCGCAGAATCTCCATTCCCCTCGAGATCGTGGCACTTAGAAAGGTTTCCCCGTGAATAATCTTGTTCTTGCCTCCTCCTCCACCGAGGCTGCATCCCTGGAAGCGGCCCGCACCCGGCTGGCGGAATCCGCCGGCACACTGGGCACCCTGTGCAACAACCTGGCGGTCGCAGCCGCCAACTCCAGTGGCGGTGAACTTATCGAGGCAGACCAGGGCGCGCTGGTTGATTTCGCCGAACAAGAGCTGATCCCCCTTGCCGGTGCACTGGCCGGCGCGTTCCCCGATGCCGCGGCCTCCACCGAGACACATCTCCTGGCCGCCGTTGCGGCCGGGCACAATGAACGGATTGTGGCCGCTACCAACGCCCTGGAAGTCCAGGAATCACCCATCCAGGTGGCCCAGGCAAGTAGCCGCCTGCTGGAGGCGGCAACGGCCTTCATCTCACAAGCAACCGCGCTGGTCCTGCCCGCATTGGCCCAGAACCCGACGGTCTCATTGGCCGACGTGCTACCCAAGCGCAGCACAGCGCAAGCCGGGGCCACGGGACAAAGCCAGGCTCCGGCGTCGGGCGGCTGCGCCTGCGGCGGACACGATGAGCCCGGTCTCTCCGAACTGGACACCAGGGTCATCCCGCACGCGATCCGCCACGCGACGGTCTTCGGCGCGCTCGACGGGTTGACCACCGGCCAGGGCATCCTGCTGATCGCCAACCACAACCCGATGCCGCTGCTGGCCCAGCTGGATCAGCGCTCCCCCGGCAAGTTCGCTGTGGCCTACGTTGAGGACGGCCCGGAGCTGTGGAAGCTGAGCATGGTCCGCAACTGACACCGGAGCCCTCCCCGGCTCGCAAGCTCGCCGCGGGCCCTCGGGTGCCTGGGCCCAGCGAAAAGGACGGCGTTTGCGGTTAAAGCCGGTGTTCTACCACCGGCTTTAACCGCAAACGCCGTCCTTTTCGCAGAAAACCCTACAGAGCGGCCTCGATCGCGGCAGCTGCCAGGGGGTCCGAGTCGTTCAGGAACGTGGCAATGCGTGCGGCTTCATCGGACTCGCCGATGGCGCCGGCAGCACGGCCCAGGGCGTACAGCGCACGCAGGAAACCACGGTTTCCGTTATGCGAGTACGGCACCGGGCCGGTTCCGCGCCAGCCGTTGCGACGCAGTGCGTCCAGGCCGCGGTGGTAGCCGGTGCGTGCGTAGGCGTAGGACTCAATGGTCCGGCCTTCCGCATAAGCCTCGTCAGCCAGAATGGCCCACAAGAGCGAGGACGTGGGATTGGCGGCAGCCAGGTCAACTGCCTCATCGCCGGCGTCCAGGCGTGCCTGGATGTCTTCCTCGGCCGGGAGCAAAGTGGGCTCGGGGCCCATGAGGTTCCGGCGGAAATCTTCGCTCATGCTACTTGAACGTCTTGCCT
>JBDTQM010000405.1:0-2082 GCA_039932175.1 Specibacter sp.
CGGCTTGGCTGCGGCTGGGGAACCGCAGCCAAGCCGCCAAAGCGCGTTAATGCAGTGAGGGTTTATTTGCGCAGGGCTGCCAGTTCCTTGTTGATGCGGGCAGCCCAGAACGGGCCCTCGTAGAGGAAGGCCGTGTAGCCCTGTACCAAAGTGGCGCCGGCGTCGAGGCGTTCCTGGACTTCGGCACCGGTTTCCACGCCACCGACGGAGATCAGCGTCAACTGCTCGCCCACGGCTGCCTTGAGCTGGCGAAGCACTGCCAGCGAACGTGCTTTCAGGGGCGCGCCGGAGAGACCGCCGGCACCTTTTTCCGCAACCAAGGCGTCGTCGCTCTTCAAACCGTCGCGGCTGATGGTGGTGTTGGTGGCGATGATGCCGTCGAGCTTGAGCTCCAAGGCCAGCGCGGCAACATCGGCAATGTCCTCGTCAGCCAGGTCCGGGGCGATTTTCACCAGCAGCGGCACATGGCGTCCGGCTGCAGCATCGGCGGCTTCGCGCACACCGCTCAGCAGGGGGCGCAGGGTTGCAACGTCCTGCAGCAGCCGCAGGCCGGGAGTGTTGGGCGAGCTGACGTTGACAACCATGTAGTCGGCGGTGGGGGCAAGCGTGCGGGCGCTGATGAGGTAGTCCTCCAGGGCGTCCTCAAGTTCCACGGCCTTGGTCTTGCCAATGTTCACACCAACAATGGGCCGGACGCCCGGGTATGTCTTAACCAAGTCGGCCAGCGCCTGCAACAGGCGCGGCGCAACGGCTGCTGCGCCGTCGTTGTTGAAGCCCATGCGGTTGATGACGGCACGGTCTTCCACCAAGCGGAACAGGCGCGGCGCAGGGTTGCCGGGCTGCGACTGGCCCGTAATGGTGCCCACCTCAACGTGGCCGAAACCCAGATTTGCCAGGGCGTTAATGCCCTTGCCTTCCTTGTCAAAACCGGCGGCCAGGCCAAACGGTGTGGGGAAGGTCATGCCCAATGCTTCGGTTTGCAGGGATGCCGCGGGGGTCAAGACGCGGCGCAATACGGCGCCGGCTCCCACCGTGTGAGTCGCCTTGATCATGGTGAAGCCGATCTTGTGCGCTCTTTCGGCGTCCATCCAGGAAAAACAGAGCCGGAAAACTGTGGGATATATTCGCATACCCCTAGTTTTCCGGTTCCGCCCCACATCTGCAAAACGTCCGGCCCTGATTGTTGACCCATGATGGCTGCCAAAGGGCGTTAGCATGTCCACATGGATACCAATGGTGGCGGTGTATGGCAACAGGCGGATGTTGTGGTTGTGGGTGCGGGGCTGTCCGGCCTGGTCAGCGCCGCTGAGGCGTACAACGCCGGACGGACGGTGCTGATCATTGACCAGGAGCCTGAGGCGTCACTGGGCGGGCAGGCGCATTGGTCCTTTGGCGGCTTGTTCCTGGTGGACTCCCCCGAGCAGCGCCACTTGGGCGTGAAGGATTCGGCCGCACTCGCCATGGGCGACTGGATGGGTTCGGCGGCTTTTGACCGGCCCGAGGATCTCTGGCCGCGACGCTGGGCAGAGGCCTACGTCAATTTTGCCGCCGGGGAGAAGCGTGCCTGGCTGCATGCCCTCGGCGTGAGGTTCTTCCCCCTGGTCCAGTGGGCCGAACGTGGCGGCTACGACGCCCAGGGCCATGGCAACTCGGTTCCCCGCTTCCACGTGGTGTGGGGCACCGGCCCCGGACTTGTTGCACCGTTCCTGGCCAAGCTCGAGGAAGGCGTTGCCGGGGGACGTGTGCAGTATGCCTTCCGGCACCGGGCCACCGAGCTGATGTTCGACGCCGGCACCGTCACCGGGGTGTGTGGCGAGGTGCTGGCGGCCTCGGAGGCTGCCCGCGGCGTGGCGAGCAGCCGTGAGGTGGTCGGTGACTTTGGTGTCAGTGCCGGTGCCGTGATTGTCACCACAGGCGGCATTGGCGGCAACCACGCCATGGTGCGCGAACAGTGGCCCCACGGCACCGGGCCCGGCTACATGCTGACGGGCGTTCCGGCGTCTGTGGACGGGTATTTTCAGCAGGCCGTGGCCCGTGCCGGCGGGGCACTGATCAACACCGACCGCATGTGGCATTACCCGG
>JBDTQM010000406.1:0-2080 GCA_039932175.1 Specibacter sp.
CGTCGGCGCAAATGTTGATGACGCCACGTTGGCCGGGTTGCGGCAGGTGTTCCTGAGCAGCCTCAACGGCTTGACTGTGGCGAGCCTGCCTGAGGCCGTGGCCAGGATCCCGCTGGGCGTCCCCGTTTCCGAGCAGGGCCCGGCAGTGCGCCTGGCCCAGGGTTTGGTGATGCTGGCAGGGAATGCCCGGGAGGACAAGATTGTTATGGCTGGGACGGCTAATCTGGCCCGGTCCAACAATGACTTCCCGCTCAGCATTGGCCCCGTCCTGGATGCCCTGGAAGAGCAGGTTGTGCTGTTGCGCCTTTTGGAGGCGATGGCCCAGGATTCCTTGGGCATGGCGGTTGTCATTGGCCGCGAGAACCCCCACGATTCACTGTCCGAGGCATCAGTCGTGGCCACCAGCTACGGCCCAGGCGAAACTGCCAAGCTTGGCGTTGTGGGCCCAACCCGGATGGATTACCCCAACACCATGTCCAGCGTGCGCGCCGTTGCACAGTACCTGTCTAGAATTTTGGCCGGCTAAGCGGCCACCGATTCCACTAAAGAGAGCAACACTTTGAGTAATCACTACGATTCATTGGGCGTCGCCCGCGACGCAACCGCCGAGGAGATCAAGAAGGCTTACCGCAAGCTGGCGCGTAAGCTGCACCCCGACGTCAATGACGCCCCGGATGCCCAGGACCGCTTCAAGGCCGTGACACACGCCTACGAGGTCCTCTCCGACCCGCAAAAGCGCCGCGTCTATGACACCACGGGCAATGAAAACGGCAACGACAACGGTGGCGGCGGCGGCAACTTCGACGGCCAGGGCTTCGCCTTCCAGGACATTTTCGAGACGTTCTTTGGCGGCAGCGGAGGCGGTGGCGGGCGTGGCCCGGCGTCGCGCATGCGCCGTGGCCAGGACGCACTCATCACGGTTCGCATTGACCTGAAGGAGGCGGTGTTCGGCGTCAACAAGAAGCTCGAAATTGACACCGCCATCACCTGTGGCACCTGTGAAGGCAGCTGCTGCCGCCCGGGCACCTCGCCCACCACCTGCGATGTTTGCCACGGCAGCGGCCAGATCCAGCGCCCCGTACGCTCCATCCTGGGCAATGTGATGACCCTGGCCACCTGCAATTCCTGCCAGGGCTTCGGGACCATGATCCTGGACCCCTGCAACGAATGCATGGGTGAAGGTCGCGTGCGTGACCGCCGCGCCTTCACCATCAAGGTGCCGGCAGGCGTCAGCACAGGTACCCGCATCCAACTGGCCCACCAGGGCGAGGCGGGTCCGGCAGGCGGCCCCGCGGGCGACCTCTACGTGGAGATGAAGGTCAACAACGACCCCAACTTCCTGCGTGAAGGCGATGACCTGCATGCCACCCTCAGCGTCCCCATGACTGCCGCCGCGCTGGGCACCGAACTGTCGTTTGAAACTTTCGACGGCGAACAGCCCATCAGCATCAAGCCCGGCGCCCAGGCAGGGGAGATCATCAACCTGCGCAACCTGGGTGTAACGCACCTGCGCGGCTTTGGCCGCGGCGACCTCAAGGTGCACATCCATGTGGAAACGCCCACCAAGGTTGATGCCGCTCAGGAGGATCTCCTGAAGCAGTTGGCCGCCCTGCGCGGTGAAACCTTCACGGAAGGCAAGCTTGTCTCCAGCGGCGGCATGTTTGCCAAGCTCCGCGACAAGCTCGGCAACCTCTAACACCCATGAGCAACCCCGTCTTTTACGCCACGTCCGCCGAGCTTGCGGGCCTTGGCCCGGGCTCCACGTTTTCCTTGGGCGGCGCCGAAGGCAAACACGCCGTCACCGTCAAGCGGCTCACTGCCGGTGAGCCGGTTGACGTGTGCGACGGCGCAGGGTTGCGCCTGATCTGTTCCGTCACCGGCGCGCAGAAGGGTGTGCTGGACGTGGCAGTGGAGGCCGTTGTGGCCGAACCCGCCCACGGCGTTCAGTTCACCCTGATCCAGGCGCTGGCAAAGGGGGACCGGGATGAGCTTGCCATCGAAACCGCCACCGAGCTGGGCATCGATGCGGTGGTTCCGTGGCAGGCCGAACGTTCCATTGTGCGCTGGAAAATGGACAAGG
>JBDTQM010000407.1:0-2061 GCA_039932175.1 Specibacter sp.
TGTGGCACTGGTGGGATTGGTGCGGGTCAGCACGAGCAGGCAGGAGACCGCGCGCCAGCACGACGCCCTGGACCCGATCTGTGAGCGTGTGTTCGAGGAGAAAGTCAGCGGCAAGCTTGCTATCGACGCCCGTCCAGGGCTTACAGCAGCAATCGACTACATGCGAGGCGGGGACATGCTCACCGTGCAGGAAGTCGACCGACTGGGCCGCAACCTCCTTGAGGGGCTGATCGTGCTCACCGATCTGTTCGCCCGCGGCATCGCAGTCAAAGTCCTCGAGGGGATCGCCGCGGGCGAACACACCGAACGCAACCTCATCCTTGATCTGGCACTCGCCCTGGCCGAAGACCGCCGCCGCGACATCGTCCGCAAAACCCGCAACGGACTCGACGCAGCCCGCAAACGCGGCCGGACCGGAGGTCGGCCCCGCGTAGTCGACGCCGACAAGCGCCGCATCATCATCGCCCGCCACCTCGACGGCGAGTCCATCCGCACCATCACCAGCGCCACAAAACTATCCATCGACACCGTCCACACCGTCATCACCGTCATCACAGAACACAGGGACACCACAGCACCGAAAGCTTAGCGCTCAATCCTGTTCCATTACTACCAAGACCCCTATATGGTCAAAACTCGCCCTATACGAACATTACTAGTATTGACAGCAATGCCATTAAAGTTGAATTTTTCGCCCTGGCGCCAGATTTCGTCTTCCCCCTTGGAACCTTTGCCCCTCGTTGTAGAGCTCTTCTCTGCGGGCTACCTCTGCACGGACCGCCTTCGTGATGAAGTCTGACCAGCTGTGGTCGTCCTCATGTCCGTTCGTTGCCGTGTAGGCAGCTTTTGCCCGTGTGACATCGTCTTTCGGCATGTAATAGCTGACCTGCTTCAGCACCGAGCCCGACGTCTGTTCGGCATTGGGAGAAGAAGCGGGAGCTGCCAAAGCATTCTCCTTGGCAGAAGAGCTTCTGTTGGACTTCAGAAGGTTTTGCACTGACGCAGCTTCCGCATGACGCCGCGGCGGAACCCCAATGGGCTGGCGCTTATTCTCCATCATGATGCGTTCCTTTCCTCGGCCGTTTCCAGACGGGCAACGAGCTCGTGCGCGATTTGGTAGAGGTCTTCAGCGACATTGGCGGCGGACCTCGGTTGGCTCTGCCCTGCCTCTGCGGTTCCGTTGAGTACTTCGTACCATTTCGGTGCAGCTTTTACCTGCTCTTCCAGTTCGTGGACCAGCACTCCCCTATCGCGGGCGGCTTGGGCCGGCGCTTCCGCGTGTCGCACCATTCCTTTGAATAGCACGTCGGCGTTGCCGAAAGTTTCGGTGATGGCCTCACGCGTAACCCGATGTACATTGGTGGCCGTCGACGAGGTGGCGGTAATAATGACCCCGAGCAGATCAAGGTTTGGGTTCACATCGAGGACCGTGTCCAACCTTTTGGCCACGCCAATAAGTCCTTCGCGCCCGGCTTTATCTGTCTTGGTTGGCACAACGACGTATGAAGCAGCACCGAGGGCAGCAACTTGCAGTGGTTCATTTCCTGGTGGGCAATCGATGAAGACGATGTCGTAGTTGGCGGCCAGTGGTGAAAGCGACCTCGCAAGCGCCAACTTTGCCTTGCTTCCGTCTTTGCTCCCCATGGAAACAAGGCCCGCGGCAGCTGAATCGAGGTCCGCTCCTCCCGGGATGACGTCCAGGTTGGGTCGGATGTCCTTTAGTGGTGTGAGTGGACTTCCAAACATGAGGCTTTGAGCAAGTGCACTGCCCTCGTCGTCGAGGTCGCTGTGCCTGTAACCGAGATCAAGGCCCAGATTTCCTTGAGGATCCATGTCAATGAGGAGGACCTTCCAGCCCGACACTGCCAACAGCGCGCCAATATTGGCAGTGAGGGTTGTCTTCAGGACTCCGCCTTTACCGTTGACGAATCCGCAGATCCGGTCCATGCCTGTCCTGTCAAAAACTTTTGTTGATGTCATAGTCCCAACTTACAGTCATTAGTTGCTTTGACAGTATTGCCAGCAAAGGCGTTAGAGTAAGCATTGCAGTCAATAATGTTA
>JBDTQM010000408.1:0-2001 GCA_039932175.1 Specibacter sp.
CAGTTAGCCCATGCTTTATGAATATTATTAATCCTGGCGATACCGCACTTGCTGTCGAGTGCGTTCATGAGAGTTGCTGACTTGCGAGGCATGTTCCAACCGTAGCTTGAATCTGCACAACCAATCCAGCTGCCACGTTGGCCCGGTTGTCGCATGAGTTCATCGGCAGCACTCACATACGGCTCTTCAACTCGACGAATAAGGCTGGGTTGCCATAACCAATTTAGCCCCGGTATCGTTGATCCAGCCCGTCCAGCCATGTGAGGGGCTCTTGTCGCCTTGGCACCAACTTCCTGTTCCGAGAAACCGAAGGACAGCCCGTGACTCCACAGCCTGAGGTGCCGACGGACCTTTCGCGCACCATCCACTACCAAAGCCAGGAACCGGACAAGAAGAAACTGTTTGAGCGGACCGGGCTCGAGGAGTTGCGCGCACTGGCCGAGCGGAATTTTTCAAGTCAAGCGGTACCAAGGTGAGTTAGATGGCCGTTAGGCTGCTGTTTTTTCGGTTATTTCGTTTGGTTGGTTGATCCATGCTGGTCCGGGTAGGGCCAGGATTTTGGGATCGGTGGTCGTGGTGAATCGATTCGGGCGTTGAGCGCGGGCCGCTGCCAGGGTCTGTGAGCGTTTCTCTGCGACGCCGGCGGCAAAGCCGTAATGCACGTTCGCTGGGGTGTGGAATCCGATGCCGGAGTGCTGGTGATGATGGTTATACCAGTCCACGAAGCTGCTGATGAAGGCGCGGGCATCGCCCAAGGAGCCGAAGCGTTCGGGGAACATTGGCCCGTATTTCATGGTCTTAAAGAGACTTTCCGAGTAGGGATTGTCGTTGCTCACCCGGGGTCGGGAATGCGAACGGGTGACCTCCAAATCCGAGAGCAGCGCAGCGACCGTCTTGGAGGTCATGCTCGTTCCGCGATCGGCGTGGACCACGTTCGGGATGCCGTGGATGCCGAAGATCTCCCTCATCATCTCCACCGCCAGGATCCCTGCTTCGGTGGCGTGGACGTGTGCGCCGACAATGAACCGCGAGTGGATGTCGACCATCAAATAGCAGTCAAAGTACTTGCCTTTGACCGGGCCGGCGAGCTTGGTTATATCCCACGAATACACCTGGCCCGGGGCGGTCGCCACAAGTTCCGGGATGGCACGGGCCGGGTGCTTGGCCAGGGCCCGGCGTTCCTTGACCTGCTCATTCTCCTGAAGTACCCGGTAGAACGTGGAGACAGAACCCAGATAAATCCCCGCATCCAGCAGCTTCGTATAGACCTGCAGGGGTGCAAGATCTACGAACTCTGGCGAGTTCAAAACGGCGAGGATCTCGGCCCGTTCCGCGGTGCTGAGCTTGTTCGGCGGTTCCACCGGTTCGCAGTATTCGGGCATGGCTGGTTTGCGGTAGATCGTGGTGCGCGAAAGCCCGAGCAGGGCCGCGGCCCGCCGCGTCGGAACAGCCAAATCAACCAGCTGCCCGTAGGCGCCCCTCAACGCTTCTTGGACTTCGGATCGTCGTTTGTGTCCTCGGAGAGAGTCTCCAAGAACGCATGTAATTTTCCCATCACTCCCAGGGCTGCCTCGGATCGTTTCAACCGGCTCTCACTCACCTCCAGCTGGCGACGCAGACGGGCGATCTCGACCTGCTCGGCAGAGAGTTTCCCGATTTTCTCCCCGGCCTTTTTGCCTTGTAGGACACCGGCGTCGCGCTGCTTGCGCCACTCGGTGATCTGGGAGGAATACAACCCCTGTTCACGCAGGAACGCGCCGCCCTCTTGACGGGTGCAGGCTTCCTCGTACTGGGACAACAATTCAAGCTTTTGCGTGGGGGTGAACGACCTACGAGGGGTCGGTCCACCAGCACGCGGTCCGGAACTACTCATGGATCCATCTTGGCGTACTTCGGCCAAAACTAGATTAGACATAATGATTGCTTTCCTGGTTCTCGCCCTACGCGATCGAGCTGACTTGCTCTGTCACCGTGGTACCGCTCCAGCCTGACACGTAGGGT
>JBDTQM010000409.1:0-1994 GCA_039932175.1 Specibacter sp.
TGCGCGGACAATCGCGTACACCACTGGGGAACTCACTTCTCTCGACGTTTATTACAAAGTTTTTGTGCCGGTAGGAATCATGATTGACATCTACCAACCGTATGCGCCCGCTGTTCAAAATAGAACGGGCACGGGGTGCATACTACGTGCCTCAACGCCGTGGACCTCAATGGAGTTCTGCCATGGAGTGGTTGCCCTAGGTGTTGGCGTAAGCACCGAAGATCAAGAATACGCTAACTCTGTCTCCGGGCGCAAATGACACTGATTACCCGCGTTCTTGGTGGACGTTGAACAAACCTAAATTTGTTCGCTTGCCATAGAGGTGCGGGAAACCGTACTCACCAACTTTAGCGTGGATGCGGGGAGATTTTGCCATTTCGCCCCATGACGCGCCGCGTTTCTGTCCCAAGCCTGGTGGTGTTAATCACCGGGGGCTCCGGATGGCGCCTATTTGCGGGCCAAAACGCTGTGCGGTGCGGCAAAAAAATCCACCTCATATTGGGCTGAGTGGGCAAATGCTGCCCGCATGCCATCACGTTCCCGCGCCGAACCGCGCCGCGCGGCCGTGTCCATGATGGCTATGGCGGTTTCCGTGGCTTGGGCAAAGGCTTCGTCGGCGTATGTTTGCAACCATGTCCCATAGGGGTGCTCGCCCGCGAAGGACAAGTAATCCTGGTGCAATACCCGGCCAACCTCTGCGTAGAGCCAGTAGCACGGCAGTACGGCGGCCACCACTTCGCCATAGCTGCCCGAGAAGGCAACACCTTGGAGGTGGTCAACATAATGTTTGGTGACAGGCCCCTGCCGGGAGTCCGCGGGGTACCGGCTGAGCCAGTCGCGGTGCAGAGCCAACTCAACGTCCAAACAATTCTGCGCACCGCCGGCCCAAAACTTTTGTTCCACTTCCGTGGGTGCCAGGGCGCTGGCCCGGGCAAGGACGCGCGAATACGTCCCCAAATACAGCGCGTCCTGGGCCAGGTAGTAGGCAAAGTGCTCACTGTCCAGTGTTCCGGCGACCAGCTCCTTGATGAAGTCAAGGCCAAAAATTGCCTCGCGCTGACCTTCACATTCCTGCCACAACTGCCGGCTAAAAGCATCAAGGCTCGGTGCTGCGCTGTCCCACAGGGCGTGGAAATGGTTGATGGGACCGGCCCCGTCACCAACGGCCAGCTCGCCGGCGGTCTCCAGGGCCCGGCTCAGCCAGGCCTTGGCGTGGCGCACGCTGGCTGCCCAATCCCCCGTTTGGGCCTGCAAGGTGGCCACGGCGGCCGACAGCGAACAGCCCGTGCCATGGGTGTTCGCGGTATCCACGCGTGGGGCTGAGAACTTCTGGACCGTGCCGTCCTGCTCGATGAGGGCGTCCAGGCAGTCCTCCCCCGGCAAATGCCCGCCCTTGACCAGGACACTGACGTTGTGGGCGGCTGCCAGTTGTTGGCCCTGGCGCACAGCCTCGTCGAAGTTCTTGGCCTGGGGCTGCCCCAGCAACACGGCCAGTTCCAAAATGTTCGGTGTGACCAGGTGGGTGCTTTCCAGCAACCCCAGCAGGGCCTGGCGCGCTGCCGGAGCCATGAGCTCGTCGCCGCTGGTGGCCACCATGACGGGATCAAGGACCACCACGGGCGGCCGGGTTCGTGCCAGCCAGTCCCCCACCACCGTCATGACCTCGGCAGTGCCGAGCATGCCAATCTTCACGGCGTCAATCACAATGTCGGCAGAAACTGCATCCAGCTGCTCCGCCAGGAAGGCGGCCGGCGGCACATGGACACTGCCCACACCGCGGGTGTTTTGGGCCGTCAAGGCTGTCACCGCTGCCATGGCGTAACCGCCATGGGCGCTGATGGCCTTGACGTCCGCCTGAATCCCCGCGCCTCCGGAAGGGTCGGAGCCGGCAATGCTGAGCACGCGCGGGTGCCGCACGGCCCGTGACTGCCGGGAACCGGGCCCCGCATGGACAGCCGTGGCAGGCGGTGCCTGGGTTGGCGGAGCCGATGTTG
>JBDTQM010000410.1:0-1980 GCA_039932175.1 Specibacter sp.
TTCTAGGTGGTTGGTGTTTTTCATTTGGTGGTGTGGCGGTCACTGGTCACGGGGTGTGTTCTTGGGAAAATTGGGTAGGTGGTTCCCGGGATTCAGGAGTAGTTGATGACGTTAGGTCTGGCGCCGACGCAGGGTGACTTGTTGCGCAGCACGGTTAACTATTGCCATGGCCGGGTGCCGGAGGACTCCATTTATGCGGTGCTGCATCGGGAGTGCTTCAATCTTTTCCCTGATGAGATATTCTCGGACCTGTTCAGGGATGTGGGTCGGCGGTCGGTCCCGCCGATGATCGTGGCTGTGGTGATGGTTCTGCAGCGCATCGAGGGCTGCTCGGACCGTGAAGCGGTGGACCGGTTCGCGTTCGATGCACGCTGGAAGTACGCGGCTGGCGGCCTGGATTTTGATTATCCCGGGTTCGTGCACACCGTGTTGGTGGATATGCGGGCCCGTTTGGCGGCCTCGGAGGCTCCCGACCGGATTTTCCAGGTGACGTTGGAGGCGGCGAGGGCTGCGGGGCTGGTGGGGCGCAAGCGGGTGCTGGATTCAACGCCGTTGTACGACGCGGTCGCGACGATGGATACCGTGACGTTGCTTCGTTCCGGGATCCGGGGGCTGCTGAAGGTCGCTGACGCTGCCCTGGAGGCCGGGCTGCGTGCGGTTCTTATCCGTGATGATGACTATGCCACGGCCGGGAAGCCGGTGTGTGCCTGGGATGATGCGGCCGCCCGGAAAGAGGTTGTGGATGCCCTGGCCAAGGATGGACACGCGGCCCTGGCCGTGCTGGAAGGCATGGAGTTGGAGACAGCAGTGGCTCAGGCTGGGGAGTTGCTGGCGACTCTGCTCGGGCAGGACTTGGATTGTGTGGACGGGGTGTTCCGCATCGCCCGGCGGGTCGCGAAGGATCGTGTGATTTCCACGGTTGACCCCGAAGCAAGGCACGGGCACAAAACCTCCGCGCGCGGCTTCGATGGGTACAAGGGCCATGTGGCGATTGATCCGGACTCCGAGATCATCACCGCGACCGAGGTCACGGCCGGGAACACCGGCGATGCCGCACCTGCTGCCGGGCTTCTCGCCCATGAACTCGGCACCCCGGCCGATGAATCCCTTGCTGAGAACCCGGAGACGGACCGGGGCCAGGACAACGGCGAGAGCCACAATGTACCCGACACCGCCACTGGCGACGGCATGGAAGCTGGCAGTGCCCAGACCCAGGAGCCGTTGGCTGTGTATGGGGATGCCGCGTACGGGGCCGGGGCGTTGTTGGTGGAGTTGGAAGCCGCCAGGGCAACGGTGATGGTGAAGGTTCAGCCGCCGGTCGCTCCGGGCGGACGCTACCCGAAGGACCGCTTCGTCATCGATACCGAGGCTGGGACGGTGACCTGCCCGGCCAAGGTGTCAGTGCCGATCCGCCCGGTCAAGGCCGGCGGAGGCAGGGCCGCCTTCGGTGCCGTCTGCGCCGCCTGCCCGCTCGCCAGTCAATGTACGGCTTCGAAGGCCGGGCGCACGATCAGTATCAGCGCGTACGAGGACGAACTCGTGCGGGCCCGGCAAACACAACAGGATCCCGAGTGGCGGGAGGAATACCGGGCCACCCGCCCGAAGGTAGAACGCAAGATCGGGCATCTGACGCGGCGCAAGCACGGTGGTCGTCGGGCCCGGGTCCGGGGCCGGAGCAAAGTGAACGCCGATTTCTCCCTGCTGGCCGCGGCCGTGAACATCGCCCGACTTGGCGTGCTCAAAATCAGCCACATCACCGCGTCCCGACCGGCCGGACCGGCCGTGGTCCTGGCATGAGACCAAGGAGCAGGAGGCTTCAGGGCTGTCGCAGCCCCCAGAGGCCCACTGAGGGCTCCATAAAATGATTGCCAACACGACAACAGGCCAACAGGCCAACACCGACAGCCTCACACCGTCTTAAAAACGGTCCTATTCAGCAACGACACCACCAGATAGCCCGTTCGACACCAACCACCTAGG
>JBDTQM010000411.1:0-1980 GCA_039932175.1 Specibacter sp.
GATTATCCGGAGGATTTTGTTATCCCTAGTCGTTGCCGTCCGGCCCGTCGTGGCGCGGTTGTTGGTGGCAGTTCCTCGGGATAACTATTTGAGTCCTGCGAGGCGGAGAATCAGATCATCGTCTCCTTTCCAGATCGGGGCAAGGTCGGGGGTGCTGCTGGCTGCTTTCTGGATTGCCTCGCGCACCATCTTGTTGTCCGCCGAGGCATAGATCTCGGTGGTGGAGATATTTGAGTGGCCGAGGAATTCCTTGATGTGGGGCAGGGGCACCCCTGCGCGGAGCATTTGCATTGCGCGGGCGTGCCGGAGTTGATGAGCATGGATGTGATCTGGAATTTCCGGACAGTTCTCCCGGGCGGTGGCCGCATGCTTGTTCAGCAGGTAGGAGACGTTATCTTGGCTCATCGGCTGGTGCTGGCCGGCCCGGATCGTGTAGAACAGCAACGCTCCGGGGTCACGGGCGCCGGGATGGAATATGTCCAGATACTGATCGACGTGGCGACCGGTTTTGTCCATGATGGGCAGTGTGCGGGTCTTTCGGCCTTTGCCCGTCAGCGTTACCTGTCCGCTTCCAGCCGTGGTTCTTACGTCGGCAATTGCCAGGTCCAGGACTTCCTGGATGCGTGCTGCAGCATCGAAGAGTAACAGGATCATCGTGGTATCACGCAGACCATGACGGGTTAGTTGCCCGGGTGCTCGGATTAATGCGTCCACGGCAGGCATGCTCATTCCATCTGGTGGGTGCTCTGGTGTTCGGGCTGGGCGGACCCTTTTGACGTCCAGCCAGATCGCAACGAGCGCCGGTTCCTCTCCAGCGCAGTAGGAGAGGAAGGATTTGATGGCGGCCAGGCGTTGATTTGCCGTGGAGGCACTCAAACGTCGGGTGTCCATGAGCCAGGTGATGAACTCGTTCATGGTGCTGCAAGTGAACCTCTCGAAGCCGATCTGCTCCAGTTTCAAGGACCGGGTTTCGGCAAAGAACTCCAGCATGGTGTTCAAGGCTGTTTTGTAAGAGCGGATCGTGTGTGGGCTGAGACGCCGGGAACGGGGTAGATAGGTGGTCAGCCAGCTCCGAACCAAGGTGAAGAAGTCATCGGATTTCATGGTGTGCCTCCGGGAACAATGATTCGATGCTTGTGTTTGCGATGCTGCGCAGCTCGGGGTGGAAATCGGCGGCCAAGTGGAAGTAGTACCAGGTGTCCTCGGTGTTGCTGTGGCCCAGATGCAGACTCAAGTAGGCCACGAGTGCCTCCGGGCTCTTTCCGGCACGCACTCCGCGGTTGATCACTTCGATCACATGTGCATGCCGCAAGTCGTAGGGGCGTGGGGGTGAACCAGGACTGCTCATGATGATTGGACCAGCAGCGGTCAAAAGCTCACGGAACCAGAGGTCAGGTGTGCCCTTGTTATAAAAGCTCCCGTGATGGTTAGGAAAGAACGGTATCGGGTCTGGATGCAAAGATCCGGCCACCGCGTCATATTGGCGGCAATACTCCTGCAGGTCCGGTGACATGAACACCATTCGATCCTTGTGTCCCTTGGACTCACGAATCATCACCGATCCCCGGCCCAGGTCCACATCGTTGCGGTAAAGCTTCCTCGCTTCGCCCGGCCGCAGGCCCAGACAATAGATCATCCGGAACATCACCGGAATGATCAGTTGCCGTTGTCCACCAGAGGGCGAAGGCTGGATTGCGTCGGCGGCATCAAAAAGAGCACGCAGCTCTTGGTGGGAGAAAATATGCGGCTGGTAATGAATCTGCCGTCCGGGGATTCCTGTCGGGATGACATAGGCAGCGGCCCCTTGCGATGTCATGTGTTTGGCGAGCTGCCTGATCGGGGTGATCCGCCGCATCTGGCCGTTAACGTGCTCATTGGGTCGTTGCACGACCCAAGCCATGGCCATCTCCCGCGAAAGAATGGCCTGTCCCGGAAAGCGCTGGGCACACATGGTGTCAAAGGCCAGCAAATGACGTTCCG
>JBDTQM010000412.1:0-1971 GCA_039932175.1 Specibacter sp.
ACTTGGTTCTTGGTGAAAGGCGAAGGTGAGCTGGAGAACCCCCGAGCTGATCTTGCGCCGCTGCTTGAGCCACCAGGGTCAGCGATGGAATACATCACCCATGATTGGCTTGAGATGGACGGAATTTGCATCGACCCCACCGCAGATCAGTTCCAAGAACGGGTTGAGTTCGAGGGTAAAGATTTGCCGTTCATACACCGGGGTGATTCGCCGCTCAGTGCGGTTTTCACAATGAAGATCGAAGACAACTCTCGGCGAGACATTGTGGTTGAAGGTGTTCACCGTTCGGCTTCACTTCAGAATCGGATGATCAGAGCAAAGCTCGGCATGGAACAGATCGTCAACCTTAGTTGACGTAATCGCGGTTATCGGCGTTACAAAACCTTTTGCGTTACACAACTTTGTGCGATACAATTAAGTATGGCAATCACCTTCGCAGCTTCGGCAGATAAGCATGGAGTCCCTCACGAAGATGCGATGCACGCCATGGTGAACGCCTATTATTCCGAGCAAGAGTTTGACGCTCCAAGGGTTCCCGGCCACGGCAAGCCAACACTGTTCATTGGCCCGCCGCGCAAGCTGGGCGGCCCACTGTTAGAGGTCATGGTGGAGATTACGCCACCTCGGGATATGTTCATCTTCCACGTAATGGAAGCCCGCCCGAAGATGCTTGAAAGGATGAAAACCGATGACTAAGAAGGAATCGGTGGCCCTGACCGCCGAACAGCAGGCCAGCTATCAGCAGATGGCCGACCTGGCAGAGAGCGAAAGCACTCCCGCAGCAGCCAAGGCCAGCGCCCAGCACGGCACGAATGCCGCCGCGCAAGCGCGGGCCATGCTTGCCGCCGCTGGCATGGATCCAGCCGAACTCAACCGCTTGATCGGCGGTAGGCCGAGCGTTGATCCTGAGTCCGAACCTGGCAAGAAATCACCCCAGCTGAACCTTCGTGTCAGCGCGGACCTCAAGAAAGAACTCAAGGCCCTCGCTGACGAACGGAAGATCAGACCAAGCGAGCTGGCCAGGGAACTGCTGACAGCCGGCGTGCACGAGCTCCGCCGTTCCGGCGCAGCTGCTCACAAGAGGGAAAAGCACCCGGCCTAATGAAAACTGCAGCCGCACCAACTGACCGCTTTTGGTCCAAGGTCCTCAAGGGCCCTGGTCCCGGAGACTGTTGGCTGTGGACTGGTGCCGTTGCCGATGACGGCTATGGCCGGTACTTTCTGCGCCAAGACGGCCGCGATACCTCCGTGCGCCCCCACCGCTACTCATACGAGCTAGCCACGGGCACCCCACTGAGGGATGGCGATGTTTTGCGGCATATCTGCAATATCCCCATCTGCGTCAGGCCCGATCCTGACCACCTCATTCTGGGCACGCAACGAGAGAACATGCTGGACCGGGCTTGGGACGGACGGCACGCCAACGGAGCCAGTTGGCACTGGCGCGGCACGGGACGGGCGGCATTCGCCGCCAGGTCCCATGCACTGCGCGACGCAGCTCTAGAACACGGCTGGGACATAGCCGTCCTGGTGCCGATCATGAGCGGCGTGGATCCAGAAGCACCAACGCTGTTCTAAATAGATTTCCTGTGCAAGGGAAAAGTGAAAGAGCCGGCCATATGGCCGGCTCTTTCTTTTTGCCTGGTTGTTGGTGTGGATCCGCGGGGATCCACAGGTTCGCATGAGTGCTTGGTACTCGCGAGCTCGCACCAAGCTAATGGGCGTCCGTTGCGTTTCCGTTTGTGGAACGGGCAGGCAACCCTTGTATCGAATCAAGGCCGAGGGCTCCTGCTGCCTCTAAGTACTCGTAAGTCACCAAAGCCATTTTCCCAGCAGCGTCATGCACAACCGCTCCTGCCATGCGGGCCCCGGTAAGGTCTGTCCCATCTAAGGTCGCACCGTCGAGGTCTGCGTCAACTAGCGGGAGTTTCCCGGCTATTTCGTTTTTGAAGTCCCCGACAGAATAAAAAC
>JBDTQM010000413.1:0-1968 GCA_039932175.1 Specibacter sp.
AGCGCGCAGCATCCGCTGCCGGCAGGCTCAGCGGCTCCGCGCAATAACGGCGTCGAGCTCGGCAGCGCTCACGCCATTGGCCAGCAGGAACGCACGAACATCCATGCCGCCAACAAAATCCTGCACAGCCTGGCCGCGGCCTTGCACCACCTTGGCCAGCTCAGCTTGGTCCAAATGCCTTTCGTAGGGATGTTTCACGGGCGCCACCAAATGCCATTCGTTGATGCCGCGAGCCGCCAATTCGTCCTCCCCTGCGGCCCGCTCCGCCTGCCCGAGCAGGGCCAACAACAAAGTGGCGATCAACCCCGTCCTGTCCCGGCCGGCCGAACAATGAATCACCACAGCACCCTGCGCCGCCGCCAACTCCTTGAAAACCGCTGCCACATGATGTGGAAAGAGCCGCAGAATGTCGGCGTACAGCCGGGGATGGTTCATATAAGGATCGAATAGTTCCCGATACTGCGGATCTGCCGGATCCTCGGTAGGTGCTTGGACGACGGCGAACCTCGCCAGCGCCGCCCCGCTCACCACCGGGTCGCTTGGCCTGCGCCGGCGCTCCCCGGGGTTCCGAAGATCGATGACTGTGCGAACGCCGTCGTCGTAGAGCTGTTCCCACCCATGCTCGGTGAGCCACTCGCTGCGGCCCATCCGGTAAATGTCACCCGTGAGGCGGCGGGCGTTGACGGCACCCTCCCACTGCGGGGCGGTCACCGCTTCTTGGACAATCGGTAGTCAAGGCCGTTGCGGACCTGGGGCCATTCGGCGGCAAGGATGGAGAACACCACGGTGTCGCGCAGTGAGCCATCGGGCATACGGCGGTGGGCCCGCAAAATACCGTCCTGTTTGGCGCCGAGCCGGGCGATCGCCTCGCGCGACTGCATGTTCATCCAATGCGTGCAGAACTCCACCGCCACACAGCCAAGGGCTTCAAAGGCATGGGCCAGCAACAGCCGCTTGCTGTCGGGGTTGGTCCCGGTGCCCTGCACGCTGGCTGCATTCCAGGTGTAGCCAATTTCCAACCGCGGCAGCTCAGGAACCATGTTGCAATAGGTGGTCATGCCGATAATTCTGCCGGGCTCCCCCGTTTCGGGGTCGTTCAGTCGCGTGGTGAACGGGAGCATCGAGCCGGCCTCCTGCGCGGCCAGGCGTTGTTCAATCTCGACCCGCATGCCCTCCGGCCGCGGCACCGAGGTGTACCAAAGGTTCCACAGCTCGCCGTCGGACGCGGCTGCCACCAGGCCGTCATGGTGCTCCCTGGCCAGCGGTTCAAGCGTGACGTACTTTCCACGCAGGGTGATCGGCTCAATTGCTGTCATGGAAAGACACTAGCGGACAGTCCCGCAGCGGCTGAAAGCGTGTCCAATCCCTTAATAGTTGACGCATCAACTAATAGCTGGCATGATTTTATTGAAGCTTCAATCAATTGATGCTCGGCGCTTCTTCCTGAAGGCCTCTCCATGGCCCCCACGAAACGTTGAGATTCCAATGAACAACCTTGCACTGAACACCGCCGCCCGCACTGTCCTGCGCGTTGTGGTGGGCTTCCTCTTCGCCGCACACGGCTGGCAGAAGTACAACGAATTCACCATCACCGGAACCCAGGGCGCTTTTGACCAGATGGGTGTCCCCGCCGCAGACGCAGTTGCCCCCATCATTGCCACGCTGGAACTGGTCGGCGGCATCGCCCTGATTTTGGGCCTCGCCACCCGCCCGTTCGCAGCCCTGCTGACACTGAACATGCTTGGTGCCATCATCTTGGTCCACGCCTCCGCAGGCGTCTTCGTTGAGGCTGGCGGCTTTGAGCTGGTGCTACTGCTCGGCGCCGCAGCCCTCGCCTTGGCCCTGGTTGGCCCCGGCAAGTTCTCCTTGGACAGCGTCCTGTTTGGCCGCAGCAACTCCAAGCTGCGCATTCTGGCCTAACTCTTTAACTCTGAGGTTACTTATGCGCGAAACTCATCACGAGTTTCG
>JBDTQM010000414.1:0-1903 GCA_039932175.1 Specibacter sp.
GTCCCCGGAGGTTTGGAGGATCATCCAGCCGTAGAGGCACTGGACGAGGTCTACGCGACTCCACTTGGAATGGGGACGCGCCGATTGGTGGCGGACTACGCCACGGCCGAGCTGGTCAAAGCTGCGGCAAATTCTTTTCTCGCCACCAAGATCTCCTTCATCAATGCGATGGCAGAAGTCTGCGAAGCCGCCGGGGCCGATGTCACCGTTTTGGCCGACGCCATCGGCTTGGACGACCGCATCGGACGTAAATTTCTCAATGCTGGTATCGGCTTCGGTGGAGGCTGTTTGCCAAAGGACATCCGTGCCTTCATGGCGAGAGCCGGAGAACTTGGGGCTGATCAAGCCCTGACATTCCTGCGTGAGGTGGATGCCATCAACATGCGACGCCGCACACGTACCGTTGAACTGACCCGCGAATTGTGCCATGGTGCGCTCATGGGCCAGCGCATCACCGTGTTGGGAGCCGCCTTTAAACCGAACAGTGACGACGTGAGGGACTCCCCCGCCCTGAGCATTGCTGCCCAATTGCAACTGCAGGGCGCCGTAGTGACGGTGACTGACCCCGAGTCTTTGGAAAACGCCGCACGGCGGTTCCCGGAACTGAACTACGAAGCTGATACCGAAGAAGCCCTGCGAAACGCCGATGCCGTACTCCTACTGACCGAATGGCAGGAGTATCGCGGTCTTGATCCACATCAGACCCGAAATCTGGTGGGCAACGCCCGCATCCTTGATGGTCGCAACGTTCTGGATCCCCAGAAGTGGCGGGCTGCCGGTTGGCATTACCGCGGTGTAGGTCGGCCCTGATCAAATGACTGATTACTCTGGCTCGGACAGGGCCGCTACCAACCCGACAGCCGATACTCGTCGCCGTCGCACCCGTCAGACACCCCGCAATCGCAAGCTCCGGCGCCGATTGTCGTGGATCGGCATCAGTGTTGCAGTCCTTGCACTCGTTCTCGGCGGAGCTGCAGTATGGCTGGGCGTCCAGGCAGGCGTCATCAAGGACAACCTGCAGTCCACAACCGAACTGCTGCCACAGCTAAAGCACCAACTCACAAACAATGACAGCGCCGGAGCCGCCACTACGGTGGAAATGCTGGCTGGCCACACCGACGCCGCCAAATCTGCAGGAACTGATCCTGTGTGGAAGGCAGCCGGAGCGCTCCCATGGGTTGGACCAAACTTTGCCGCGGCAACAACTGTCTCTGTCACAGCCGATGATGTAGTCCAGCTGGCTGCCAAGCCGCTACTGGGTGCCTTTCAGTCGCTTGACTGGAACGCGCTCACACCGGCCGAAGGCGCCGTTGGCCTTGACGCCATCACTTCAGCTGCGCCAAGTGTTGTCACTGCGGCCAACACGGTTCAGCTCTCTTATGACCGGCTTGCTGACATTGACAAGAGCAAGCTCATGCCACAGATCGCGGAACCGTTGACTGTGGCACAACAACAGCTGGGCGACTTACGTGGAACACTCAACGTTGCTTCCAACACGGTGCGTCTCCTACCGGCAATGATGGGCGGTAGTGACCCTCGGAACTATTTGCTACTTATCCAGAACAGCGCGGAGGTCCGGGCCACTGGCGGTAGTTCCAGTGCTCTGGCAGTTCTCCGAACAGACAAAGGCAAAATCCAACTCTCTACCCAAGATTCCTCCACTGGAATGGGCGTTTTTGACCCAGCTATCAAGGTGGACAAAGCCCAAGAGGCGATTTATACCAATCGCATGGGCAGCTACATGCAGAACGTGAATATGACACCGGACTTCCCAACGGCTGCCGCCACCGCTCGTGCCATGTGGCTGAAGCGGCATCCAGGTGACGTAATAGATGGTGTCATAGCTGTGGATCCACCGGCCCTAGCCCTGGTCCTGAAGGCAACAGGTCCCGTTGATGTTAGC
>JBDTQM010000415.1:0-1900 GCA_039932175.1 Specibacter sp.
GCTTCAAGGGCACCCCCGCGGCCGGCCTGACCTTCGCCCACACCATCGCCACCGGATCACCGCACGCCCTGAACAAGCCATTCTCGCTGGAACGCTTTGAAACCGGCGCCCTCATCGACGAGCACGGCGCCGCAGCCGTGGCCCACTAGCCACCGGCCCACCAAGACCACTAGGAGCACACCATGTTGCTGTTTTCCTGCCCCAACTGCGGGCCGCGCAACGAAACAGAATTTCACTACGGCGGGCAGGCCCATGTGGCCTATCCCGAAACCCCGGACGAGCTCTCCAACCGCGAATGGGCCGAGTACTTGTTCTACCGCGAGAACACGAAGGGGCTGTTTGCCGAGCGCTGGGTGCACACCGCCGGATGCCGTAAATGGTTCAACATGCTCCGGGACACCGTGAGCTACGAGATCAAGTCCGTCTACCCGAACGGCGAAGGTCCGCCCCAGGCGTTCAGCGACGCGCGGGCTGCCGCAGGCAGCACCACCCCCACAGCATCGGAAGGAGCAAAGCCATGACACAGCACAACCAGCAGCCGAACAGGCTCACCCGCGGCGGGCGCATCGACCGCAGCACCACCTTGAAGTTCACCGTGGACGGCGTCGGCTACGCCGGCCACCCCGGCGACACGGTGGCTTCGGCCCTCATCGCCAACGGCCGCCTGGCCGCCGGCAACTCACTCTATGAGGACCGCCCCCGCGGAATCCTCTCCGCCGGTGTCGAAGAAGCCAACGCGCTCATCAAGGTCGCCGCCCGCTTCCCCGGCCACGTTGCCGAATCCATGCTGCCCGCCACCACCGTTTCGCTGGTGGACGGGCTCGAGGTCGAATTCCTCTCCGGGCTCGGCCAGCTGGACCCCAACGAAGACATGGCCACCTACGACAAGAAGTACGTTCACACGGACGTTCTCGTTGTCGGCGGCGGACCTGCCGGGCTCGCAGCAGCCAGGGAGGCAGCCCGCACCGGCGCCCGCGTCATCCTGATCGACGACCAGCCCGAACTTGGCGGCACGCTGCTCTCGGGCCGCGACGAGCAGGTGGCCGGAACGCCCGCCTTGGACTGGGTTTCCGGTATTGCGGCCGAACTGGCAGCCGCCCCGGAATGCACCGTGCTGCACCGCACCACCGCGTTCGGCTCCTACGACAGCAATTTCCTGCTCGCCGTGGAGAACCGCACCGACCACCTTCCCACGGCACCGGCCGACGGCGTCTCCCGCCAGCGGATCTGGCACATCCGTGCAAACCAGGTGGTCCTGGCCACCGGCGCCCACGAACGCCCCCTCGTGTTTGAAAACAACGACCGCCCCGGCATCATGCTGGCCTCCGCGGCCCGCAGCTACCTGAACCGCTACGGTGTAGCTGCCGGCTCCCGCGTGGTCATCGCCACCACCAACGACAGCGCCTACCAGCTCGCCGCAGACCTGCTCGCCGCCGGCATCGAGGTGGCTGCCGTTGTCGATGCCCGCCCGCAGCTGTCGCCACTGGCCCACGCCGCCGCGACCAGCGAGGACGTCCGCGTCATCAATGGCAGCGCCGTGGTCAACACGACCGGCACCTCCACACTTGAGACTGTGCTGGTCGCCGGTATCGACGCCGACGGCTCCCCCGTGGGCGACGTCGAGGAAATTGCCGCGGACCTGCTCGCCGTTTCCGGCGGCTGGAGCCCGGTGGTGCACCTGCACAGCCAGGCCCAAGGCAAGGTCCGCTGGGATGCGGAGCTGGTCGGCTTTGTTCCCTCCACCGTGGTGGCGAACCAGCAGGTGGCCGGCGCCGTCCGGGGCAGCTACGCCCTGGATGACTGTGTCGCCGAGGGCGCCTCGGCCGGTGCTGTTACCGCCGTCAACGCCGGGTTCGCCACGTCCGACGCCGTTGCTGCCGCCACCGCCGCTGCAGCCCGG
>JBDTQM010000416.1:0-1895 GCA_039932175.1 Specibacter sp.
ACCCCGTGACCAGTGACCGCCACACCACCAAATGAAAAACACCAACCACCTAGAACTTGTTTCCCGTCCTCAGCAAATCCTTTTGGTGTAAGCCTCGCCTCGGGCAACACCCCCAATCCGAAAGTGTGGGTCACCTGAAGCCTTCGGGGGTCTGATGCCGTCTTCTTTCTCCTGAATGGATTCGATTCATGCCTCAGGGGTTTCTGATCAGGTGACGGTGAGCTGGGTGTACATGCCGGCGGCGTAATGGCCGGGGAGATTGCAGAGCAACTCATACCGGCCCGGTTTCAAAGTGATACTCACCCAGCTTGCGCCTCCGGGCACGATACCCTGGCCAGCGCCTTCTGCGCAGGTGTTGGAGGCCTCCCCGAGGGTGCCCGCTTCCTCGATCTTCGCATCACCGCCGATCGGGCGTGTACCCACAAGCTGAGATCCGGAAAGGGGAAGAACGACCATTTCGTGGGTGATGCTTCCCTGGTTCGTGACGAGGAAGGACACAGCCCCGTGTGCAACGGTGACCTGGTCGGCTTGCAAGCCCATGGCGCCTCCAGACATCGGTCCGCCCCCACCGCCCATCATGGGCCCGCCCATGTTCGTCAGGGTGACGTTCACTACCGTTCCAGAAAGACTCGGCACCGTGCATGCCCGCCCTGGTGATCCCGGCCCGCCCACGGTGAACCCGCCTCCCAACGCGCCTAGCGTCACCAGGGACAATCCGGCGAGAAGCAACGTTGCCAGAATCCCAAGGATCACCCAGGCTCGGGACGACCACGCTCCAACGGACTTCATTCCGGTCGCCGAAGAGCGGCATGGCGGGCGAGGTATTCGCTTTCATCGATCTCCCCACGAGCGAAACGCTCGTGCAGGATACGCTCGGCCTCATAGTGTGAGGGGCGCATGTCGGGCGTTCCCTGGCCGGGGTGCGGGCGTCGAAGAAGGACCACGATGACGGTGACCACCCCGCCCCAGAACAAAACCATCAGCACTGCCATTGCAATCCAGCCAGTCATTCCCCAACTGTCGCCACCGTATCCGTACATGGTCAAACCTCCGTTTACTTGAAAGATAGTGCGCCTCCCGCTGAGGAAATAGGGCCATAGGTCCTTTTCAAGCGAGCTGACCTGCCCGGGGCGTGCCGCACTTCCAATGGGGCCCGTTCAGATGCGCACAGGCCCGTCCATGCCCGGTCACCCTGGTTGATCTTTCAAAACAGTCCTCACCACAAATGCCCCAGCAGGTGGACACTTTACATAGAACGTGAAGGAGGATTTGCATGTTCATCCTGGAAGCACTCGGCCATGCCTTGGCCATCGCGGGTTCAATGGCATGGCAGATCCTCTGGCCACTCGTGCTCGGATTCACCCTGTCAGGCGTGATTCAAGCGATCGTTCGCAAGGAACGAATCGTTGCCCTCATGCATGATGACTCCCCCCGCTCCCTGACCATCGCAGCTGGCCTCGGCGCTGCGTCCTCGTCGTGCTCCTACGCGGCCGTCGCCCTCGCACGGGCGTTGATTCGCAAGGGCGCCAACTTCACTGCCGCCATGGCGTTCGAGATCGCCTCCACGAACCTGGTGCTCGAGCTCGGGCTCATTCTGGCGTTCGTGATGGGCTGGCAGTTCACCCTGGCTGAGTTCGTCGGCGGCCCGTTCATCATCGTGTTCGTCACCCTCGGATTCCGGATGTGGATGCGCGGGAAGATCGTGGAGGCCGCCCGGAACCAAGCCGAGAAGGGCTTGGCCGGCTCCATGGAGGGCCACGCAGCGATGGACATGTCCATCACTGCAGAAGGTAGCTTCTGGAAGAGGCTGTTCTCCCGCGCTGGCATCACGTCAGTCTCGCGGTACTTCGTGATGGATTGGGCGGCCGTGCTCCGGGACATCCTGATCGGTTTGC
>JBDTQM010000417.1:0-1871 GCA_039932175.1 Specibacter sp.
GCGGGAGGGGATGCCGAGCTTCCCCTGGACGGACTGCCGGAGCACGAACGGGCGCTGGTGCGCGCCGTGGTGTTTGAACCACCGGCGGAATTGATGGGAGGCGGCGGGTGATCACCCAGCTGCAAGACGGGGCCGCGGAACGCCTGGCCCTGGGCCCATTGGCCCAGGGTGGGGGCGTGATTGTGGTGGACTGCCTGCCCGGAGCGGCCCAGGCCGCCGAACTGCTGGCCGAGGCCATGGTGCTGTATCACGGTGCCGACGAGCAGCGGGTGCTCGAAGGTGACGGGGCCACCGGCCGCGGCGGAGCCCCGCCACGCCGGCTCTTCACCTCAGGCGGTGGACCGGTGCAGGACGCCTTGTATGCATCCCCGTGGCTGTCCGGCTACCTGTCCGAGCTGTGCGGTGCGCCGGTGACACCCACCGGCGGGCGCGGCAGCTACAGCTACTACGTGCGGCCCGGCGACTATTTGGGCCTGCACCTGGACATCGACGCGTGCGACGTGACGCTGATCAGTGTGCTGCGCGATGATTCGCCGCCGGAGGACCCTGCCGGGGCGCTGCTGGTCCATCCCGGGTACCGGGGCGCGGACCTCGACGCCGTGCGCAGGGACCCGAACGGCGGCGTCGGCATGGTGAAGGCCGTGCCGGGTCAGAGCGTTGTGCTGCTGGGAGGGCTGGTGCCGCATGAGACCGTTCCGGTGGATGAGCATGGCCCACGCATTATTTCGGCCCTGTGTTTCCGTGCCGGCTGACGGCGGATTCATGGTGCAAGTCACAGCGAATCTGAAGGAGCGAGCATGAATGACGTGCGTGTGCTTGCCGAAGGCCTCGGCATGGGCAAGTCTGCCCGCTGGCATGGCGGCCGATTTTGGTATGCGGACTGGCTCAAGGGCCACATCCATGCCATGGATCCGGCCGGCACGGACCATCAAAGCATTCCCGTCCCGTCATTCCCCATTTCCTTCGACTGGCTGCCGGACGGCCACCTGCTCATCGTCTCCGGCTCGGAGTGCAAACTGCTGCGCCTGAGCCCGGCCGGCACCCTGGAGGATGTTGCGGATCTTGGCCGGCACTTGGCATCGCCGTGGAATGAGGTGGTCACCGCCGGCCCCAACGCATACGTCAACTGCAGTGGCTTCACCTTCCCCGGCCCGGCCGCGGTTGCCGGGATCATTGCCTTGGTGACGCCCGACGGCGCGTCCCGGGTTGTGGCGGACGGCCTGGCCTACCCGAACGGAATGGTTGACACCGACGACGGCGGAACACTGGTGGTTGCCGAATCCTACGCCGGGCGCCTCACGGCTTTTGACATCCAGCTCGATGGTTCGTTGGCCAACAGGCGTGTGTGGGCTGCCGTGCCGGACAGTGCCCCGGATGGGATTTGCTGGGGTGGGGGCGGGATCTGGTACGCCGATGTGGGGCAGCGCCACTGTGTCCTGGTGGCCGAAGGCGGCGAGGTACTGGACACAGTGTCCCTCGAGCAAGGCTGTTTCTCCTGTGCCATGGGCGGGGATGACGGAAAGACCCTTTACGTGATGGTTGCGGATTGGCCAGGCGTCATGGACCAGTCATTGCCGGTGTCGGGGAGGGTTTTGGCGGTTCGCATCAAGGAAAAAGGGTCCCCAACGTGACCTTGCGCTCACTTGCCCGTTTCAATGCCCATGATCCGCGCGAGGGCGGGTATTGTTCTTCTTAGCCAAGGCGCTCTTCTCAGAGTTAGCGGCGGCTAGGCTCGTACAGTATCTCGCCGATGCTGTGCGGGTCGCCTTAATAATTTCTCCTTAGGGGAGCTTATTGAGAGCGGTACATGCCGCAAATGCACCTCTAGCTCAATTGGCAGAGCAATTGACTCTTAATCAATGGGTTTCCGG
>JBDTQM010000418.1:0-1835 GCA_039932175.1 Specibacter sp.
AACAGCGCCATCCGGCCGTTTTCCTCGTCCCACGTGACGCTGACGTCCACTAGGTGCGTGGGTCAATAGTCGTGGGTAGTTTTTAAAACGCCGGGAGATTAACAGGGCTGGCGTTGGTGTGGCTGGGAGAATTGGGGCATGGATACTGCTTCTTCTCCCAACATTTCTGCCTCTGCGCCGCAGCCGGAGGATGGCTTGTTTGACGAGGCTCTCGTGGAGCGCGTCGAGCTGGTCGTTGATGATGTGGTGGATGCCAGGGGCGGGGTGAACAAACGGTTCAGGGCGTTTGATCCTGATGCGGTGATGCTGGTCCCGCCGTCCCTGGATGAGTGGCTGCCGGAGGGCCATCTGGCCCGGTTCATCGCCGAGCTCGTTGACAACGAACTGGACCTGTCCCGCTTTTACGCTTCCCACAAGAAGGCCAAGGGCCAGCCGCCGTATGACCCAAGGTTGATGCTGCGCATCATGCTCTACGGATACTGCGTCGGGGTGCGCTCCTCCCGCCAGGTCGAGCGGGCCTGTACGGATGTGGTCGCGTTCCGGTGGCTGGCAGCCCAGCAGGGACCGGACTTCCGCTCGATCGCCCGCTTCCGCGAACGGCACCTGGCCGCCCTGGCGAACGTGTTCCTGCAAGCCCTTCAGCTGTGCCAGGCCGCCGGCATGGTGTCCCTGGGCAAGGTCGCCCTGGACGGGACGAAGGTGCGGGCCAACGCGTCCCGGCACAAGGCCATGTCCTACGCCCGGCTGACAGCAAAACAGAAGGTCCTCGCCGAGGAAATCAGTGTCCTGATGGAGGAAGCGACGACCGTCGATGCCGACGAGGACGCCCGCTTCGGGCCCGGCAAACGCGGGGACGAACTCCCCGCCGAGCTGGCGAACCGGGAACGACGGGCTGCGGCCATGGCGACCGCCCGGGCCTCGATCGAGGAAGAAGCCGCCGACAAGGCGCGGCGGGAGGCTCAGGAGAAGGCCCGAAAGCGCGGGGATGACGATGATGACATCACCGCCGCCGGAGACAAGGCCGCCCGGGAAGCTGTGCCGAGGCCGAAGGCGCAACGGAACTTCACGGACCCGGACGCGCGGATCATGAAGACTGCGGATGGTTCCTACCATTACAGCTACACCGGCCAGGCCATGGTGGATGCCGACCACCAGGTCATCATCGCCACCGAATTGAACAATGTTGCCGTCGACGTCCGGCAGCTGGAATCGATGGTCAAGCGCACCGTTGACACCGTCGGGGCAATGCCCAAGGCCTGGACTGCCGATGCCGGATATTGCTCGGCATCCAACCTCGAACACGTCAAGGAAGTTGAGGCCGGGCACGCGACCGAGTTCTTCATCTCCACCCGGCGCATGAAACACGCCTCCCCGGTCCCCGAATCACCGCGGGGCCGGATCCCTGCCAACGCCACCCTGACCGAGCGCATGGCACGGAAACTGAGAACCAAGAAAGGCAAGAAGATTTACGCCCGGCGCAAGGCCATCGTGGAACCGGTCTTCGGGCAGATCAAGACCCGCCAGGGCAAGCACCTGCTGCTGCGCGGGATGGAAAAAGCGGCACGGGAGTGGGAACTGCTCGCCGGCTGCCACAACCTGCTCAAACTCCACACATACCGCACCAGCCAGGCCAGCTGAGGGAGACAGAAGCCAGAAAAAGCAGCCGCCAGAGCCCCTGCAGCGGCTGTCAGGTAACGCCGGGAGCGGCCGAAGGCGCCAAAACGACATTCTCGGCCCCACGACCCACAAGCCGGTGCCGACCCGGCATGGAACTGACGAATTCCGTCACGACAAGACGTCGAACCTCAAACCGCTACTGACACACGCACCTAGCC
>JBDTQM010000419.1:0-1823 GCA_039932175.1 Specibacter sp.
AACTCATTGGGTCTCTGATCCGCGGCCACTGGGGAATTGAAAACGGCCTCCACTGATACATTGACCGCACTACCGGCGTGTCCTGCGTCGTGGGTCCCGATCCCGGGTTGATGCTTCATTCATGGGCACATCCGATGAACGGAGTAGCTGTGGAACAGGTTAAGAAGCTTGGTGGAAGTCGGCTCGACGGGCTGGTCGTCATTCGCGTCGGCACGGTTTCGGCAACTGATGACGAGACCCTGCCGTGGGCAGTGCTGACGGAATCTGGTATTCGGGTGGTGCCGGTGGCGGAGTTCTTGAGGGAGCTGTTGGCTTGCGGCAATACGTCCGCGTCCTGTCGTTCGTATGCCTATGACCTGCTGCGCTGGTCGAGGTTTTTGGCGGCCCTCGAGGTGCCCTGGGATCGAGCGACCTCCTTGGAGGTCCGTGACTTCGTGTTGTGGCTGAAGACCGCCCACAACCCCGCCCGCGATCGACACCGCGAAAATGCTGCCGCTGCAGGATCCGTAAACCGGCGCACCGGCAAGGCCACCCTGGCAGCCGGCTACGCTCCAGCAACAATCAATCATGCGATTTCGGTAATTGCCAGATTCTATGATTTTCACCTGGAGATGGGCCAAGGTCCGGTCATCTCACCGGTTCCTGGCCCATCCCGCGCCGGTAGTCGTGCCGGTTCCCACCACAACCCCCTCGAGCCCTTCAGCGTTCATTCCCGTGGACGATATCGGCAAAAGCAGCCCGAACGTGACCCGCGGGCCGTACCCGATGACGTGGTGGAAGATCTGTTTTCCTCGTTGGGTTGCCATCGTGACCGGGCATTGTTTTCGATGTTTCTTTCCAGCGGGGCCAGGGCGGCGGAACTGTTGGAGATGACAGTGGATGATGTCCGGCCTGGCGAGGGACGAATCTACGTCCGAAGCAAGGGCCTCGGTGGCATCAAGGAACCCTGCCCTGCGTCACCGGAGGCATTTTCTTGGTTGGCGCTGTATCTGGGTGAATTGGTGCAGTTGGAAGGGGTTCGGCCCGGGCCGGGTGAGCCACTCTGGTGGACGCGTCGTCATCCGTTGCGCCCGTTGACGTATACAGCTTTGCGGGCCGTTTTGAACAGGATCAATGAGAAGATCGGCACCAACGTGAGCGTTCATGATCTGAGGCACACCCTGGCCATTCGGCTTGTTGATGATCCGGGCATCAGTCTGGTGGACGTTCAACATGTCATGCGGCACCGCTGGATCACCACCACCACAGGATATTTACGTTCTCGCCCCGATGAAGTCATTGCCAAGGTGGCGGAGCATTACGGACGCCCACGTCCGGTCGCCGGGGCACCCACAGGCTGGGCCTATGACCCTGATGACCTGGCAGATATCTTCGGGAACAAGAAATGAGCCGCAACGGATGGGTTGCCCGAACCCCCTTGAGTGTTCAAGACCCCCCAGATGCCCTTCATATAGCGGAGGTGCGTGTAACCACACCTGCCCCACCGGCGCCGGACCGTGCGGGGTCGTCCGTATCCGAGCTGGTGCAATTGTCAGAGGGGCTGCTGGATAATTCCACCGCAGCGCACGTTAAACGCCAGCGCGAGGCCGTGAAAAAGCTCCTGTCCTGGCTCGAGACCTTCCCCGGCCATGATTGGCAAGAACAATGGCTGCTCAGTGGTTCCGATGCGCTTGGGGCAAAGTGGGGACCAGCAGGACTTTCTGCGGCACACCGTTTACCGCTGACCACAGGCCTCGGCGCCCTCATAGCGTTACAAGCCATACGTCCGTCCTATAAGTGGCTGTTCACCGCTCGACTGCTTGGGGCCTACGATTCCTATCGTC
>JBDTQM010000420.1:0-1814 GCA_039932175.1 Specibacter sp.
TTGACATAATCTTTATTATCGGTTTTTTGTACACTTATTAATATCTTGACATTGTGTACGCAAATGTTAGGATGGAGACATGAATACGATCACTTCATCCATTACGGTTCGGGCGCTACGCGATGGACTGGCCGATGCCGTGGGGCGTGCCGGCTACGGGCATGAGCGTGTGCAGATCACCAAGAACGGCAAGCCTGCTGCCGTGCTGATTGGGCCTGAGGACTTCGAGCTGCTGGAGCAGCTGGAGATGATGCGCGACGTCAGCGAGTACCGCGCCGCCAAGTCTGGTGATGACGGTGGTCGTGTCAGCTTGGATGAGCTGCGCGCCGAGCTTGACGCGTGAGTTCCTACCGCGTTGAGTTCACCACTGGGGCCGCCAAAGAACTGCGTAAACTTGATGCCGGCATCCGGCGCCGCGTTCTGGCTGGTATTGCCGGCCTTGAAGGGGATCCGCGCCCGGCCGGCTGTAAGAAGCTCGTGGGCGAAGACAATGCTTGGCGTATCCGCATCGGTGACTACCGCGTGTTGTATGACGTCCAAGACGATGTACTTGTGGTCACAGTCGTGAGGGTCGCCCACCGCCGCCATGTCTACCAGTAGAAGGAACGGACGAGGTGTCCATTAGGGGATTCTTGAAGGGATAAGTAGCAATGGTCAAGAATGAGTCCTCGTCGCTGAGCGCCGAGGAGGAAGCCCTCTACCATACACTCGGCCTTGGGGACCAACGGTGGTTGGCGCTAAGCCGGTGGTTGTGATCGCTAAGAACGAATGTTCAGGCACAGTTGGGCTTGATATTGCGCCCGGAGGCCGATCTCTTCTGGCAGTGGGAGTTCTGGCTAGCGCTGCTGTTATGCCGGGGGGCGGAAGTTTCCGGTGGAGCGTTGTCCGATACTCGCTTTGTTGAGGTGTCCGTAGATCGTGGAGCGAGGAACCTGGAGCAGGTCGGCGATGCGTTGGACGGTGTGTTCTCCTGCGTCGTAGAGCTGTTGGGCGTGGTGGGCCTGATCGGGGGTAAGTTTCGGGCGTCTTCCTCCAGTTCGTCCTCGGGCGCGGGCTGCCGCGAGGCCATCGCGGGTGTTAGTGATGATGAGTTCTCGTTGGAGTTCGGCAAGGACAGAGAGCATACCGAATATCGCCCGTCCTTCCGCCGTGGTGGTATCGATGCCTTGCTCGAGGACGCGCAATCCAACACCACGATCTCGGAGGGCTGCACCGAGGGTCACGAGGTGGAGTACAGAGCGGCCGAGTCTGTCCAGGCGGGTGATGACGAGCTGGTCGCCGGCCCGGTTGGCCAAGGCGAGAGCTTTCTCCAGTTAGGGTCTGCTGGCTTTGGCGCCGATGGCGTGGTCGAGGTATATGTTGGCCGGGTTAACGCCGGCACGGGTGAGCGCGTCTGTTTGGTGGTCTGGATTCTGGTCAGTGGTGGAAACGCGCGCATATCCGATTAACATGTGTCGATAATACAGTGACGCATAGTTTGTCGCCATTGATTTCCGGCACGAGTTTTCGACATGGATTTTGCGGCGTGTCATCAGCAGGTTCGAGATGTCGGAAACCGATCGTTTCTCGACAAGAGGCTTAGCGTGACTTCCGCGCGCATTGGTCCTCAACCCCCAAACCCGAGTCATCGAAGCCATGATCAGCCTGGCCAACAGCATCATCGTCCCAAGGCGCCTGATCCGCGAGGCCTGGCACACCCACCGCTGGGACACCAGACCCAAACGCAAACCCTAACGAGCCACCCCTATTGGCGGAATCCCTTAGTGGCAGGAGTCCTCGCTTCTGCATTCCATATGACTCTTCTATCCAAAGTT
>JBDTQM010000421.1:0-1807 GCA_039932175.1 Specibacter sp.
GTCTGGTCCCCGGCGGGAGCTACTACCCCGTGTCCGCAGGTCCGCCGCCGGTCACCACGCCCAGCACGGAAGAGCTGGCGGTGCTGGCTGCCCAAAAGGCAGAGGACGAGCGCACAGCAGTGCTGGCCCTTCGCGCCCAGGCCCGTGAACGCCTGGCGCAGGAAAGCGCCAAGAGCAGGCGCCCGGCCGCCGACCCCACGGCAACCAACAACCTGGCCATGGTGACCCCCCTGGAGTTCATCGAGGTCCCGGGCGCAGGCCGCCCCGTGCTGCGTCCGCCGACTACCACACACGTGCCGATTGTGACCCGGTCAACGCCGCGCCAGGCGCCAGCTTCGAAGAACCGGGCCGGGCAGCAGCGCCCGGCCCCGGCAGCCGGTACGCCCGAAACCGCGCCAGGCGCCCAAGTGCCCGGCAAGGCTCCGGCCAGCGTGCCCAACGTCAGTGCAGAGCGCTTCGATGCGGCCCTGGCCGCCCGGGCAGTGCACAAGCCCGGGCCTGGCAACAGGCCGCTGACCGGCGGGCGCAGCAGCACGCTCAAGCGGGCCGAAGCGATGGCCACCGGCGGGCACCCAACCGTTGGCGCCGGCGTCGAGCAGGCAGCGGTTGAGCAAGTGGAAGTCACGCGCTCACAGATGCCACCCATGCCGGCAGACTACGCCCACGGACTTGAACCGTTGGATGCCATGACCGCCGGGCTGGGACGCACGCAACGCAACAGGCTGATCCATTGGGGCAGCATCATTGCTGGCGGGGCACTATTTGTGGTTGGCGCCATCATGATCATCACCACCCTTACACGCTAAATTTTCACCAATCAAAGGAAACAGCAGTGACAGCAACAGAACAGTCAATCGACCTCGCACGGGCAGCGGCCCGCGCGGCATCGGACAAGCTGGCCCAGAACGTGACAGCCATTGACGTCAGCGACCGCCTGGCCATCACGGATATCTTCTTCATCGCCTCGGCTGCCACCGAACGCCAGGTCAACTCCATTGCTGACGGCATCGAAGACGAACTGCACAAGTTTGACCTGCGGCCGGTCCGCCGTGAGGGGCGCTCGAGCGGCCGCTGGGTGCTTTTGGACTATGCAGACATCGTCTTCCACATCCAGCACGAAGAGGACCGGGTGTTCTACGCACTGGAACGCCTCTACGGCGACTGCCCGGCAGTGGACCTGCAGCTGGCAGCGTCGGATCCCTCGGCCAAGGCTGTTGACGCCACCGTTGAAACCGAAGAATCAGCTCACGAAGACTAATCCCTTTTAGGGCTCAGGAATGGAGATTGTCCTTTGATGGCTTCCACCGAACCAGAGCGCTCAGTGTTGCAGCCCGCCGGCTTACGCCGGCGGGTGATTTTTTGGCGGCACGGGCGCACCTCATGGAACGCTGCACGGCGTTTCCAAGGTCAAAGCGACATCCCCCTGGATGAGGTGGGGGCTTCCCAGGCGAGCCGTGCTGCGGCATTGCTGGCCGGGAAGCTTGTGCTCAACGGCAACGATCCAAAGATGCAGATCCTGTCTTCCGATTTGGCCCGGGCCTTTTCCACCGCCCAGCAGCTGGCCGCCCTGACCGGCGGCGATGTTTTGGTGGATCCCCGGCTGCGTGAAACGTATGGCGGGGAGTGGGAGGGCAAAACCTTCGACGAGATCATCGAGCAGTTTCCGGTCCAGATCCAAAAGTGGCAACGCGACGAGCCGGGAGTCCGGGCCGGCGGGGGAGAGACCCGTGTTGAGGTTGCCCGCCGCATGGTGGCGGCTGTCCTGGAAAACGTTGACGCCCTGCCCGACGGCGGCAAGCTGGTGGTG
>JBDTQM010000422.1:0-1781 GCA_039932175.1 Specibacter sp.
AGGAGCCTCGCCGTTGACCAGCAGGGCTTCCTTGCCGGTCTTGGACATCCACGTTGCCGGGATTTCAGCTTCCGAGGAGAAGGTAACGAATACCTGTTCTCCGTCGGCGCAACGGTACTCCACGCTCTGGCGAGGAGCCGGCTCAACACCGGATTCGGTCTCCATGCTCTGTGCGCCCAGGCGCATGCCACGCAGGCTACGATCGCTCATGACTTCTCCCTAAATTTGTTAACGTCCATTGTTTCAACGCACCGCCGGGCGCAGTTGTTCCTGAGCGCAAGTGGGCGTTGAAAAGCGGCCGGGCAAATAGCCACGCGGCCAAGCACCCATTATACGTGCTTGACCGAGCCCATGCTGCAGTTGGTGGTGCTGGTGTGACGCGGGCTACTGCATGGCAGTCTCTGTTGGTTCGACGGCGTCGTCCGTGTCCTGTGCCGTGTTCCCCAAAACGTTGCCAATGCCCTTCAGGGCTTCGCCAACTTCGCTGGGGATGATCCACAGCTTGTTGGACGTTCCCGAGGCGATCTTGGGCAGCGTCTGCAGGTACTGGTACGCCAGCAGCTTCTGCGTGGGGTTGCCCTTGTGGATGGCACTGAAGACCTTCTGGATGGCCTGGGATTCACCATCAGCGCGCAGGATGGCTGCCTTGGCGTCACCCTCGGCCTTAAGAATGGCTGACTGGCGTTCACCTTCGGCCGTCAAAATGGCTGACTGCTTGGTTCCTTCGGCCGTCAGGATCGCAGCACGGCGGTCACGCTCGGCACGCATCTGCTTCTCCATGGAATCCTGGATGGACAGGGGCGGGTCAATGGCCTTGAGCTCAACACGGCTCACGCGAATGCCCCAGCGGCCGGTGGCCTCATCGAGCACGCCGCGGAGCTGGCCGTTGATCTGGTCGCGGGAGGTCAGGGCCTCTTCAAGGTTCAAGCCACCCACAACGTTGCGCAAGGTGGTTGTTGTCAGCTGCTCAACAGCCTGGATGTAGTTGGCGATCTCGTACGTGGCTGCACGCGGATCCGTCACCTGGAAGTACACCACCGTGTCAATGGAGACCACCAGGTTGTCTTCGGTGATGACCGGCTGCGGCGGGAAGGAAACAACCTGCTCGCGCAAATCCAGCAGCGGCAGCAACCGATCCACGAACGGGATAAGAACCGTCAGGCCGGGATTGAGTGTGCGTTGGTACTTGCCCAAACGCTCCACCACGCCGGCACGGGCCTGCGGGATGATGCGCACCGAACGGACTAGAACAATTACTACGAATATCAGTAGGACAAAAATTACAAACAGCCACACGAGTGTGCCAGCGTCTCCCATGAAATCCCCTCTTTTCTGTGTAAAGAATCTGTGTGCTCAAACGCCCAAGGCGCGCAAGGTCAAGCCCGGCTGCACTGTGGCAAAGCCTAGGCTGTTGTGGCGGCCGGTCCGGCTGATTTGTGCGCGGACGGGTAGTCGATGATGGCTGTTGCGCCGTCGATGGAGGAAACCTCCACGGTGGCCCCAACAGGTACATCCACTCCGCCGCTGATCCGTGCAGTCCAAATGTCCCCGCCGATCTTCACCAAGCCACCGCTGGAGCTCACGGCTTCCAAAACCACTGCCTTGTGACCGATCAACCGGTCAATATTGGAAAGTTGGTCTGCGGGTCCGCGGTGGAGATGGCTCATGGCCAAGGGTCTGATCAGAACTGTGGTGGCCAGCGCAACAACGCAGAAGACCACGATCTGCAACCACAACTCGGCATTGACCAGGAAGGCCACCAGGGCGGCCAGTGCACCCAC
>JBDTQM010000423.1:0-1764 GCA_039932175.1 Specibacter sp.
CTGGTAGGCGACATGCTTGGACTGCGTCCAGACGGACAGTGCGTTCTTGTCCAGGGGGCTTGGCGGCTCCTTAAGGGGTGCGGCCAGCGGGCGCCTGGCCCGCACGCCGGGAGCTACCGTGCCCGGAAAATGGCCGGCCCCGGCCTTTTCACGTTGCTCGTGCTCCCCCAAGAGTCAGCTCCTCACGCAGTTCCCACGCACCAGCCAGGTGGTTGTAAAGACCAATACTGGCCACCTCAAAGTCGGCACTGAAGTCGGCCATCTCGGATTTTGCCAGGGCCATGGCTGCCTCGTCAAGATCGTGCGCCACAGTCAGGTGGGGGTGGAAATCAAACTCCAACAGGTGTTCCACCGGCCCCGCCAGCAGCTGCTCGTGGAGCTTGCTGCATTCGGCGCCGCCCTGTGCCACAGTGAGAAACACCACCGGCGACAGAGGCTCAAACGTGCCCGTCCCGCGCAGCGAAATCATGAAAGGCCGGGCCGTTGCGGCCACCGTGCGCACATGCTCCGCCGATTTCTCCCAGGGCCCCGTGGACCGCCCCGACACCAGCGTGATGTGCGGAGGCACGACGGCGTCATCAGGGCCTGCGTACACGGCCCGCCGGGCGCTGAGCTCGGCTGCGAGGTCCGGGGGCAGGGAGATGATGACGCCCAGACTATCCGCGTGCGGAACCGGTGATGCCCCGCTCTGACCAATGCCTGGCACGCTTATCCAACCGCCGGGCGTGGGGGCAGGAAACCCACCTTGGCATAGACGTCGGCCAGCGTGACGGACGCAATCTCGCGTGCCTTGGCTGCACCGTGGGCCAGCAGCGCGTCAAGTTCGGCCGGGTCGTCCAGCAGCTCCAGGGTGCGTGCCCGGATGGGTTCCAGCCGGGCCACCACTGCCTCGGCAACATCAACTTTCAGGTGGCCGTACATTTTGCCGTCGTACTCGGCCACCAGGGTGTCAACGGGCTTCGACGTCAGGGTGGAGAGGATCTCCAGCAGGTTGGTGACACCGGGCTTGGCTGCGCGGTCGTGGGCAATGACCGTGTCGGCGTCGGTGACGGCTGACTTGATCCGCTTGGCCGTGACTTTGGGGTCATCGAGCAAATTGATCAGCCCGTTGGGTCCGGACGCGGACTTGGACATTTTCGACGTCGGATTTTGCAGGTCATAGATGCGGGCGCCTTCTTTTTGAATGAAGGCCTCCGGCACCACAAAGGTGTCGCCAAAGCGGTGGTTGAAGCGCTTGGCCAAATCGCGGGCCAGCTCCACATGCTGGCGCTGGTCATCGCCCACCGGCACGCCCTGGGGGCGGTACAGGAGGATGTCCGCCGCCATCAGGACCGGGTAGGTGAACAGGCCAACGCTGGCGGCATCGGAACCGCCCTTGGCTGACTTGTCCTTGAACTGGGTCATTCGCGACGCCTCGCCGAAGCCTGTGATGCAGTTCAGCACCCAGGCCAGCTGGGCATGTTCGGGCACGTGCGACTGGACAAACAGCGTTGATTTTTCAATGTCAATGCCGCCGGCAATATACTGGGCGGCCGTTTTCCGGGTCCGCTCGCGCAGCTCCGCCGGGTCCTGGGTGACGGTGATGGCGTGCATGTCCGGGATGAAGAACAGTGTCTGGTAGTCGTCCTGGGTTTTGACCCAATTGACCAGCGCGCCCAGGTAGTTGCCCAGGTGCAGGGAATCGCCGGAGGGCTGCATGCCCGACAGAACGCGGGGGCGGGCGGTGATTTCACTCATGAAAGCGTGGAGTCCTTTAGAACTTGT
>JBDTQM010000424.1:0-1736 GCA_039932175.1 Specibacter sp.
GTCTCCATTAACCCCGCCGGGGGTCACCGATCGTAAATTGGACACCGACGTTGCAGCAGCGTTAACGGTATGTGGACGTCGAAATTTCTTGACTCACGATGAAGTTTCCTTCGATCTATCCAACACATTCTTGGGCGGCGCGAAGTTATCTAATGCGAACTTGGCCCACACAAATTTCGAATTTTCGGATCTCAGTGGAGCGCACCTTAGCTATGCGAACTTGGCTCAAGTCTCTCTCCTTAATGTGAACCTAGTGAGCGCGGAGCTTTTCGAAACCAACCTACAATCCGCGAACCTCATCAGAGCTAAATTGACTAGGGCTAACTTGGGATCCACGGACCTTAGCGAGGCTGTTCTCTATGAAGCAACTCTGAACATCGCGAATTTGAGCAACGCAAAGTTGCACAAAGTGGGCCTGAGCATGGCGAAGATGCACAGTGCGAATATGATCCATGCGGATTTGACCGGTGCGACTCTATGCAATGTAGACCTGACGAATGCGAGATTAAATGACGCCATCCTAGCGGGAGTTTCCCGGCTAGCGAGTCCGATACTGGTGTTATGCCTAGTCAGAGCAGCTTTTTGATGGCTGGGAGTGTATGACCTAACTTTTCTTGGGGGCCAGCTTGGTGAGGTTGAAAATCTCGGCGAGGGCGGTGTGGGTGTCGATTTCCTCGGTGAGCATACGCCGGGCCTTGGGGCGGCCGCCGGTGGAGGGGTAGATCATCACGGTCTCCTGAATGCTGGCGAGTCGTTCGAGCAGCTCTCGGACGGAGTGGTGCTCGCCGGCGTTCTCGGCTTCCCGGCGCATCAGGTGGGCGATTTGCAGGGCCAGGACGCAGGTGAAGGTGTGGATGCGGATGCTGTGCTCGGTCCAGTGGTTCATCGGTGAGAACGAGACGACGTGGGGGTCCTTGAGCTGGCGGAACCCGAATTCGGCATCTGACTGGGAACGGTAGGCGGCGACCACCTCGGCGACGGGCCAGTCCTCGTGGGTGGTGACCAGGACCCTCTTGCCGAACATCTCCTCTTCCAGTTGGGCTCGTGCGGTGTCGTTGATGCTGACCTCGAGACGGTGGGTGGCCGGGGTGGTCCCGGTCAGCTCGCAGACCAGCACGCGGCGGAGCCAGGAATCGGCGGTGATCTGCTTGATGTGCTCGGTGAGTGCGGCGGTGGTGCGGCGGGTCTTCCCGCGGGCCAGGGTCTCGGCGAGGTCGGCGAGCTTTGCCTGGGCTTTGGCCAGGGTCTGGGCGAAGCCGGCGATCTGCTTTTCGTGCAGGGTCGGCGAATGCGTGAGGATCACCCGCCGTTCGGTGCCGTAAACGACCCTGCGGGTCTCGACCGCGCTGAGGCCGCCGAACCGGTCCTTATCCACGACTCTGCGGTCCTTCGCGGGCAGGGCGAGCAGGTCCGTAACATGGGATGGCGGCACGGAGCCGACGAACGCCAGCTGCGTGTCGGTGACGCGGGTGAAGTTGGAGGCCGAGTTCTGCCCGGCATCAAAAACCACCGTCACTTCCGGCGCCACGGTTACCCCGGCCGTTTCGGCGATCCTGCGGTGCCGCGCGCCCAGGGCATCAATCATGACGGGGAACTGGGTCACGTCGGGTTTGTTGCCCGGATAGGCATGGGCCAGCAACGGGATGCCGCCGTCGCGAGTGATCACCAGTCCCAACCCGACCAGGCGCAGGTCGGCGCGTTTCTGCTTGGCCTTGCCGCGTTGGGCGATCGGTGCC
>JBDTQM010000425.1:0-1733 GCA_039932175.1 Specibacter sp.
ACGACCAGCGGCGCGTGGTCGGAGAAGCGGGCCTCGTAGGACTCAGCCCTGTCAACCACTGCCTGAACAGCCTTTGCAGCGAGTCCCGGGGTGGCCATGTGGTAGTCAATGCGCCAGCCGGTGTCGTTCGTGAATGCCTGCCCGCGGTTGGACCACCAGGTGTAGGGGCCCTCCACTTCGCCGGCAAATTCGCGGGCTACGTCCTTGAAGCCGATTTCCTCACCAAAGAACCTGTCAAAGTAGGCGCGTTCCTCGGGCAGGAAGCCTGCACGCTTCACATTGCCCTTCCAGTTCTTGATGTCCAAGATGGTGTGGCCCACGTTGAGGTCGCCGACCACCAGAACATGGTCGCTCGTGGCTGCCAGCTGGGGCAGGCGGGCGATCATGGTGTCCAGGAAACGGAACTTGTCATCCTGCTTGGGGGTGCCCACCTCGCCGGAGTGCACGTAGGCGCTGACAACTGTCAAGGTGGTGGGCGTGCCGTCGGTGCCGTTGATGAGGTAGTCGGCCTCCACCCAGCGTCCGGTGGTGGCAAAGTAGTCCTCACCGATGCCAACCCGGGTGGCCACCGGTTCCAGAACGCCCTTGCGGGTGGCAATGAGCACCCCTGCCCGGCCCTTGGCCTCGGCTTCGGCGTGGAGCAGGTGCCAGTCCTCACCGAGGAAACCCTCAACGATGGCATCAGGTGCGCGCACCTCCTGCAGGCACAGGATGTCGACGTCGCGCCCGGCCAGCCAGGGGCCCATGCCGTTCTTGTAGGCGGCACGGATGCCGTTGACGTTGACGCTTGCGATCCGCAACTGACCGTTTTCTTTACCGTTACTCACTTGCTCCACCTTACCCGCAGGTACCTGCGATTCGCAGGTCCGCACAGCGCATGTCCACGCCACGGAATGCCCGCCGTGGACAGGTCCGCGGCGACTGCGTGCCTGCTCGTCAATGACCGGGGCTGGAATTAGTCGACGATGACGCCGGTAACGGGTTCGTCGTCCCCGCCGGCGCTCTTGTCGGGTGTGCCCTGGCGTTCGGTGTTCTTCTTCGCCATGGCGGCATCCAGCTTGGCTTCCTGGGCCTCCCAGTTCGGGTTGATCATGCCGCGGCCGTTGGCTGCGGTGATGTCAATGGTTTCCAAGGCGCGGGCCACCATTTCCGGGTCCTTGCCCAGGTAGTCGTTGATCACACCGATCTGGACATTGATGATCTTGAAGGAGTGGTCCAGTTTCAAGTCGCGCGCCTTGGCCGCCTGGCGGGAGCCGGCGTCCTCGGCAACCAGGTGGGTGCCGCCGTCGGACGGGGCATTGGCACTGTTGTGCTGGGCCATCTGGGCCTGGGCCAGGGCTACCTGGCGGGCCCCGAACGCGGCCGCCTTGTGGACGCCGATGTACACCACCGTGGACAGCACCAGCCAGCCAAACGCAATGGCGGCAATGATCCAGCCCAGCACAGTGCTGTTGTTGGCCGCGAACACCAGCGCCACCAGAAAAACAACGGCCAGCACAATGGTGCCCACGCCTGTGTATTTGCTGGGTTTGGACATTTTGCCGGTTCCAAGAGAAGTCATGCCTCCATTCTCTCAAATGGCAGCGCATGGCGGGACCTGCTTCCACCAGCGGCGAACGGGCGGCACCCTTGTTCATTGATCAACGACGGCGGTGGCCGACTTGCGCCGCAATGGCACGTGGTGGGCGGTGACTGGGCAGATGACGCCCTTAAGCACCCGTTTAAGGGCATTA
>JBDTQM010000426.1:0-1701 GCA_039932175.1 Specibacter sp.
GGCCAAGGATGGCTATGATCGCCAGCGCATTGAACGGCAGCACGCCGGCAGCAAACATCAGCGCGGCAGGCGGAACAACGCCCATTGCCAAGGGAAGGGCGGCCAACCACCACCGCCCGTCGGGCGCAACACGCCGCCCCGAGGTCCACACGGCCACCAAAAACATGAGCGCAACGAACGCAAACGCCCAGGCGCCGCTGGTGGACAACCAGGCAATGACCACCGCCACCACGGCCAGCTGGACCAGGGCGCGAACGCCTGCCACCAGCATCTGCACGGGGGAGCGGTCCAGTGCTGTTCGCCACAGCACTGCCGCCAGGAGCAGGAAAACGGCCAACAAAACCCAGGTTTCCGTGCCCAGCCGCAAAAGGGTTGAATTGTCCACAAAAGCAATTATCGCCGTCGTACGCGGGTTTTGCGCTCCTTGCCCCAAACAACTAGACTGAATGGGCATGTCATGCGTGAATTCGAGCGGTAACAACTGCGAAGAATTTCCGCATTATCTGCATGAATTATCCGCAGGAACCCCTGCACCATAATAATTCCGGACCCTGTCCAGCATGAAGCGCCCTATGCGCAGACATTGCTAGGGTTCGGCGAAACCAACTATCCACATCGGAGCCCCTACTACATGACCATCACGACCCCCGAGAAGACTAGTACCACTCCCGTTGTTGCCATCAACGACATTGGTACTGCTGAAGAATTCCTCGCCGCAGTAGATGCAACCATCAAGTACTTCAATGACGGCGACCTCGTCGAAGGCATTGTTGTCAAGGTTGACCGCGACGAAGTTCTGCTCGACATCGGTTACAAGACCGAAGGCGTCATCCCCTCCCGTGAACTGTCCATCAAGCACGACGTTGATCCCGGAGACGTTGTCTCCGTTGGCGATCAGGTTGAAGCTTTGGTCCTCACGAAGGAAGACAAAGAAGGCCGTCTGATTCTCTCCAAGAAGCGCGCACAGTACGAGCGCGCCTGGGGCGACATCGAGAAGGTCAAGGAAGAAGATGGTGTCGTTACCGGTACCGTCATCGAGGTTGTCAAGGGTGGTCTTATCCTCGATATCGGCCTGCGCGGCTTCCTGCCCGCATCGCTGGTCGAGATGCGCCGTGTGCGCGACCTGGCTCCCTACATCGGTCAGCAGATCGAAGCCAAGATCATCGAGCTGGACAAGAACCGCAACAACGTGGTCCTCTCCCGCCGTGCCTGGCTCGAGCAGACCCAGTCCGAGGTCCGCTCCACGTTCCTCAACAAGCTGGAAAAGGGCCAGGTCCGTCCCGGTGTCGTTTCCTCCATCGTCAACTTCGGTGCCTTCGTGGACCTGGGCGGCGTAGACGGCCTGGTTCACGTTTCCGAGCTGTCCTGGAAGCACATCGACCACCCGTCCGAGGTTGTCGAAGTTGGCCAGGAAGTCACCGTCGAGGTTCTCGAAGTGGATCTGGACCGCGAGCGTGTATCGCTCTCGCTCAAGGCTACGCAGGAAGACCCGTGGCAGACCTTCGCCCGCACCCACGCCCTCGGGCAGGTTGTACCGGGTAAGGTCACCAAGCTGGTTCCGTTCGGTGCGTTCGTTCGCGTTGAAGACGGCATTGAAGGCCTGGTTCACATCTCCGAGCTGGCAGTTCGCCACGTTGAGCTGGCCGAGCAGGTTGTCTCCGTAGGGGATGAGCTGTTCGTCAAGGTCATCGACATCGACCT
>JBDTQM010000427.1:0-1692 GCA_039932175.1 Specibacter sp.
CCCAAGGCTGGCACCACACCACCACTTCGTCCTCTCTAATTCACTGAAAGCGACACTGGCCTGTGAATGTAATTATTGATAACAGCGAGCTGTTTCTCAACGGGTTCAAGAACACCGGGATCTTGTTTATCATCTCCGCGTTCTTCGCCCTGATTCTGGGCACCATTGTTGCCGGCATGCGCGTCTCACCTGCCCCGGCCATGCGCGCCACCGGCACCTTGTACGTCAATGCTGTCCGCAACACTCCATTGACGCTGATTCTGGCTTTCTTTGCCTTGGGGTATCCCCGGCTGGGGCTGCCAGAAATCAGCTTCATGAACGCGGCCATCATTGGCCTGTCCCTCTACACGGCCACCTATGTTTCCGAAGCGATCAGGTCCGGCATCAACACCGTTTCCGTCGGTCAGTCCGAGGCCGCCCGCGCCATTGGCCTGCCGTTCATGCAGACACTGACGTTGATTGTGCTGCCACAGGCGTTCCGTTCGGTGGTTCCGCCATTGTTCAGCGTGTTCATCGCCCTGCTCAAGAACACCACGGTTGCTGCCGGCTTTTCCGTGGCTGAGGCCGGCGCCATCCGCGCCAACCTCAGCGAACGCGGCGAGGCGCTGCTGCCCGGCCTGCTCTGGGTGGCCCTGATCTTTGTGGTGCTGGTGCTGGGCATCCTGTCACCGCTGCAACGCTACCTCGAGAAGAAGTGGAGGATTGCGCGATGAGCTCAGTACTTTTCGATGTTCCCGGCCCCAAGGCCCGCACACGCAATGTGTACCTGAATATTGCCACGATCATTGTTGTGGTCGGCATTGTTGGCTTCATCCTGTTCAGGTTCTACGAGTCAGGCCAGTTCACTGCCGAGAAATGGGAGATCTTCACTTTTCCCCGCGTTCAGGAAAGATTCCTCCAGGCAGTCGGGGCCACCCTGAGCGCCTTTGCCGTGGGCGCCGTCGGCAGCCTCATTTTGGGCATCCTGCTCGCCTTTGGCCGCTTGGCGGACACGAAGTGGGTCCGGGTGCCGTGCTACTGGTTCACTGAACTCTTCCGGGCGGTGCCTCTGCTGATCCTGATGATGATCATGTACTACGGGCTCCCCTCGGTGGGGGTCAAGGGCATCACTCCCTTCATCGCCGTCGTGGTTGGTTTGATCCTGTACAACGGATCTGTGCTGGCTGAAGTGTTCCGGGCCGGCATTGAGTCGCTGCCCAAGGGCCAGCGCGAGGCCGGCCTGGCCGTTGGCTTGACCAAGGGGCAGGTGCTGCGCAGCATTCTGCTCCCCCAGGCCGTGCGCGCCATGTTGCCTGTGATCATTGCCCAGCTGGTTGTCATTGTGAAGGACACAGCCCTTGGCTTCCTGATCACCTACAACGAGATCCTGTACTACGCGAACTTCCTGGGCTCCCAGGGGCAGTACGGTTCGCCGGTGGTGCCCGCGCTCATGGTCGCCGCAGTGGTTTACGTGGGCTTGTGCCTGATCCTCTCCGGCCTTGCCAAGTTCACCGAAAGCAAGATGTCCTCCCGCGTGAAGGCTGTCAAGATCAAGGCCGGTCTGGTCGGCTGACACCGCTGAAACAACTAGCCAGCAGTAGTGGTCGAAAAAGTCACGATTTTCGTGAATTTTCAGCCACTACTGCGGGCTAGTTGCTTAAGCCTTGATCCACCGATAAAAGGGCGGGGTCGCTCGGCGTTTTAAACACGAAA
>JBDTQM010000428.1:0-1692 GCA_039932175.1 Specibacter sp.
ATGAACTCCAGGGACTCGAGCGGTTCTCGGCCGTAGTCCTCGGGGAATCGGACGCTGCTGTAGTCGAAACCCGTGAGGGACTTCAATGCCGGCAGCCGTGCGGCTTTCAGCAGCCGTTGGCGGCGTGATTCCTGCCGGGATTCGTGCTCGGCCAAAAGTACTCCGTGGAGGTATTCGCGTTGTTTCGGGGTGCCCTTCTCTGCCCATTCGGTCAAGACGCTGCCGGTCATTGACGAATGCTTGCCGGCGTCGAGGATGTCCTGAATGGTGGGAGTGTTCATGCGACTTCTCCCGTGACGGCATTGAGGGTGGTGAAGGTGTCATAGACGCTCAGATCCACGGTCGCTGCCGCCGGTTCGGTGCCGTCGGCCAGCCGGCGCGCGAGCATGCCCAGCATAGCCATGTCCGGGCGGTCTCCACGCACAATCAGGGTGTCGGCAGCCTGTATGGCGGCCTCGAAGCCGGTGGTGCCGGAGGCGGCATCGACCGCGTTGAGCAGTCGGCGCCGCTCGGTGGCCGGTGCCTTGTCCAGCCAGTCACGTACCGGGTCAGTGACCAGGGCCCGCAGCGGGGAATGAGACCACGCCCCGGGCTTCGTCACCAGCAACGGAAGAAGGGACGCAGGATCGAAAACCGTCTCGGCCTGCCGGCCGAAAATGCGGGGGAAGGTGCGGACCGGAGCGGAATGCTCATCGAGGATCTGCACCACCTCATGTCCCAACCCGACCGTGAGCATCCGCCCATGGAAGGATGGCCCGGCCGCGTACGTGTTCCCGTCAATGAGCAGGTTCCCGGTCTTGTCCGCTTTGCGGGACTCGTAGCGCACCGCCTCGAACCCGACCCCCGGCAGCTGCAAAGACGCGGCCACGTCCTGGGCGAAGAGCTCACCCAGCGGCAGGCCCTTGCGGTAGTGCGTCGTGCTGGCCAAGGCATCACACCTGGCCAACAGGACTTTGTTGAGTCCTTCCAAGGTGGCGGCCTCCGGCTCGGGCACCATGAAATTCCGACGGAGAAATCCCACTGCGTTCTCCACGCTGCCTTTTTCGTGACCAGAGTACGGATTGCAATACCTGGATTCTGACCGGTAGTGAAGCTTGAACGCAGCAAACAGCTTCGTCTCGGTCACCCGAGTTCCCACCCGATTTCCGATGCCAGTGGCATTATCGAACACCATGTGCCTCGGCGCTGCCCCGATGTGCTCGAATACGGTCCGCAGCCCGTGGGCGACGCACTCGGCCGTCTCGCCCCGGTACCCCTGCACGAAGCGCATGTTCGAGAACGGGAAAGACACCACAAAGATGTGCAGGACCTGCCGGATCCCGGCGATGATCGCCTCTGCCTGTCCGAAATCGACCTGCACCGTGCCGGCCGGCCACACCAACTCAGTGAAGCCTTCCCCGGCGCTGCGGTGTCGTGCCGTCCACTTCTTCACGTAGCGCTGCACCGGTGAATACGTGGCCGTGTAGCCGTGCTCGTCAACGAGCCGGTCAAAGATTCGCTTGGCCGTATGCCGCTGCTTGCGGTTCCGGCGCTGATCCTCAACCAACCACCCATCGATGATGTGGTCGAACCCGGTCAACACCGAGCCTCCGGGCCTGGCCATGGGCGCCGGCGGTGTCGGGGAGAAGTCCTCTTGTCCGGCGTATTTGGCCACCGAAGCCCGGCTAACATCCAACAGCCGGGCGATCTCAC
>JBDTQM010000429.1:0-1671 GCA_039932175.1 Specibacter sp.
AGCCTTGATCCACCGATAAAAGGGCGGGGTCGCTCGGCGTTTTAAACACGAAATGCCCGTCTTTTCGGGGAAAATTGGACTTACCACAGATCAATTTTCCCGAAAATGAAGGACATCTCGCAGATGCAAGTTTCCCATACCGTAGCGGCCGTGTCAGTTGCCTTTGACGAGGAGAACCTCGTGTCCCCCACGGGCCTGGTCCCGGTGATGCGCTTGGCCGAGGAGACGGGCCTGCACTCGCTCGCTGATGAGTGGCTCACGATCCCGACGGACAAGGGCGCCAATGCCGGACTGAAGGTCGCGGCACTGGTCGCGGGTATGGTCGCTGGCGCCGACAGCATTGATGACATGGCCCTGCTGCGTCACGGCGGGATGAAGAAGGTCTTCGCCGGCTGCTATGCCCCTTCAACGCTGGGCTCGTTCCTGCGCGCCTTCACCTTCGGACATGTGCGACAGTTGGATGCTGTGGCCTCGCGCTTCCTGATCAACCTGGCCCGAAAAGCACCCCTGTTCGGGGCCTCTTCCGGGGAAGACTTCGTGTTTGTCGATGTGGACGACACCATCGTGGAAGTTCACGGCTACCAGAAGCAGGGCTCCGGCTACGGTTACTCCGGAGTTCGCGGCCTAAACGCCCTGCTGGCGACCGCTTCCCGGGACGACACGGCCCCAGTGATCATCGGCCAACGCCTGCGCAAGGGCGCCGCGAACTCGGCCCGGGGTGCGAAGAAATTCGTGACCGAGGCATTGGGCACCCTCAGGCGCACCGAAACTCCCGGACCGGTGCTGTGTCGTTTTGATTCCGCCTACTACGGCCACCCGGCAGTATCGGCGGCCTTGGCCAGTGGCGCTGAGGTCTCGGTCACGGTGCGTATGAACGCTGCCGTGAAACGCGCCATCACCGCCATCGAAGCGGACACGTGGACACCGATCAAGTACACCAACGCCGTCTATGACGAAGAAGCCCAGGTCTGGATATCCGCCGCTGAGGTTGCCGAGATCCCGTTCACCGCGTTCTCCTCCCGCAAGAAGGCCGAACGGATCACCGGAAGGCTGGTGGTGCGCCGCATCCCCGAGCTGAACCCCCAAGCCGCCACCGGGCAACCGACGCTCTTCGACACCCACCGCTTCCACGCCTTCTTCACCACCGTCAATACTGAGGCCCTGGGCACCGTGGCAGCCGACCAGGCCCACCGCAAACACGCCAGGATCGAGCAGGTCAATGCGGACCTGAAAGACAGCGCCCTGGCCCACCTACCCTCCGGCAACATCAATGCGAACGCAGCCTGGCTCATCTCTGCGGCCATGGTCTACAACCTCACCCGCACCGCTGGGATCCTCTCCCAAGGCGTCTTCGCGAAAGCCAGGACCGGAACCATCCGGGCCAAGCTCATCAACGTCCCGGCCCGCATCGCTTCTAGCGCCAGGCGCATCAAACTACATCTTCCCGAAGCCTGGCCATGGCAGAAAGCCTGGGAGAACCTCTTCACCGCCACCCACGCACCGCCCCAAGCCGCATAGAACCTGTCAACCCAGCCGCTCCCCGGCGCAACCCGGAAATCCAAATGTGGAACACCACCAGCAGCGAGGCTGACCGCTAGGCCCTGCCGGAAATCCCAAAATCAACAAAAATCAGAACTCAGCGCAGTCCCAACCTAGTTCGGTGGATCGAGG
>JBDTQM010000430.1:0-1658 GCA_039932175.1 Specibacter sp.
ATTCGGGGCAAGCAGCAGGTCGACGTCATGGTCGCCGACCACACGGCGCCGAGGAACATAACGAAGATGGCCGGCAGAGAGCCGTTCCAGATCGAGGGAGGCACACAGGCTCTCCAACGCACAGTAAACGTGGTGATCACTGGCGATGATGGTGCCGAGACTCGACTGAGCATCCCCAACCTGCATGGCTCCCTCGTTCTCAATGGTGCCGCCTACATGACGGATTCACGTGATCGAGGCCGGCACTTGGACGACGCAGCCGTGCTGTGCGCATGCATCAAAGACCCCTACGCCATCGTCGAGGAGCGTCATGGCTCTGACAGGAAAAGATTCAAAGCTCTGTTCGCTGCGCTCGAGTCTCCGACGCACCACGGATGGATGCAGCTCGAAGAATCAAACCGACAAGCTGCACAAGACGTACTGCGAATCCTGGCAACCGTCGACAAACTGCCTGGGCTGCCTCCGATCGGCCGATTGGGCGACCCGACCTGAGCCAGCCTACGAAGCCATCTAGTCTTGTCGGCCACCTCGTAAAGCTGGCAGCAAATCGTGAACCGTCCCGCGAATCAAGCCACGTTTTAGTGGCGTCGCAGTCACACCTATCCCTACCCGATGCGATCGAGGGCTGCAAGGTGCTCAAGATCAGCGTCAGGTGTGACGGTCAGCAAATTCCCGCGTAGAAGCGCTGAAGATCCGTTCCGTGAAATTTGCGGTTCACAGGCTATCCGCGAAGAAGCAGGAGTAAAATGAGAAGCACAGCTTCGGTGGCTAGTTGGCTATGCTCGTGGTCGTGAACCAGTCTGATGGGCGTTCCCACCACGTCATACAGAACTCATACTTTTGAAGACACAACGACCACTATTTAGTATCTTGCATTGTTGCAATCGCATCATGTAGGAACAGGTCAAAAGGGCCTATAGGCAACTCAAAATGGCCGCTTCTTAGTGAAGCGGGGGTCGTCGGTTCGAATCCGACAGGGGGCCCTCAAATTTTGGAGGGCTAGAAAGACCGGATTTACGGGGTTTTTCGTAGTGACGGGGTGATTCTTCACCCCGTCGTTTCGCGTCTAAATGGCGCTGGCATTCGAACGCAATGGTCGTCGGTTTGAATGGCTAATAGTGGGTGGGGTGGTGCCGTTGACCTGCGGTTTTGCTGTGGGGGAGTGGCCTCGGGTTGCGCAATTCTGGCAGGGCTCGTTTAACTGATCCCCTGCCTGTATCCGGGTTAGCCTTTCCCGAGGCGTCCTCAGACGTTAGAACGGATCCACGCCCTGCCGAAAGAACCGGCACGTGCATGGGCTTTCGTGTTGGCCAACGTGGATTCCATGACCGCGGCCAGGTAATTCCCGCACGGCTGCCCCGCCACACGGGCCGAGCCTCGCCGCTTGAATGCCCTGCCGAGCTGGCGGAGGGCATTCGCCCCGGATTAGCCCGCCCCGGCCACTAGCCGGTCCGGGATCTCGCCTTTGGCGGCTTCGACGCAGCCCAATTCGCCCCAGCTTCCTTCTTCGAGATTTCCCTACGCGCAGACTTTTGTCTTCCTGTCCATCCCTCCAGCACAATAAGGCACCCAACCATGCACCAGAGATTTCGCGAGCACTCCTCAAAAGAGGCACGCACCCCAACTCGGGAACATTTTGGATGAGTCTCGTCGTCCTC
>JBDTQM010000431.1:0-1642 GCA_039932175.1 Specibacter sp.
TGGTGCCGTGGCGCCACGTCACCTGATGCAGTTCCTTCCTTCCCGCCGCCAGGGCCAGGGCCTTCAGGGAAAGGGCCGTGTCGCGGTAGCGGGGCAGCCCGCGAGGCCCGAGTCCGGAGTACTCCGGCAGCTCCGGGACGGCGGTGGCCAGGTGCGCGGTGGTGGTGAAGGTTGCCGCCACCACATAGTTGATGCCGCGCTCGGTCAGGCCCAGCCGGAAAGCGGTGGTGTCCCCGTATCCGGCATCGGCGACGACGGCCGGGGGCTTGTGGCCCCAGGAGGCGAGTTCATCAATCATCTCCAAGGATTGGGACCATTTAGTGCGGTGCCGGACTGTCTCCGGGATCCCCGCCCGTGCCCGGCGTACCACGATGGCCTGTGCGTCCTTGTTCGTGTCCGGGCAGACATCATCCCAGGCCTCCGGCAGGTACAGGCGCCAGTTCAACGGACAGGACGCCGCATCGGTGGCCGCATGCACGGACACCGCGATCTGGCAGTTGCCGATCTTGCCCAACGTCCCCGAATATTGGCGTGCGACCCCGGGCGAGGAAGTGCCTTCCTTGGCGAACCCGGTGTCGTCAATGACCCACGCCTGAGGGGAGATCAAGCCGATCGCCAGCCCCGCGATCTCGCGGCGGACCGGCTCCACCGCCCAGGTCGAGGACGCCGTGAACTGCTGGAGCTGCTGATGGTCGATGCCCAGGCGTTCGGCCATGGGCTGCAACGATTTGCGTTGCCCATCGAGCATCAACCCGCGCAGGTAGAGACTGGACTTTTCCCGCTGATCCTTCCTCAGCAGAGAAGCGAAAATCTCGGCGACAAAGCCCTCAAGCTCTCCCCGCAGCGCCGCAACCTGATCGTCCCTCATGACACAAAATTAACAGATCCCGCACAGAATTAAAAGACCCCCGCACAAGACCTAACAAAGTACTACTAGGTTGTGGCCGGCGTCGTCCCGGAGATCGAGCACTTCGATCTCCCAGGCACCATCGCTGTCCAGCTGCCAAACCCGCTGGCCAAATCCGCCGGGATTTCTTGAATATCTTGGCTTCGCGGAGCTCGTCGGCACCGTATGGGTATAAACAGACAGGGTGCCGATTCACGGGGCAGTAATCCTGCTCGAGTAAACCGGCACCCTGTACGGCGAGCGTTTGGCTATTGTTATGCCCGACGGCGGCGGGTGACCACCAGCGCCACACCACCTCCCAGTACCAACAGCAGGGCAATGCCTGCCGGCAGCATCACCTTTGCACCGGTGCTGGCCAGTCCGTCAGCATCCCCGGCAGTGTTGCTGCCGTTGTTTGCCGGGGCGGTCGTTGCCGCACCAGTTGCCTGTGCTGTCGGCTTCGGCGTGGCAGGTGTGGTCGGCGTAGGGTCAACGACCGTTGCAGCCGTAACCACCAGGGCAGTGCGGGCCAGAACAGTGCCCTCCTGCTCCAGTGTCAGCTCGTGCGCTCCGGCCGCAAATCCTGCCGGAATGGTCGCCGTGATGGAAACCGTTCCGTCCGCAGCAGCCGTCGCTGTTGCCAGCTTGACGGGCTCGGAGTGGATCCACAGTTCGTAGGATTCGCCGGCGTCAAGGTTCTTGGCCGTGACGGTGATCTTAGAACCAGCAACTGCTGTCGCCGGCGCCGACAGCGAC
>JBDTQM010000432.1:0-1629 GCA_039932175.1 Specibacter sp.
GGCCCACACCGCCAGGCCGCCACTTTCCACCCCGCACTTCCTTTTCCGGATCATCTCCCTACCTCAACGCGTCCATTTTTCACCTGCGTCAGGAGCACGCCATGCCCATCCACCACCCAGACCACCCACGCCTCCACACCCCTCAACCGCACCCCCTGTTGAGCAGGCGGACGCTGTTGCGCGGCGGTGTTGCCGGAAGCATCGCTCTTGCAGGGACGCCCCTGCTGGCCGGCGGCGCCCACGCCGCCGTGGCCACGGTGCCGGCAGTGAACAACCCCTTGGTGCTCCAGCGCGCCGATCCCTACGTGCTGCGGCACACCGACGGGAGCTACTACTTCACCGGGTCAGTCCCGGAATACGACAGAGTGGTGCTGCGGTCCTCCGAAACCCTGGGCGGCCTGACCACCGCCACCGAAAAAGTGGTGTGGCGCCAGCCCGCCAGCGGGTCTATGGCCGGATTCATTTGGGCCCCCGAACTGCACCGGATTGGCGGCAAGTGGTACATCTACTTTGCCGCCAGCGACTCCACTGACGTGTGGCACATCCGCATTTATGTGCTGGAGAATTCCGCCGCCGATCCCATGTCCGGCACGTGGACGGTGGCCGGGCAGGTTAAGACCCCAGCCAATTCCTTTGCCCTGGACGCAACCACCTTTGAACACAAGGGCACCCAGTATCTGGTGTGGGCCGAGAAGAACCCGGAGAGCAACCTCTACATTGCCCCGCTGGTGTCGCCCACCAAAATTGGCACACCCGTTGAAATTGCCGTGCCCACGCTGCCGTGGGAAATCATTGGCTTCAAGGTCAATGAGGGTGCGGCAATGCTCAAGCGCAACGGCAGGATATTCCTTTCCTACTCAGCCAGCGCCACCGACGCCAACTACTGCATGGGCCTGCTTTCGGCGGACCAAAACGCCGATCTGCTCAACCCCGCCTCCTGGGTCAAGAAGCAGACGCCCGTCATGACCTCATCCACTGTCTCCGGCCTGTACGGTCCCGGGCACAACAGTTTCACCGTGGACGACGACGGCAGCACCGACATGGTTGTCTACCACGCCCGCGACTACAAAAACATTGTTGGCGATCCGCTCTTCGACCCCAACCGCCACGCCCGCGTGCAGCGCCTGTACTGGAGCGCCGACGGCATGCCGGACTTTGGCATCCCGGTGGGGCAGGGTGTCATGCCGTCAAGACTGCAGCTGTCGGCGTCGCTGAACCAGTACGTGGGCATCACCGACACGGCCGCCATTGTTGCCGGAGCCGGGGCGCCCCTGGCCTCCACCCAGTTCCGCCTGGTGCCCGGGTTCGCCGGGCCCAAATCGGTGGCACTGGAGGCCGTGCTGAAACCGGGCTGGTTCCTTGCCGCCCGCGGCGGGGCCGTCACCTTGGAACCCCAGAGCGGCACGTCGCTGTTCGCCGACGCCGCCAGCTTCACCAAACGTCCCGGCCTGTCCAACAACCAAGGCAGTTCCCTGGAACTGACGCGGGCACCAGGCACCTTCCTGCGTGCGGGCGCCGGGCTGGACAGCGGCACGGCAAAAACCACTGCAGAGAAGAGACGCGCCACGTTCTTCCTGCGCTAACCAATTCTGCGCTAACCAATTCTGCGCTGACAGCCACGGCGCCAGT
>JBDTQM010000433.1:0-1619 GCA_039932175.1 Specibacter sp.
GTGACGGTGTCAATGATGCATTGGCCTTGCACCAGGCGGATGTGGGCATCTCTGTAGAGACCGCCACCGATGTTGCCAAGGATGCGGCAGACATAGTCTTGATGGACAAGGACCTGGGCGTTTTGGCAGAAGGGGTCAGGGAAGGACGGCGGATCTTTGCCAACACCATCAAATACGTGCTGATGGGTACCTCGAGCAACTTCGGCAATATGTTCAGTGCCGCAACTGCTTCTGTGGTCTTGAGCTTTCTGCCCATGCTGCCGGGACAGATCCTGCTGAACAACCTGCTTTATGACACCGGGCAACTCGCCATCCCCGGGGACCGGGTGGATAGGGAACAGCTGCAAGCGCCCTCGCATTGGGATATAGGGTTAATTCGCCGATTCATGCTCCTGTTCGGTCCCATCAGCTCACTGTTCGACTTTGCCACCTTTGGGCTGATGCTGTTCGTCTTTAATGCCGCCCCTGGCGAGTTCCGGGCTGGCTGGTTTATTGAATCCATCGCCACCCAAACACTGATCATCTTCGCCATCAGAACCCGCCGTGTGCCGTTCTTGCGCAGCCGCCCCTCTGCAGGCCTGTTGTGGGCATCCTTGGGCGTGGTGGCCCTTGGCATCTACCTGCCGCTCTCACCCGTCGGCCCGGTGCTGGGATTTGACCCGCTGCCCGTCCCGTTCTTTTTGGCCCTCCTGGCCATGACTGTGGTGTATTTGGTGCTGGTCGAGCTGGCCAAGGGGTGGTTCTTCTCCCGGCCCCGCCAACAGGGGCCGGCGGTTCGCCAGCGCGGGACCGAGCACCACGTTCACCGCCGGGCCGCTCGCTTCAGTGTTCCTGACCCGCTCCTCTCACCATGACCAGCCAGTCACGGGCAATTCGGGCGAAAATTAGGGTCTTTGGACTCTCTTCCCAAGGAGCAGTGGGCCCTAGCGTTGGACGTAGCGACGTAGTTTTTGACGCGTATTGCGCATCCGCAGCGACACGCCCTGACCTTGCATAAACGTAGAAAGGTCGAAGACCAATGGTCCCGGTACCTCAGATAGTTGTGGGGGTGGACGGCTCACCCTCCAGCCGGTCAGCCCTCGAGTGGGCAGCGCGCCGGGCCCAGAGGCAGAAACGTCCCCTCCTGCTTGTTCACGCCGTGCCGGACTACTTGGTCTCACCGGGGCGCATTGAGTACCACAATGTTCGGGATGCCCTCCAGGGATTGTTGGACAGTGAAGTCAGCAGAGCGCGTGAGTTTGCCCCATCCTTGGATGTACAGGCCAGTCTCCACTTTGGGGAACCAGCCCAGGTGCTGGCGGAGCTGTCCGCTGATGCCGCCATGGTGGTGGTTGGGACAGACAGAACTGCCGATGAGCATGGGGAAGGATTCGGTGCCGTCAATTTGCAGCTCGCCACCTTGGGGCGAAGCCCCGTGGCGGTCATCCCGGCGCGGCAGAGTCCCGTGAATGCCGGCGTCGTGGTTGGTATTGATGGTTCCCCGCAGTCCATGGCCGCCGCTGATTTTGCCGCCGTCGAGGCTACAAGCATCGAACAGGACTTGACCATCATCTATGTCTCATCCGAGGTTCCCTTGTGGCTGCACAGCAGTTCCCTGGGTCCGGAGATCGCCCAGCAGG
>JBDTQM010000434.1:0-1613 GCA_039932175.1 Specibacter sp.
ATCAGCATCGACTCACCCTAAACGTGATTTTCCGTACCGATCCTCCTCACACCCCGACCCCTGATCGCCTGCCGAGAGTTCGGCGAAGGCCCAGCGAGGTGGCTGTCAACAAGAAAAAAGCGGGCCGATGACGACACCTGTGGGGGAGTGGGGTGCAGTGACCAGGCACAGGGACCCTGGGGGTGGGGCAGGTTCGCAAGCGCCTGGGGGATTACCAGCGAGGTGCTATCCGTTCTTACACCACACCCACCGGCCGTCGCGCACGCCATAAACGACACCCTAAAACGTTGAATAGAATTGGTTAGAAACCTCTAAATGTAGGCTCAAAACTACTTTTCATTCATATGAATGAGGCGTATAATTGAGGGTATACAGCAGCACAGGCGAACGAAACTTTTGACCATACGAAACCAGGTACTGACCATGCTGAGCATCACCCTTTACTCCAAGCCCGGATGCTTTGGATGCCGTAAGACCGCAGAGAAATTCACCGCACTGGGCGTCCCCTTCCAAGAAGTCGACGTGACCACGACACCGGCCGCCTTGGAATACGTCCAGGACCTTGGCTATTCCCAAGCACCTATCGTTGTGGTGGATGATCACTTCCACTGGGCCGGCCTGCGGCCAGACCTCATTGATGAAGTGGCAGCCCTGCATGCCGCTGCGATGGCTGGCGCAACCGGCGCGGGAGAGTAGGGCAGTGGCATGGACGAGGAAGAGCTGGCCGCTTTCATTACCCGTGACCCGTTGGCTTGGCGTATCTGGATGAATGGCTACGAATATGGTTTGGGCCATGGACATCAGGACGAGCGGGCCGGTATGGAAGACCTTGCCGATCTGGTGGCGCGCCGGCAGCTGGTCCTGGAGCAATGCAGGGAGCACGTTGTGGCGCAGCGGGCCAACACCCTGAGCATGGCTGAGGTCCGCCAGTCCAGGGACCGCACCCGTATCGGTAACTACCGTGGCGGAGCGGTGCCGTGGGAGAAGGAAAGTCATGAGTAAGAACAAGCCCTCTTCCTTCGCACCCTATTTTACTGTTAGGGATGCTGATCAGGTCCGGGCAGCCTTTTTGGCCGCTGGCCAGTTGGAAGGCTACGCCTCCCTCTCTGAGTTGATAGAGGCCGCCACGTTGAAGGAAGTTCGCCGTCTCCAGCGCAAGCACAACAACGGCCGGCCCTGGGAGGGTGCCAGTCCCGGGAGTCTGCGCCCGGGACAACGCACCCGAACAGAACAAACCACAACAGAGCACCACGGCAAGCCATGAAGATCGAACGGGCCCGCCTGTCAGAGACACCCGCCCTGGCCTGGACTGCTGCACAGGCCTTCGCCGCCGAAGCAGGGACAGTCGGCATCCGCCGTCGCGCCCAAGGCCAGTACCTGATGCACCTGTACTCACTGGCTCTGCTGGTTTGTGGTGGCCGGCTGTGGCATTGGGAGAAGAAAGCGATCATCGCCATCGAACACAAGAAACCACAGAACCGGTGGAAGTGGCTCACACCAGCTAGCCTGTGTACCGTGGCGGGCATAGCCCTGACCGCGTGGATCTCCACAGCCGACACGGCCGGACTGCAGGTGCTGCTGGCGATCATGAAGGCCGTCGGGGGAGTCATGGT
>JBDTQM010000435.1:0-1612 GCA_039932175.1 Specibacter sp.
AGAGCTGGATGTGGGAGGGATAAAACTGTTGTGCAGCGTCCAGCTCCCGGACTGACGGCGCCAACGGGGTCTTGAACAGCCAATGCCAAAAGTAGTCGTCGTGGCTGCCTGTGCTTCGCAGGGTCCTTTGAAGCACGTGCACACAACCGTCAAGTTCACCGGCCACCAACAGAAAATCGTCCCTGATGGCCACATGGCGGGGCCCCGTTCCGGGCGGCAATTGTGCCGACCGCAGCAAGGTGCGGGTTTCGCCGGCCTGGGCGTACTCATCCACCCGGTCTGCCCCAAGGTCTGCCACCAGCACGCTCTCCCAAGGCGTGGGCGTGACCTGATGGGCGTGTGATTCGCCCTGTCGTTCAACCACGGGGCCGCTGCCCGGATGCGCCAGAACGTCAGGGGCCGCCGCCACGTTGCCGAGCAAGCCATCGAGCGCCAGCACAGACACGGTGCCCGAGGAATAGTTGGCCACCCACACCTGCCCATCGACCAGGGCAACGTGGCAGGGATCGGCCCCCAGGGTGGGCGCCCGGCCCAGCACCTCCAGGGTTAGCGGATCAACGGCAACAACATTGCCCTGCGGGAGTTCTTCAACAGCCAGCAGAAGCCAGCCCCCCGCACTGAGAAAGGAAGGATTTAGTACAGCCGCGCTTTTTCTCAGCTCCGCCCCCACGGTGCCGTCAGCCAACAGCTCAAACAGTGACAGTCCCGGGCCGGCCCCGTACCCCGCTTCGGTGTAGCCGCTGACAAGAATTGCACGTGTGGATGGCATGGCTGGTCCTCCTGATGAAATAAGGCCTTTGCTCCAAGCTACCCGCCTGAACAACGCCAATGCCATCCATGCGGCACAATTAAGCCATGAGTTCACACGAGATCATTGACATCCCCATCCGTGACGACATGATCCGCCTGGGACAGCTGCTAAAACTTGCCAGTCTGGTGGAGGACGGCGTGGAAGCTGCCGACCTGATCAAGGCCGGGCTGGTGAAGGTCAACGGCGAGATCGACGAGCGTCGCGGCCGCCAGCTGCACGACGGCGACACAGTCACCGTCAACAGCGAAACCGTTCGCATCAAAACCGGGCAGTAACAGCACTAGGACCGCTCACATCCCAGCACGATCATTGAGGCAGCCGGTAAGCGTCGAGACCCCCGCACCGCGGGGGCGGATCTCGACGCCGACCGGCTACCTCGGCGAAGGGGGTGTTACTTCGCCGCCAGAACCTTGTATTGCAGGAACTCGCCCACGTGGGAGATCTCCTGGGCGTTGATGCCGTGGAAGATCCCCGTGTAAAGGACCTTTGTCAGCTTGACGTTGGCACGCATCCACACGTTGGTTGACTCAATGACCGCCTCCGGGACCACGGGGTCAGCCTGGTCGCGGCCCCAGAAAACGTCCGGCTTGAGCGCAGCCACTGCTGCGTCGTCAAAGAACGCGTCACCTTCTGCATCAACCACAAAACCTGAAAGCCCCACCACTGCCGCATAGTGGGCCGGCCTGTGCCGCAACAGTGTTGTTGCCATGCACATTCCCTGGGAGAAGCCCAGCAAGCTCACCGATGAATGGTTGGCGCGCACGGAGTCAATCCACTCCTCGAGCTCCGCGGCAGCGCCCG
>JBDTQM010000436.1:0-1602 GCA_039932175.1 Specibacter sp.
CGAAAGCGCCTTCAAGTTCGCCCGAGGATAAGACGCAATATGAGTATCGGTTCGCCTGCACCGACGGAGATTCTCTGATTTTCGAAGCTTGCTCTGACGTAATGCCGTCTTGCTCCACAGGTGCTGACAGTCCAGATGGCAAACCAGGAACCGCAATCTACTGGTACTACGCAGACACAACATTTAGCCCGCCGCAGTGGACGTATCTTTCCGGCCCTGAGTGCGTCTATGGCGAAAAACCCCGTGACATCCTTGCCGAAATTGCTGCGGCAATCGCTCATGAATTTCAGCGAATGCCGGTCGTCGGCGCCACGATTGGCAGCCAGCCGGGACCCCACACCCTGCGTGGTGAGGAGACCAACGTCTACGCCAATGCCGTCACGCAAACGTTCAACCTGACGATGCTCGGCCAGCAAGTCACCATCACCGCCACACCAGTGGCCTACACCTGGGACTACGGCGATGGCACCACGTGGGGACCGACGCCCCACCATGGCGCCCCGTTGCATGAGGACAGAATCGGCGAGCAAACTCAAACCAGCCATATCTACACAGCAACCGGCAGGCTCAGCATGTCCGTCGTTACACATTTTGACGGGACCTACAGTGTCAACGGAGGGCCCAACCTGCCCATTCCAGGTCAGGGCAACATCCCTTCGGCACCACTCGGCCTGACAGTGTGGCGTGCAGAAACCCGTCTCTACGCAGACAACTGTTTTGAGAATCCGAACGGCGTCGGCTGCTAACAAATTAATCTGGGTTAGGGGAACGAGATGAGACATGGTCAGCAACTGGCCAGCAAAGGCATTGCGCTGGCACTTGTGGGCAAGATTCTCTTGACTGGCTGCGCGGCCAGCGGCCAGACCGGCCAGCCCAACGAGGCTGCCAGCAGTGCCAGCACGGGAACGCCTGTGACACCAAATGCGACGCCAGCTGCAACTGCAACAGCTGTCTCGACCGAGTTTCAGTTCGCCACGGCAGAGGGTCCGGCACAGAATGTTCAGATACCAAAACTCCCGGAAACGGCCAAGAAATTCAGCAATGAAGGCCTGATCGCCTTCGCCGAGCACTGGTACGCCACACTCACTTACCTGTACGCCTCCGGTGACAAGGCTCCGATGATGGCTGTCAGTTCGCCCGAATGTGAGTTTTGCGTGAAAATCGCCAACTCCGTCTCGAAGGGGTACAAGGGTGGAAACTGGATAGTAGGCGGTCAACAAGCCCTATATTCCAACACGACGGACTTCATGGAATACCCCGAAGGTGTCTACTACGCCAATTCAGAGCTGCAGGAAACAAAGCGCACCTACTACAACAAAGATGGGACTGTTGCGCGCGACCTGCCGCAGAAATCTCGTTTTCTAACTCGCATGGATGCGAAGTTCACTGGCGTGAAGTGGATAGTCCAGGACATGTGGCTTCGCGGGGAAGAGCCGCTGCCACTGGTCTACACGGAGAAGTAGCTCAGGGACACTGTCGCCCCTAAAACAGCGGCGGCACCCCAAAAGTAGGATGCCGCCGCCAACATGAGGGAGAAGAAGCGGACCCTAGCCCCAATGCCGTGAAGTTAAGGGTTTGGTGCTGGCGTCAACCCGGGATGTA
>JBDTQM010000437.1:0-1601 GCA_039932175.1 Specibacter sp.
AACCTCACCCCCGACCCTGCACCCCAGGTTCGGGCCCCGGCTGCACCGGCTGGGTTGCCAGTGTTCCTGGCCGCGCACGGCGGGGCAGGCGCGACGAGCTGGGCGCATATCCTTGGCGGCGTCGATGGGGGACTGGTCACCCAGATAAAGCAACAAGCACCCGCGCCCAGGGCAGAACTCGTCTTGGTGGCCAGGGCCAGCCTCGACGGTATTGATGCGGCCAAGTCGGCCATTGCCATTCATGGCTATGGCCGGTTCGCCTGCCTGCTGTTGGTGCCATCGTCCCCGGCGAAGATGCCGCGCCTGATTGCCAATGAGGTCAAGGTCCTTTCCGGGGCCATCACCGTCATAGCCACACCGTGGGCTCCTGGCTTGCTGGTTCGTCGAGCGGCGCAGTTGAGCCACACCGATATTTCATCCAAAGAACTTACAAAAATTATTGCTTCCCTGATGGAAGTTGGCGTCACCATTGAAGGAGAAACACCATGAGCATCATCACCCGCGTCACCGTCTTTGCAGGGAACCTGAGCGCCGAGGCCAAGCCACTTCCCCAGGAAGTCATCAACGGCCTGGACACGATCAAGTCCTGGGTGCAGATCATTGGTGGTTCCATCGCGGTTATCGGACTCATGATGCTTTTCGTGGGCTTGTTCTTCGCCCATAAGCACGGCCATGGTCAGGAATTCATGGGCAAGGCCGGCTGGTGGCTCGTGGGAGCCATGGGCTTTGGACTTGCTGCTGTGATTGCCCCGATCTTCCTCTCAATGTAAGAAAGTAGTGATCCTTCGATGAGCGAATCAATGAAAACGCCCAAGACACTGAACAAGGGATGGTGGATCTCCCTAGGGCTCGTGGTGGTTGTGGCGATTCTGGCTGTCATCATTTTCGTCAAACCCGCCCCGAAGACCCCTGCCCCAGTGGCCGAGTCCACCACGAGCGCCACGGCGCAAGCCGTGGGCGGGTGCAACGTCCCACCGGGAGACACGTCAGCCAAGCCAGCTATGCCTGCGGATCTTCGCTGGACGGCAGCCAAAGGTATCACCTGGCCCGTCTCTGACACTTACGGCCCGACACAAGACATGGACGGGTATGGGGTCTGCTTCGCGCGTTCCCCACTCGGGGCAGCACTGGCCATGGCCACCTTCTCCGGGGTGACGAATACGCAGGACCCGAAGAGAGCCTTGGAAATCTATGCCATGGACACCGCAGGGAAAACAGCAGCCCTTGAGTCCGCAAAGACTTCATCCGGTGATTCTGGTAGCGACGTCCCGGTAGGGTTTGCAGGGTTTAGTACCGATTCATTCACCCCCGATGAAGCACAGATAACGCTTGTCTTGGCTGTAGCTGGGACCTCGACGGGATACGTGGGCTTCCCCTGCACCCTGCGCTGGTTGGATGGGGACTGGAAGATCAAGCTCCTCGATGATGGCTCACCCTACGCTGGCGTCCCGAGCGCACCAGTTGCTGGCCAGTTCGTTTCATGGAGTGGTTCCCGTGGCTGATTGTGAAGCGATTGACCTTATCTGCAAGGGAAAGGAAACAATCGGGGCCGTTGTTGGCAACGCGGTTGAGTCTGGTGCTGACAATCTTGGCAACGTCAT
>JBDTQM010000438.1:0-1597 GCA_039932175.1 Specibacter sp.
CCGATTGCCTCCCCTGCCTTGGAGGGGCCCAAGGGTGTCCTGACAAAGTTGGCCGTGTTTTACTACTGGGCTTCGGCAAAACTGCCGGCAGGCCTGGGCAACGCGCTGTTACGCAGCAAACTGATTGTCCACATCATGAGCGTGACCATGGCCAAGACCCGGGACAAGGACCTGCTGGCGTTCATTCATGGCCAGCACCATGCCTACTTCAGCGGCTTCGCCAACCGGGACATGCTGCTCGAATCGTTCCGGGCATCCGTCAGCGGGACCGTGCGTGAGGTGGCGGTCCGGCTGCAGCTGCCCACCTTGCTGATTGCCGGCGAGCAGGATGAGATTGCCACACTGCCCCACCAGCACAAGCTCGCCGAACTCCTGCCCCAGGGTGAATTGGTGGTCATTGAAAACGTGGGCCACCTGATCCACTACGAAACACCCGCACCGGCAGCCGCTGCCATCACAGACTTCCTGGAAAGGCACCCCGCACCGTGAGCAAGCCCGTTTCATCAAGCAGGCCGCACATCGTCATGGACGCCCGGTTCACCCGGATGGACCACCACGACGGCATCAGCCGTTACGGCGCAAGCCTCATGGCCGCCGTCGCACCTTATGCTGACGTGACAATGCTGATTCACGACGAACGGCAGCTGTCACTGTTGCCTGATCTGCCGTGGGTGAAGATCAACTCGCCGCTGTCGCCCCTGGAACTCTTTGTGGCAAGGCACGTGAACAAGCTGCGCGCGGATCTGGTGTTTTGCCCCATGCAGACCATGGGCAGCTGGGGTCGAAAGTACCCGCTGGTGCTGACACTGCACGACCTTATTTACTACGAGCACCCGGCCCCTCCAGGCTTCCTGCCTGCACCTGTGCGGGTGTTGTGGCGGCTGTACCACAAGGCGTACTGGCCCCAGCGGGCGCTGCTCAACCGTGCCAACGTGGTGGCGACCATCAGCCAGACCACGCTGGGGCTGATGCGCAAGCACCGGCTCACCCAGCGGCCCGTGCGGATCATCGGCAATGCGCCCCAGGGTGAAAGGACGCCCCGGGATCCGACCGTGGCGCCGGAGAAGTCGCTCGCATACATGGGCTCGTTCATGCCGTACAAGAATGTTGAGACGCTGATCCGCGGCATGGCCGAACTGCCCGACTTTACGCTGAACCTGCTCAGCCGCATCACCGACGAACGCCGGGCCGAACTGACTGCCCTGATCCCGTCCGGCGCCACGGTGGTGTTCCACAATGGTGTGACCGACACCGAATACGATGAGCTGCTCATGCGCACCACGGCCCTGGTGACCCTGAGCAAGGCCGAGGGTTACGGTTTGCCGCTGGTTGAAGCCATGGCGCTGGGGACACCGGTGGTTGTGGCGGACACCGATATTTTCCGTGAAGTGGGCGGCAAGGCGGCACACTATGTGCCGGCCGATTCGGCATCCGAATTTGCCGTGGCCGTGCGGGCCCTGGACGCCCAGGAGACGTGGGCGTCCAGCTCAGTAGCCTCATTGGCCCAGGCAGCAACGTTCAGCTGGGATGCCTCGGCCAAGGAACTGCTGGCGATTGCGCAGGAGCTGCGGCCCTAATAGGCCCAGGCCGCCCTGCC
>JBDTQM010000439.1:0-1594 GCA_039932175.1 Specibacter sp.
GGTCCGCCGTCAACGCCGGGGAGTGCAATGTCCTTCACGTGGGAGTGGGTAACCACCTCGTCCGGGAACAGGGCTGCGAGCTGGTGGAAGTCCTGGGCGCTCATGCTGCGCTCCCTTCGGTCGTTGCGGTACTGGAGGTGGCGGTGTGGTGCGGGTTTTCCCAGATGACTGAGGCGCCCATGCCCAGGCCGATGCACATGGTGGTGAGCCCATACCTCACGGAGGGGTCTTCCTCGAATTGGCGGGCCAGCTGGGTCATGAGCCGGACACCCGAGGAGGCCAGGGGGTGGCCCACGGCGATGGCGCCGCCGTAGCGGTTGACGCGGGGGTCGTCGTCGGCCATTCCGTAGTGGTCAAGGAAGGACAGGACCTGGACCGCGAACGCCTCGTTGATCTCAAACAGGCCAATGTCGTCGATGCCCAGGCCGGCCAGCTTGAGGGCCTTGTCGGTGGCCGGAATGGGCCCGATGCCCATGACCTCGGGCGCCACGCCCGCATACGCGTAGCTGACCAGGCGCATCTTGACGGGCAGGCCCAGCTCTTCGGCGGTCTCCGCTGAGGCCAGAAGTGCCACTGTGGCGCCGTCGTTCAAGCCAGCGGCGTTGCCGGCCGTGACCCGGCCGTGGGCGCGGAATGGCGTTTTCAAGGCGGCCAGGTCGTCAACCGTGGTGCCAGGGCGCGGGGGTTCATCCACGGTGTTCAGACTCCAGCCCTGCTCCGGCTTGAGGGTGGCCACGGGAACCAGGTCGGGCTGGATTTGGTCGTTGGCGTAGGCTGCGGCCAGCTTGTTTTGGCTGGCGACGGCGTAAGCGTCGGTGCGGGTCTTGGTGATGGCCGGGAAGCGGTCGTGCAGGTTCTCGGCCGTGTTGCCCATGTTCAGCGCTGCCGGGTCCACAATCCGCTCGGACATGAAGCGCGGGTTGGGGTCTGCGCCTGCTCCCATGGGGTGGTGGCCCATGTGCTCCACGCCGCCGGCCAGGACCACGTCATAGGCCCCGAAGCCAATGCCCGACGCCGTGGTGGTGACAGCCGTCATGGCGCCCGCGCACATCCTGTCGATGGCAAAGCCGGGCACTGACTGGGGAAGCCCTGCCAGCAATGCTGCCGTGCGGCCGATGGTCAGGCCCTGGTCGCCGGTTTGGGTGGTCGCGGCAATGGCCACCTCATCGATCCGCTCCGAAGGCAGGGAGGGGTTGCGGCGCATGAGCTCGCGGATGCACTTGACCACCAGGTCATCAGCCCGGGTGGTGGCGTAGATGTGGTCGAAGAACCTTCTGAGGAGCCCGGGCCGGTCGCCGAGCGCACGATTCACGGCCGCAGCTCATGAAGAGAGACCCAGGGCCGTTTCCATTTCCCGCCATCGCGCGTCCTGCGCGGCACGTCGCCGCCCTGACGTCTGTCGTCGTCGTGTTTCTCGCCCAGCGCGCGGCCGGCACCATCGTCGACGAGGGGGGGCTCTTCCTGCTGCTGAGCACCGCGGTGCTGGGCAGCGCCTGGTTCGCGGGGACCGGCAGCGCGTTGGCCGTGACCGTGCTCGGCGCTGTGCTCGGCTCGCTCGTCGCCGGTACTGCGCGCTCCCCGTCGGTGCACGCTC
>JBDTQM010000440.1:0-1585 GCA_039932175.1 Specibacter sp.
CCCGGAGGGAATTCACAACCCCGACCCTGTCTGGCCCAACCACGGGATCAGGATCCTCTCCGGCCCGTCGCCGCTGTGGTTGGACGGGGACGGCAGGCGCCTCCCTGTTCCGCTCTTTCCCGGCTTTGACTCCCTGGGCACTTTGCGGCATCTGGAAACAACTGGGCATGACCATTCCTGGTTTGTGCTTAACAAGACCATCATCGGCAAGGAATTTGCCCTGTCAGGTTCGGAACAAAATCCCGACTTGACGGACAAGGACGTCAAGTTGGTGGCCAAGCGCGCACTTCCCGGCGCCCCCGGCCCCGTTCAGAATTTCCTGGATCACGGCGTTGACTTTCTGCAGGCCGCAACGGCACAGGAACTTGCCGGGAAAATGAATGCCCTGACGGGCGCGGACCTCATTGACCCCCAGGGCCTGCACGAAACACTGCTGGCCCGCGACAGGCAGGTGGACAGCGGCCTGGGCAAGGACACCCAGCTCAACGCCATCCGGGAAGCCCGGCGCTTCGCCACTGACAAGTTGATGCGTGTGGTGCCGCCCCACCCCATGCTGGCGCCCGAGCACGGCCCGCTCATTGCCGTGCGGCTGACCACCTTGACCCGCAAAAGCCTGGGCGGGCTGACAACGGATCTGTCGGCGCGCGTCCTGGACAGCGGGGGCAACCCCATCCCGGGCTTGTATGCAGCCGGTGAGGCGGCGGGCTTCGGCGGCGGCGGCATGCACGGCTACCGTTCACTGGAAGGCACCTTCCTGGGCGGCTGCCTGTTCTCCGGGCGCATCGCCGGCCGGCACGCTGCAAGCGGCGCCGGCGCGTGAGGGCTGCCGGCCCGCAGTGGCAGGAAGACATCCTGGGGCCCGACTACCAGGCGCTGGCGTTGCGCGTGCCCGCACGGGCTGCCCCCACCAAGGAGGGCACCGGCAGGGTTGCACCCACCAGGGAGGGCACCGGCAGCCCCGCCAAAAACAGTGCAGCCAAAAACAGTGCAACCACTGCAGCCGGCATCTCTGATCCGGCCCATGCCGACCCCACCGCGGCGGCCTATCAGGAGCATGTTCCTGTTTTCTACCGGGCCACGCTGGTGCGGCACCGGCCTGCCGCCCGGCACGAGGATGACGCACCGCCTCCCCCTGCCGCCAAGCCTGCCGTGCTGTTCATTCATGGCTGGAGCGACTACTTCTACAACACGGGCCTGGCCGAGTTTTTCACCAGCCACGGTTATTCCTTCTACGCCGTGGATCTGCACAACCATGGCCGATCCCTGACGTCCCACGAGATGGGCGGCTATGTTGCCGATTTGGCGGACTATGACGCCGAGATCCTGGCCGCCCATGCCGTCATTGCCCAAGAGCATTCCGGCACGTCCGGGGCGGCAGCCGGCAATGCGCCGATCCTGTTGATGGGTCATTCCACGGGCGGCTTGATTGCCACGCTGTGGGCGCATCACCACCCGGGCCTGGTGAGCCATTTGATCCTCAACAGCCCGTGGCTGGAAATCCAGGGCGGCGCCGCCATCCGGCGTGCGGCCACGCCCCTGGTGCAGCTTGCGGACCTGCGCCCCCTCATGCGCATGCGGGTGCCGG
>JBDTQM010000441.1:0-1582 GCA_039932175.1 Specibacter sp.
TGACCGACGGCGGCGGCACGGTTCCGCCGGAACTTGGCGTTGCGCGGCGGCTCGTGGACCGGGGGCACCACGTCAGCGTCCTCGCCGATGAAACAATGGGCGGTCAAACGCGGGCCACGGGTGCAGCGTTCCTGCCATGGACCGGGCCCCCGGCGGGGGAGCTTCGCGACTGGGAACGGCAATCCCCCTTAAGTCTCGTCCGTGCCACGGTCGGGCACATGATCACCGGACCGGCCCCGGGCCAGGCGCGTGACGTGGCGGCGGCACTCGAGCGGATTCAGCCCGGGCTGGTGGTGACCTCATTCTTCGCCTTCGGCGCCATGATTGCCGCTGAAGCGAAGAGGGTCCCCTTCAATGTGCTGCTCCCCAACATTTACGGGTTGCCGGCCAAGGGCATGCCGCCGGGCGGCGCCGGACTGGCGCCGGCGCATGGGCCGCTGGGCCAGCTGCGCGATCGGGGGGCGCGAATGGTCATTGACTGGCTGTTCGACCGGTACGCACTTGTGCCAGTCAACGCCCTGCGCACCGAGCACGGGCTCGACCCGGTCGCGACCACGTGGAACCAGGTGCAGCATGCGAACCTCCAGCTTATTCTGACGTCCCCGGCATTCGACTTTCCCGGCGCGCTGCCGGACAACGCCCGCTATGTGGGGCCGGTTTTGGATGACCCGGCCTGGGCTGCCCATGCGGACTGGACCGAACCAACGGGAGCAGGCCCGCTGGTGCTGGTTGCCATGTCCTGCACCTTCCAAAACCAGGTGGAGTGCCTGCAGCGGATCATTGACGCGCTGGGCAGCCTTCCCGTGCGGGGCGTGGTGACCACGGGGCCCGCCATCAAGGTGGAAGATCTCCGGGCGCCTGCCAACGTTTCGGTACTTGCCGCAGCGCCGCACGCCGAGGTCATGCAGAAGGCCAGCGTCGTCATTACCCACGGTGGCCATGGCACAGTGATCAAGGCACTCGCTGCCGGGCTGCCTCTCGTGATTCTCCATCACGGCCGTGATCAGGCGGACAACGCCATCCGGGTGACGGCCCGCGGGGCCGGCATCGCGGTGTCGCGTCGTGCACCGTCGGGACGAATCGCCGCGGCGGTCTCCACGGTTCTTGCCTCACCCGCGTACGCGAGCGCTGCGGCAGAGCTTGGCCGGGAAGTGGCGCGCGACGCCGCAGCCAACCATGCGATGCTTCTTGACGCGCTGGAGAATTGAGCCTGATGGAGCAATATCTCCCGGCCACCGGCATGCACGGCGCTCGTTGGGTGCTTGAAATCGGCACCTTGGCGGGCTACAGCGCCATCAGGCTGGTGCGCGGCAAATTCAGGCCACTACGATCACCATCCAGGGCTTAACGTAGTATTTCTCCGTTTTCTGAAGCGCCCCCTACCAGTACCTCCCACGCTGGCCCATGCCCGTTCGGCCGCACCGGGCGCACCGCGGCGACCACCGCCCCAACGAGATCGTCCGTAATGACCCCGGCCCGCTCGCCCACGGTGCGCAAGCCCGCACCATCAAGCCACGCCCGCAAAACTTGCCGAATCTCAACCACGCTGACCTCCCTGAAAACCATCCCTGTTGACCTCCAC
>JBDTQM010000442.1:0-1581 GCA_039932175.1 Specibacter sp.
CCCGGCCGAGCTCATTGAAAAGACCCTGTCCTTCCGCGACTACTACGGCGACTACCAGCGCCAGCTGTTCCTGGTCGACCACGCCGGCCTGCCGCTGAAGACCGTGCTGGAACAGCTTGACCTGTTTGGTTCCGACGTCCTGCCAACCCTGCGCAAGGAATTCGCCGCCAACCGTCCCGCGCACATCCGGGAAGCACCCACGTTCGAGGCCCGCCGCGACGCTGCCCGCGCCGACGTCGGAAGCGCCGCAGCAAGCTCAACAGGGGTGAACTAACATGTCCGCCGCCGCGCACCGCCGCCTGGCTACGGACGCCTGGGAGTCGCTGCTGCGATCGCAGGTGGCCGTCATGCGCGAACTGCACAAGGAGCCGAATTTCAAGAAGGTGGGCAGCCGTGAATACGACGTGCTCTACAACCTCTCACGCTGCCCCACCGGCTGGCTGCGCTTGAACGAGCTCAATGACAACGTGCTGCTGACCCAGCCCAGCATTTCCCGCATGGTCGACAGGCTGGAGGCGCGGGGCCTGATCCAGCGTAAAACGGCCGAGGGCGACCGGCGCGGGGTGCTCATTGGCCTGACCGGGGCCGGCGCCGCCTTGCAAAAAGAGGTGGGTCGGGCCCACGTCCACAACATCCTGGACGTCATGGAAACGGCACTCAGCGACGAGGAGATGCGCACCCTGCTGGAACTGACCGGCAAGCTGCGCGAATCGGTGGCTGATCGCTAGCCCAGGGCCTTCAGGGAGGTAACCAACTTTTGAATGTTCTGGTACTCGGCGCTGCGCATGTAGGCCTGGGCGTCGGCGATGGTGGCAAAGGCCCGTAAACCGGGCGAGCCATCCACTGCACTGGTGAACTGGAGAACATCGCCGAACATGTAGACGCCCAGCTTCTGCGAATTCACTGTGTTGTACACCAGGCAGGCCTTGCCATCCGGGCCCGCCGACTGGTCGGTGATGCCATAGGAGGCGTAGAAGTTGGTGGCGCCCTGGATGACCCGGTAGACGTAGCGCGGCTCCACGGCGGTGGGTGCCTTGTTGTCCGACGGAATCGCCATGGGGATGCTGGCCAGCACCGTGTAGGGCCTGTTGGAGGCGGGCTGGCAGGCACCGCCCAGTCCCATGATGTGGGTGTTCAGGGTGGCCATGAGCGTTCCTGCGGGGTTCTTGACCTCCAGGTGCAGCGCACCGGCGCCCGGCGACGGCAGGACCTGCACGCTCCAGTCCTGCGGCACCTCAAAGCTCACCGTTTTCCCCGGGTCGGTGAAATTCTTCCAGTTGGCAGCTGCCGCCGGTGCCGTGGGGCTTTGGGACGCTGCAGGCCTTTCGGGGCTGCCGGACGACGGCGCCGCCTGGCTGCCGGCGCTGGGGGCCGATGCCGGTGCAGAGGTTGTTTCGGGAACACCGAGTGAGACGCCGCAGCCTGCCAGCGCCAGGGCCGCGGCCAACATCCCGGCAGCGGCCAATGCCCTGGCGCCCCTGGCCGGATTCCCGCTTGACTGCCTTCCCATGCGCTGCCCTTTCCCCCACTGTTGTTTCTGACACTGTTGTTTCTGACACTGTTGTTTCTGACACTGTTGTT
>JBDTQM010000443.1:0-1581 GCA_039932175.1 Specibacter sp.
GCGCCGGCATGCCACGCCGGCGGAAAAGTTGGGCGCCATCGTGGTGGTGCTGGATGAACTGGAGTACCCCACCCAGCTTTCTGAACCCATGTTGGCCGTGGGCTCGGCACTGCGAGACTTAAAAAGTAACGCCCGCGTTGTCAGCATTTCCCGCCAGGCAGCCACCACGGATGAGCCCGGCACCTCTGCAGCACGCACCGGTGTTGACGGGATCATCCGGTCACTGGCCAAGGAATTGCGGGCCGGCGCCACAGCCAATGGCATAGTGCTGGCCCAGGGCATTGCGGCGGATTCCCCCAGCGCCATGGCCGCACTGCGCTTTTTCCTGTCCGGCCGCTCAGCATTTGTTGACGGCCAATTCCTTACGGCATCCACCGAAGGAGCAACGGAGGCGCCGGATTGGAAAACGCCGCTGAAGGGCAGCGTAGCGGTTGTGACAGGAGCAGCCCGGGGGATTGGCGCGGCCATTGCCCGGACCTTGGCCCGCGACGGCGCCACTGTCATTGCAGTGGACGTCCCGGCGGCGGGCGACCACCTGGCCGCCGTCGCCAATGAGATTCATGGCACCGCATTGCAACTGGACATCACCCATCCGCAGGCAGGAGAGCGGATCCTGGAACACGCAGTCCAGCGCTTTGGACGCCTGGACATTGTTGTCCACAACGCCGGCATCACCCGCGACAAATTGCTGGCCAACATGGATGCTGCCCGCTGGGACTCGGTGATTGCCGTCAACATTGACGCACAATTGCGCATGAACAAGGCATTCTTGGCCAGCGAGCACTTTGCCAAAAACCCGCGCATTGTCAGCGTGGCCTCCACCAGTGGCATCGCAGGCAACCGGGGCCAAAGCAACTATGCCGCCTCCAAGGCAGGAGTCATGGGCATGGTCCGTGCCACGGCGCCGCTGTTGGCATCGCGCGGCGGCACGGTGAACGCCGTAGCACCTGGCTTCATTGAAACGGACATGACGGCCAAGATCCCCTTTGCCACCCGTGAAGTGGCCAGGCGCCTGAACAGCCTGCAGCAGGGCGGCAAGCCCGGCGACGTGGCGGAGTGCATTGCGTTCTTCGCATCGCCCCAGGCGGCCGGAGTGAGTGCAAACATATTGCGTGTGTGCGGACAGAATCTGGTGGGGCAATGACAGCCGAGACAATATTAAGCGAGATGCCCTCACTCGCCAAGCTGTACGTCAATGCAGCTGCCACAGCGGCCAAGGCCCGGCTCACCCGGCCCGCGCTGGTGACAATCCTGCCAGCCCGGGCCGTGGAGGTCCGCGGTGTGCACGCCGACCTGGCCAAACTGACGGAGTTCGCGCACCTGATGGGCGAGCCGGCACGAGACATCCTGCCGTCGGGATACCTGCACGCGCTCGTGTTCCCGGCGGCCATGAGCGTCATGGTTCAGGAGGACTTCCCGCTGCCGCTGCTGGGCATGATTCACCTGCGCAACCAGGTGCAGCACTTTGCGCCCGTAGTGTTCAGCGATGAGCTGTCCGTGCGAGCCTGGGCTCGGGATCTGAGCGGGCACAGGATCGGCACGCAGGTGCAGATTGTGGCTGAGATCCACAACGCAGACGGC
>JBDTQM010000444.1:0-1579 GCA_039932175.1 Specibacter sp.
CTTAGCTTGCTATTTAACCTTGTAGTGGGCCAAGCCGACTGGCTGGATCACGGGTTTCTTCCGGTTGAGGCTGCCTTCGGGTCGTCCCGGACCTGGCTGTGCGGCTATCGGCGGTTTCGCGGGATGCACGGTGTTCTGGCAGGCCCGCCGATAGGTCGCCCGCACCCGGCTGGGTGTGAGTCTTGGCGCTGGCGTTGGCTGCTGCCAGGGCAGGCGGCATTCAACGGCCAGGGGTCGGGCCAGGCGCAGTAGCGTGTGCGCTGCCATCACGATCCAGGTCCATCGGTCGGCCGCGTCCGGTTCCCGCAGGTGTGGTCGGGCCCAGCCCAGGTTCTGTTTCAAGAACCGGAAGGTGTGCTCCAAGTCGAAGCGTCGCAGATACATTGACCACCAATGATCCATTTCCTGCCCGTCATCGGGAACTGGTTTGGAGGCCCACAACCACAAGGGTTTGGGGGTCCGGTTTCCCGGAAGATGCTCGACCTTCAGGTTGATGACGGTGCCCTCGATCAGTGGCAGGGGACCTTGGTGGTCCTTGAACCCGCCGCGGGAATCGATCTTCTGGTGCATCCGCCCGAACGCGACCGCGTCCACCGTTCCGTAGCGTTCCAGGACATGCTCCGTGGCGCACACCTGGGCGGGATGCGTGGCAGGGTCGCGGAGCACCAGCTTGGCGCCGTGCCGCGGCGCCCGGCCCTTGGTCGGGCCGCGGCGTGTTCCCGCCGGGGCGTAGAACACCCGGTCCGAACGCAGCCGGGACACCAGGATGACCGGCAGGTCCTGCAGCAGCCAGGCAATCCTGGTCACGTCATAGCCGGCATCCATGACCACCAGGATTTCCGGGTCATCGGTTTGCTGTTGCCCGGTGGCGACCAACAGGTCCACCACCTCGCGCAGTTGGGTGGCCGTCACCAGGGTGGCATCAGCCCCAACCTCCAGCCGGACAACGTCAAGCAGTGCGGTCCACGAGGTAGCGCCGGACTCCAGTGCCGCGATGAAGGAGTATGGCCAGCCCGGGACCATTTGCGCTTGTCCGTTGCGGGCGTAGGTGTGGCAGAAGGCGCGTTCGGGACTGCACGCGGCATCCGGGCGCAGCCAGTTCGAGACGTCCACCGCCAGCACGATCCTCTCCCGTCCGCCGGGACCAGTCATCTTGGGCACGGGCACCGCGCCGATGCGCTCCTTGAGTGCCGCATGGTTGATCTCGCCGTGGTTGATCGCGTCGTACAGGGCACCGTAGCCGCGGTGGTGCTCAGGCTCCAGGGACAGGTGGGCCAAATCCGTGACTTTCCCCCGGGCGCACAACAGCGCGTCGGTGAGTTCGAAGAGCGTGTCGGCCCGGCGGGTGAGGCACCGGTAATAGCCTTGGCGGAATGCATCAAAGTGTTCAGTTGCCGCGGTGCATTGCCGTGGAAGGAAACCCTCGTGCATAATCATGGCTACGGCCCTCGGTTCCTGGTGATGCTTCGTTGTTTGGTTACACAAAGCATCGGAAACGAGGGCCGGTTATGTTGTCATGACACGCCGGGCAACGCCCGGAGATTCAAGGAATTTTCCGCCAGAGGTTAAATGCCAAGCT
>JBDTQM010000445.1:0-1566 GCA_039932175.1 Specibacter sp.
ATATGTGTCAGAGTACGTGCCGCGACTCCGGTCCGTAAAGGGCTTGCCAACTATTTGTTGTTGGCAGCTATTCATAGTTGGCAGGGCCGATCATGCACAACCACCCTATGTTGCCCGTCCCATTTCTGTTGAAGACCGAGCATCAGGCTAACGCTTCTCCTCGTGTACGTTGTTCCCCGCTCAATCCTCGTACGGTTCGGCGGGGTGCTGCTGGCCTGGGGTATGAAGTTTAATCAGAACACCTCTGGTAACCAAGACCCCTGAAGTCTGCCCCTCAGCGTTTGCGACGACGGACTCCAAGGAAGAAACCCCGAAAACACAATGGTCCTGTGCTGTCCCTGCCGCCATAACCCGTAACCCCCCCCTCGATGAGTCAAACAGTCGCAGCAACTGCACGCGCACGCACCCGACCATTTCGCCTGTGCTCCCGCTGGAGGAGATGCTGCCTGCTGGTGACGTGCGTGCCATGCATGACGCGCGGCAGAAGATGACGGCATTGGTCTAACTGATTGAAGTAATGATGGATTTACGTTTCGGTGTTTGCCAGAACTTTCCCGCTCCCTCTCACAGCGGCGTCTGGCAAGTACGTACGGGGAATAATGATCTGGCCAACAACGTCGGGCGGATTTTCCCGTCTGGCCTAATATTGGCCTCTATTCACTGATTTCTTCACTTTAGTGACATGGAACACACAAAATCAGTTATGGTCAGGCTTATGGACGTGCCCATTGGGGGAATGTCTATTCTCATCGGAGGAAATTTCATGAAGAAGCCCACATTCTTGATTATCCCGGCACTTGCTTTGGGTGCTCTCGCCCTGTCTGCTGGCCCGGCTCTCGCCGCGGACAACAGCACCTATCAGGCCAATCTGGCTGCGCTCAACGGCAGCAATGCCAGCGGCACGGTCATGATCAAGGTCAATGGCAACCAGGCCACTGTCACCGAAAATGTCTCCGGCTTGGCGGCCACCTTTGATGGCAAGCCTTATCCGCACGTCCAGCACATCCACATCGGTGCGAAGGGCACCTGCCCGGACATGTCAGCGGACAAAAGCAAGGACGGCGTCATCAGCACCACTGAAGGCGCTCCGTTCTATGGCGGGATCGGGGTGACGTTGTCCACCAGCGGTGACACTAGCCCGGCTGCCGCCACCGATTTGAAGGTCGCTGGCATGGGTGCTGCCTACACCTACGAGCGCACTTTTGCCTTGGATTCGAAAACCGCTGATTCCCTCAAAGCTGGTACGGCCGTCGTTGTCGTTCACGGCTTGGATCCGGCCACCCTGCCCGCTGCTGCCCAGAAGGCACCCAGTGATCTGGTCCCCTCGCTGCCGCTGGCCGCTACCTCACCGGCCCTGTGCGGTGCACTGACTGCCATGCCTGCCGGTGCCCCCGGGACCGGCATTACTACCACGACTTCCCCGGACGGAGTAAATCTGGCACTGGTTGCGGCTGGTGGCGGTCTCATCGTCGCAGCCGGCGCAGCTTACGCGGTCCGTCGCCGGATGAGCGCCAAGGCCTGAAAAGACGCAGGAATCTGATGCGATCTGAGACCAACAGCCGTCGC
>JBDTQM010000446.1:0-1560 GCA_039932175.1 Specibacter sp.
ATCAGCATCGACTCACCCTAAACGTGATTTTCCGTACCGATCCTCCTCACACCCCTAAGCCAGAGGAACCCTCCATGAACCGGGCGAAGGCGCGGCTGAAGCGCTGGTGCTCCCGGAGGTTGCGGGTGAGTGGGCAGCCACCGGTGCGCAAGCAGTGGCCATCGCCAAAGCCGCAAGGGCAGCCATCGCGCCCATCCGCCTCAAGGACACCAGGACCGACAATGAAGAGTGGGACATGAAACTCCAGACACGGGCGTGATGATCCAGATGAATTATTCCACGGGGCAGCGCACCAATAGGACCCAGTACTCCTGAGGCGTCGACAGGGGCAATCCCGCCCCTGGTTGGGGTATACTCCAGCCAGAGGTCCAATATGGAGCCAAAATCTGTCAGGTTAGGCTCCATATCTAATTTTCTGGACACCGAAGCCCATGAACCTACGAACCCAACCTGACACAACGTCAGGCCCGAGAAATCCCCTAAAACAAGCGGAAGTTCTCACTTCATTGCCCCTCACGGCAGCTACAGGAGCACTGGGCCACCAACGGCTGTTTCGCGAGCATCCTTCTCTGAGGCACCCGCAGGATTTCGCGGGCACTGTAGCGGAGTTTCGGCTCACCACGCCTTGCCTCAAGTCAATATGCTCGCGAAAATTCATGCGTGCCTGAGCTAATTTGCTCGCCAAATAGGGCATCACCGGACTGTGCGCGCATCTTGGCCCGGTTGATGAGCTGGTTCTGGATGGCGTTGATGCGGCGCGTGATGGCCGCCGGGTTCAGGTCTTGATGGATGGCCTGCAGAGTCTGGGCATGCTGGGGGTCCATGGCGTCGTGGTCCAGTAGCTGCTGCCGCTGCCGTGATGAACGGGCTGGCGAATGTCGTCGAGGATGGTCTCGGCATGAAATGGGCAGGGAGTTTCTTTGTCATTTCAGTTCTAGTGCTCGTCGCCGCTCTTCTGCTAGGGACTGTAGCGGCATTGCTGAGGAAGAGCAGGTCAGGTACAAGGCTCGGCCTGATGCTTTGTGTCTTGCTGCTTGGCGTGCTCGTAGGTGGCGCAAGCTTCCTCGTCATGAGCGTTGCGCATCTGGTCGTGGCTGCCGTGAGTTGGAAAGCCAGTCGAGGTAATGCTGGACTGCAGTAACCGCTGGCATTGAATCCCCTCACATTCCCTCGTTCTGGTGCTGTCGCAATACCCTCGGCGCGCGCCCGTAAGCCGGCCCTTCACCGGTTATGCCGATATTGCGGTTATTCCGATACTCGGGGCGGGGTGACTGCTGCTGGCGGGGTGTGATGGGTGAAGTTTGGCATAACTGACTGGTGCTATAGGGCTTCGAGGAAGGCAAGTAGCGCCTCGGTTGGCTGGTAACGGCCTGGCTGGTTTTGTGGTGGAGCGGTGCGGTCAAGGGCTTTCTGTTTGGGTGCGAGGTCGGCGTGGAGGTAGGTGTTGGTCGATGCTGGGGACTCGTGGCCGAGCAACAACGCGATGGTTGTGGAGTCAATTCCGAGCCATGCGCCTCCTCGACGCCGGCATCTCCCAGCCGTACCTGCACGCCAACATGA
>JBDTQM010000447.1:0-1558 GCA_039932175.1 Specibacter sp.
GCCCGGGGTTTGCCGCACCAAGGCAATGTCCTTGCCCATCACCTGGTCCACCGAATCGGCCGCCATCCCGGCAGCTTCCAGACACAGGGAGACCAGTCCGGCCGACACCTCCCTGATCACTTCCTCGGCCTCGGCCCAGGCTGGTTGGAAGCTGTGGCCGCATTCGACTGTGAAGCCGTACACCTTGGGCCGGGACGGGTCGGCAAAGTGGCGGGCAAAAGCATAATCGTCGCTCGCCCCGGAGGTGGGATACAAGCCAAATGCCTGTTCAACACCATAGTTGTCCCCCCGGACGGCCTTCACCGCATCGCTCATGTGCGTGCTCGCGGCGGAGACCAGCTCCAGGTCCTCGGCCGTGATGAACTCCCCGTAGGCGGTGTCGTTGGCGCGCCCGCGCACGGCGTCGAATGCGCTGTTGAGAAATGTCTGGGCGGGCTGGGCGCTTTGATTCTGGTCGCTCCCCCAGCTGTGCAGGAACACCGGAACCGCGCTGTGCACATCCATGTGCCAGCGGATCTGTGGCGTGTTGTCCAGCATCCACACAACATTGCGGGTTTCCGGTTCCGAGCCCGCAGCCGGGCCGCAGTACACGTTGGCATCACAGGGATTGTCCGAGGCACTGACACCTGAGTCCGAGGCGAACTTTGCCCGAAAGTCCCACAGGAAGTCGAAATTGCGGTTGATGTCCACGCCGAGACAGTTGCCGCCGCCGCTGTTGGGACGCCGATTCTTGCGCCACATGGGCTGGCTGGTTTGGCTGAAATGCCGCCCGTCCGGGTTCACGCAGGCAAAGACGTAAATATTCACCGATTCCAGGATGCTGCCCACATCCGCTGATGAGAAGGTGGCCCCGCCGTAGCCCAGGCCTGTGCCCGTCTGGTAGGCCTCCAACAGGTCGGCGCTGAAGGAGACCAGTGCATCCGGGGGAACCCATTCCCGGGCGTGCATGCCGCCCAGGATAAGGACTCCGTCCGCGGACGGATCGCCGGCACCCAGCCTGAGGATGTGGCTGCTTCGCCCTTCGTGGGTCGTGTTCGGTGCCGTCATCAGGGTGGTCAAGGCCGGATAGGCCGCGGCCAGGTTTTCCAGGGCGGACTCTATCTCGTCAACATTCAGATATGGCATGGCCGCTATTCCTTCCGCCCGAGACCCCGAGGGATCTCACCCCTGGCCGCAAACCGGTTGCCGCTGCCCACTTCCTGCTGCCGCTGCCGGCCCACCTCGCTTGCGTTCTCCACCACGTGCAGGGAAACCGCGGCGGCACTGCGGACGTCCCGGGCTGCCGCCAGCTGGGTTTCGGGCAGGTACGCATCAATGGCGAAGCCACCATCAACTGCCCGGGCGATCGCCCTGCAGCCCAGGTCCGGTTGCATCTGGTCGGTAAATTCCTTGATCTGCGCCAGTGTGGCCGCACGGATTTCAATGTGGATGATCGGATCTTCACTCATTCTTGTTCCCTCCAACCCGCGGCTTCCCCGCAATCAACACGGCCGCCGGCACCTTGGTTAGCTGTAGTCGCCGTTGGCGATGCGCACTCCGGGGGTGTTCGCCCAGTCCC
>JBDTQM010000448.1:0-1521 GCA_039932175.1 Specibacter sp.
TGTCCCGGAAAGCGCTGGGCACACATGGTGTCAAAGGCCAGCAAATGACGTTCCGAGGATTCGTACGGTAACCCCAGCGCATGCTTGAGCTCCAGCAGGCTCTGGATATGAGCGGCCAAACCACTGACAAAGCGGTTCATGACAGTGCCCCGTGCGGCTCGATCCCCACGAAATCAAGACAGCACTCGCGCATGTGTCTTTCATCGGCGCTGAGATAGTGCTTGGCCGAGGAAATGCCCCGATGACCAAGGGCACCTGAGATCACGGGCAATGGCGTGTCTTCTTCGAGCATCCTGGTCGCCAGAGATGCCCTCAACACCCGAAACCCATGCCCGCTCTCGGATTGGTCAGTGACTCCTGCCCTAGCAAAGGCCCGGGATGCCACGTGATACAAATCCTCCGAAGCTGGGAAGCCAACAAACGGTGCCTGTGCACGAAGGAACACATGCTCATCGATGACACCGGTCGGCCTGTCATGGAGTAGGTATTCGGCAATGGCCTCTCCAACGTCTGCCAGCAGCGGTAGCACCAACACCACACCGGTCTTGTGCTGCGCTAAGATGATCTGTCCTTGCCGCCAGTCGATGTCCTGCAAACGCAGCGCCACAATGTCGACTGGACGCAACCCCGTACGGGCGCCCAGCAGCAGCATGGCGCGGTTCCGCCTGCCAGTGAGCGTGCCCGCGACAGGTGAGTTCGTCAGCATATCGATCGTCTTAACCGGCAACACAGAAGCATGCACCACACGCCGTGATACGAAACGTGGAACTGCCCGACAGAGGCCCGAGCAGCTTCCAGATTCCTCAAGAAAGCGGCACAATACCCGAACAGCGGAGAGTACTGTCCGCATACTGCCGGGCCGATAGCTTTCCCCCAGAGATACCAACGCCGCAGAAACGTCGGGGCCGCACAAAGCCTGAAACTCTGTGAATCCTTGCCCCTGCCAGCAGGCCAATGCCCGGCGACCGATAACTGCATACAGGTCCTGGGTATCCCGTGCCAAACCTTGGCTGCTCAGCCAATCCTCAAATTGTTCCTGAACCGGGCGAAATACTTGACCAAGCACATCATTCGGGCCGACGTGCCTTGAAACCTTCCACACGTACGCGCCGGTTTGCTGGACCTCCGACAAGACGAGAACCGACTTGCGTAGGAGCTTGTATTTCCACTCCTTGAAACGACCCTCGCTCAGTTCCGTGGCCAGGAACCGCATATACAAAGCCAGCGCTTCGCCAGTGAGCTCGGTAACGCCTTCTTCGGTGCAGAACACCTCGAACCGGTGCCACGCCCACCGGTACTGCATCAGCGTCGACGGCGCATGTTTGAGCTTGACGACCTCGCTGTCAGACTTCGCGATCAACTCACCAATGGGGATCTTCATGACTTCCTCACCTCTATGTGAAAACGAACAGGGGGAGTCAGCGTAGTCCCAGATTGTTATCCCGAGTAAGGCCCTGCGAAACCCTGAATCGCATGGGGCTCTCGGCAGAAACTCGGGATAACAAAATCCTCCGGATAATC
>JBDTQM010000449.1:0-1515 GCA_039932175.1 Specibacter sp.
CCACCGCTGGGACGCCCGCCCCAAACGCCGACCCTGACCTATTGGCGCAATCTCTTACACATCCGTCTTTGAATGGGAGTCGCATCTGCTCCGGCGTGGTGTCAGTGAGGTACTCAGCCCGGTGGTTCCTACCGCTCAGGTAATGTTGTCCTCTCGTATCCCGGCACTGTCCGGTCTGACTCCCGAAGTTATCCGAACCGTTCATGATGACGATGCCTTCGGCGATTTCCGTGCTGACCTTGTAAGCATTTATGGGAACTGTCCTCTTACATCCCGCGGGGAGGTCGATGCATATGTGCGCGACAGGGAGAAGGCACTTCTCGAACCAAGGCTTGCCCACTTAGCCAAGGAGATGGACCGAGGCCCCTTATCCCGTCTCGGGATAAGCGCAGGCACTGTCTCCTTCTCATTGGCGGCGGGCTTGATGGCCGCAGGTGCCGCTGCGGTGACCACCGGGAGCGCCGCGGCGGCACCGATAGGTTTACTGCCCGTTCTTGGAAGTCTCGTTGATTCCGCTCGTCGGCGGCCCAAAGGTCCGATCAAGATATGGTCAACGCTCGTCAAGCACGGAGGAACAATTCAAGATGAAATACCTCGGGCTATAGGACAAGCTGGTTCCCCCGCCACCGGCCCATCAACTAATCCTTGGGGTATCGAGCCGGAACCTGGAATGAACGTCACGGTGGCATCAGGCACAATCCTGCATTGGGATGCAGGTCGCTCGGGAAACTCTGTCACAGGTGGACAATACCACCAAGGTGTGTACGCTCCCTGCGCATGCGGCGGCACGCTCAAATACCGCTTCTGTTGTGCAGGAGTGACGCCAGTTCCATAACGGTCAATGTCCCTACCGACAATGGACGATCAACGCGACAATCAACATGCCGACTTCACGGCCGATGTGGTGTGTAGCCATTTGAGGTTCCCTTCGTGAAACTCGATTCAGGGCCTTGGTGTGGCTGCACCATTTAGGGAACTATTTTTGAGAACGGCGAGCCGGCCGACAGGCCCTTCTGTGCGGGGCGATTTTCTGCGGCAGGACCCACACTGCTGCGGAGAGCGACAGGCCCTTCCGGATTCTTGATTCTGTGCTTCTTGAAATCCTTCGTTTCCAAGAATGATTCTCAGGCTTCCTCCCACCTGTGACTGTTAACTCCGATTAGCGGCTCTATTACAGTCAGGCATGGCTGCAGCTCGAAGCATGGGACCAGAGCTAGGTGTTCCGATTACCAGCTGATTCGAAGAAGGGTGGTTGAATAATCCTTTCCGAAGAACCAAGGAGCGGGTGCCCCATGCGTCAGTCAAGCGAGCCCATTGACCCTGAGTTAGCCGCGTTTGTCCATGAGTTTCGTGAAGCAGCACAAGGCGTGGGACCTGATGGGGGCTTCGTGTTTCCATGCGGCGCCTGCAACTGGTCCTGCGAAATCCTTGGGCAACTTCTCGCCCAGAAGGGGTTCGGAACTTGGTTCTTGGTGAAAGGCGAAGGTGAGCTGGAGAACCCCCGAGCTGATCTTG